>JABBOB010000064.1:4716-14337 GCA_019352055.1 Acidobacteriota bacterium
CCGTGTCCACTGTCCTCGGACGGCTCGGGTTGGGCGGTGGCGTCGCCGTCAAGGTCGTCTCGATCGTCGTCGTGGTCGGGCTGATCGCCGTCGGGGGCATGCTCGGCTTCGACGTCATCATGCGGATGCAGCGAGTGATCACGGTCGGCGTCGGCCTGCTCACGGTCGTCTACGTGGTGTTTGCTGCGCCGACCATCCGCTTCGACGCGCTCGCCGCCCTGCCGGCCGGCAACGCGCAGGCCGTGATCGGCGCGATTCTGTTCACGATGACCGGGTTCGGCCTCGGCTGGGTGAACGCGGCTGCTGACTACAGCCGCTACCTGCCCCGATCTTCGTCGTCCCGCGGCGTCGTTGGCTGGACCGTGCTCGGCTCCTCACTGCCGCCGGTGGTCCTGCTCGTGTTCGGCCTCGCTCTCGCCGGGTCCTCGAAGACGCTCAGCACAGCGATCGGCGCCGACCCGATCGGTGCGCTCACCGCGGTACTCCCCACCTGGCTGCTCATCCCGTTCGCGCTCACGGCGGTCTTCGGGCTGATCGGCGGAGCGATCATGGACATCTACTCGTCCGGTCTGTCGCTGCTCAACGCGGGCCTGCGGGTGCCCCGCGTCGGCGCCGTCGGGATCGACGCGGTGATCATGACGATCGGAACGATCTACGTCGTGTTCTTCTCGAGCAGCTTCATCGCACCCTTCGAAGGGGTGCTCATCACCCTCGGGGTCCCCGTGGCGGTGTGGGCAGGAGTGTTCCTGGCGGACGTCACCCTTCGGCGAAGGGACTACGCCGAAGCTGACTTGCTCTCACGGTCCGGCCGCTACGGCGATGTCCGGATGCTGCCGCTCGTCCTGATCGTCGTCGGCACCGCGCTCGGCTGGGGCCTCGTCACGAACACTGCGGCTCCTTGGCTGGCGTGGCAGGGATACCTGCTCGGCCCGCTCGGACTCGGCGGAACCCAGGGCGCATGGGCATACGCAAACCTCGGGGTCTTCGTCGCCCTGCTCGTCGGCTACCTCGGTGTCCTCGTGTTCGGGCGCGCCGCCATCCGAAGCCAGGAAGCTGCCCCCATGAGCGTCGTTCCGCCGATCACCGATGCGGATGTCGCCTGAACTCGTCCCGCCAGCGTTGGGGCGCCGCTTCACCTGTGCGGCGGCGCCCCCAACTCGAGAGGCGGGATCTACGCCTGCTGGGACGGCATTCCATCGGGGGCAGGACACAGTGGTTGCTCGACCTCGTGCCCCCGCAGGGACTCGAACCCTGACTGAAGCGATTTTAAGTCGCCTGCCTCTGCCATTGGGCTACGGGGGCATCCGGCGCACCATAGCCGACGGGAGCATCCCAGGACAGCCCGACCCGCTTTCCCGGCGCGCGCCTTAGCCTGCGCGGATGCCCGCTTCCAGCGACTCGACACCCACGACGATCGTCGCCATCGCTGATGCGGATCGTCGACTGCTCGAGACCGCGGCGGCAGCCGCCGTGACGGCCGTGCCGCTCGGTGTCGAGGGGGCGCTGGAGCTGGCGCGGGCGCTGGGGGAGCAGGTGCCCGCGCCCGGGCGCGGGCGCACCGCCGAGTACCTCTCGGTGCTCGCGACGCTCGGCGCCGTCGATCTCACCATCGCCCGCGTCGTCGAACCGCACCTGGACGCGCTCGCGATCCTCGACCAGGCCGGCCTCGAGCCGGGCGCCGGCGTGTACGGGGTGTACGCGGCCGAGCGCCCCGGACTGGACCCGGTCCGGGCGACGGAGGGGCCGGACCGGATCAGGGTGTCCGGGCGGAAGCCGTGGTGCTCGCTCGCGGGCGGGCTCGACCGCGCGCTCGTCACCGCGGTGGAGGGGGAGGAGCGTCGACTCTTCGACATCGACCTGCGGGCGCCCGGCGCCAGAGCCGTGAGCGGCACCTGGGTGTCGCGGGGGCTCGCCGCCGTGGACAGCGGAGACCTGCAGCTCGACGGGGTGCCGGCGACGCCGGTGGGGGAGCCGAGGTGGTACCTCGCCCGGCCCGGGTTCGCGTGGGGCGGCATCGGCGTCGCCGCGTGCTGGTTCGGTGGCGCGGTCGGGCTCGCTCGGGCCCTCCTGCGATCCGCGGAGCACCGGCGGCCGGACCAGCTGGCGCTCGCAGCGATCGGGGAGGCGGACCGGCTGCTGTGGGCGGCGCGGGCCGTGCTGGCCGACGCGGCCGAGGGCATCGATCGTGGTGAGGCCGCCGGCGCCACAGGCGCGCTGCTCGCCGATCGTGTCCGCGGCGTCGTGGCCGGCACGGCGGAGCGCCTGCTCGCGCTCGTCGGGCAGAGCCTCGGACCCGCCCCGTTGACGTTCGACGAGGAGCACGCCCGCCGGGTCGCCGACCTCACCGTCTACCTCCGCCAGCACCACGCCGGCCGCGACGACGCCCGCGCGGGCGCAGCCGTGCTCGCGGCGGCCGAGGGATGGGCATGAGCTTCGACGCGGCAGAGGCGGGCACGCCCGTGTCCGCGTGGCAGGAAGCCGGGTATCGCGCGAGCCTGCCCCCGCTCGACACCGGGCCCCTGCGGCGCCTGATCGTGGTCGCCGCGCACCCCGACGACGAGACGCTGATGGCCGGCGGTCTGATCGCCCACGCCGCCGGACGGGGGCTGCCGGTGACGGTCGTCGTCGCGACGAGCGGGGAGGCGTCCCACCCGCACTCGCCCACCTGGACCGGCCCGGCGCTCGCCGCCGAGCGCGAGCGGGAGGTGGCAGCAGCGCTCGATCGCCTCGCACCCGACGCGCGCCTGGTCCTCCTCCGGATGCCGGACGGCGCCCTCGCGGAGCAGGAGACGGAGCTCGTCAGCGCGCTCCTCAGCGAGGTAGCGGCCGAGGACACGGTGGTGAGCACGTGGCGGGGCGACCAGCACCCGGACCACAGCGCGGTCGCGAGAGCCGCCGCGGCGGTGGCGTCGCGCCGTCGCGCCGTCCACCTCGAGGCACCGATCTGGCTGTGGCACTGGGGCGAACCGGGTATCGCCCGGCTGCCCGAGGCGGTCCGGTTCGACCTGGACGAGCCCGCGCTCGCGGCGAAGCGGGACGCGATCGCCCTGCACGCGACGCAGGTCGAGCCCCTCTCGCCCGCAGCGGGTGACGAGGTGCTGCTGCGACCGGAGGCGCTCGCGCACTTCCTGCTCGACAGCGAGGTGGTCTTCCCGACCTCCGCGGCGCTGCCCGTCGACTTCGACGGGATGTACGCGACCGCAGACGACCCCTGGGGGTTCGACGACCGCTGGTACGAGCAGCGCAAGCGCGCGCTCCTCCTCGCCGCCCTGCCTCGCCCGCGCTTCGCCCGGGTGCTCGAGATCGGGTGCTCCTCCGGCACGACGACGTCCGCCCTCGCCGACCGGGCGGACGCCCTCGTGGCGACGGACGTCGCATCCCGTGCCGTCGAGCAGGCCCGCGCGCGCCTCCGCGACCGGCCCGGCGTCCGCGTGGAGCAGCGGCGGCTCCCCGACGAGTGGCCGGATGCCTGGGGAGCGGAGCCGTTCGATCTGATCGTCCTGTCCGAGGTGGGGTTCTACCTCGCCGGGACCGACCTCGACGAGGTGGTCGACCTGTCCCGTGCGGCACTCGCACCCGGTGGGGTCTTCGTCGCCTGCCACTGGCGCCCGCACGTGCTCGGGCTGGACCGCGGCGGTGACGCCGTGCATCGCGTGATCCGGGAGCGATTCGGCGGCCGCCGGCTCGTCGAGCACGTCGAGGACGACTTCGTGCTCGAGGTGTTCCAGACCGAGCCGAGCGCGAGCGTGGCCGCCGCGACCGGGCTGCGATGAGCCGCATCGAGCGCATCATCGTCGCGATCCCAGCTCGCAACGAGGCCGAGCGTCTCCCGGCCGCCCTCGACGCGATACATGCGGCGAGCGGAATGTGCGACGTGCCCGTCGCCGTGGTGGTCGCGGCCGACGCCTGCACGGACGACACCGCCGACGTCGCCCGCGCCGGTGGAGCACGGGTCGTCATCTCCACCGCCGGCCGTGTCGGAGCGGCGCGCGCCGCAGCGATCCGAGCCGGTCTGCGCCGCACGGAGACGGACCCGGACCGGATATGGATCGCGAACACCGACGCCGACTCCGTCGTGCCCTTGGACTGGCTCGCGGTCCACCTCGACTTCGCGGATCGTGGGGCCGCGCTCCTGCTGGGCGCCGTCCGCCCGGATCCGCGCGAGCTCGCTGCCTGGCAGCGGCGGCGCTGGCGCTCCCTCCACCCGCGGGCCGAGTCGCACGACCACGTGCACGGAGCGAACCTCGGCCTCACCGCGAGCGCGTACCTGGCGGTGGACGGCTTCCGCGACGTCCCGCTGCGGGAGGACGTCGAGCTCGTCCGCGCGGTGCAGTCCGCCGGGCACCTCGTCGTCAGCACGGCTCGGGCACCCGTCGTCACCTCAGCACGCCCGGTCGGCCGCCTGGAGGGCGGATTCGCCACCTACCTGAGCGAGCTCGTGCTGCGGCCGGCCGGTCCGTGAGGGGAGGCCCCCGGACTGCTGCGAGGGAGCCGAGCACCAGCCTCCGGATCCTGTGCTCGCTCTAGGCTTCCGCCATGGGAACCGCGGTGTGGGTCGCGATCATCGTCGTCGTCGCCCTGGTCCTCTTGCTGGCGCTCTACCTGTGGGTGACGTACAACTCGCTCGTCACCCTCCGCTCGCGCGTGGACGAGGCGTGGAAGGACATCTCCGTCCAGCTGCAGCGGAGAGCGGAGCTGATCCCGCCCCTCCTCGACGCGATCCGGGACAACGCGGCCCACGAGCGGTCCGTCTTCGAAGCCGTGACCGCCGCCCGCGACGAGTCGATCGCCGCCGCCAGCCCGGCCGACGCCAGCGTCGCGGAGAACCACATGCAGCAGGCCCTGAAGTCCACGTTCGCGGTGGCGGAGTCGTTCCCCCAGCTCATGGCGAGCCCCGGTTTCCTGCAGATGCAGGGCGACCTCGTCGACAGCGAGAACAAGATCCAGGCATCCCGCCGCTTCTACAACGGCGGCGTGCGGGAGTTCAACACCAGGATCCAGGTGTTCCCGAACAACGTCTTCGCGAAGCGGCTCGGTTTCGGCAGCCGCGAGTTCTTCGAGGCAGCGGAGGTCGCCGCGATCTCGGAGCCGCCGCGCGTGCAGTTCTGACGGCCTGAGCAGGTCCCTGGTCAGACGTCCCCGGCGCCCAGGTCGCGTGCTGCTGCGACGAGGGCCGCGTTTCCGGAGGCTCGGGAGCCGTCGGGCAGTTCGAGCACGTCCTCGAGGCCGATCCGGGTCCCGATGCCACGGCGCACCGCGTCGTCGAGAGCGACCCAAGCGGTCGCGTCCTCACCGTGCTGGAGGCGAGGCGCCAGCACGTCGGCGCGGTCCAGGATCGAGTGGATCTCGTCGGCGAGCGCCTCCACGTCCGAGCCCGGCACGTCGATCAGCTCCACGAGCACCCGTTCGACGCGATCCGCCATCCCGCTCCGGAGCAGCAGTTCGGCGTCCTCGACGCTCCAGACGCCCGCCTCGACCCGGATGCCGCTGCCGAGCAGGGAGCGCATCGTGTCGAGCGCCTCGTCCTCGGACAGGTTCACGCTCGCCGCATCCGGGCCGGTCCAGCGCGACAGCAGCGCCACGCGCCGCCGCTGATCGCCCTCGATCCAGGGGCCGGTGCTGACGCTGACCGGCCAGCGGCTGACGTCGTGCACGGCGTTCGCCGCCGCGTCCACCCATTCTGGATCCAACCGCTCGACACCCAGCGGATCGCGCGGGTGCACGTGGAAGGCGTGCGCGCCGGCGTCTCCGCAGGCGATCGCGTCGGCCTGCAGATCGGCGGGGGAGAGCGGCACGGCCTCGTGCTCGGCTCTCGTTCGCCTGCCGTTCAGGGCGGCTTGGAGCAGCATCTGCGAAGCGTACGCGGGCCGCCGAAGGGCGGCCGGGGCTTGACGGGCGCGTCGTTGTGGATCGGATTCGGACATGCCGGGAATGCCCTGAGCACCCTGTGCGCTCCTCCGGTGTGGACATCGTGCACTGGCTGTTCGAGGCGCAGATCCATATCGGCACGCAGACGCTGCTGCTGCGGGAGGTGCTCGGGAACGTCTTCGGGCTGCTGAGCGCGCTCGGGGGCATGCGCCGCAAGGTCTGGGCCTGGCCCGTGGGCATCGTCGGGAACGCCCTGCTGTTCACCGTCTTCCTCGGCGCGGTGTTCGGCACACCGGACCCCGTGAACCTCCTCGGGCAGGCCGGGCGGCAAGTGATGTTCGTCGTCGTGAGCGTCTACGGCTGGTACCGCTGGACACGGCGGAACGGCGCCGACGCGACCACCATCACGCCGCACTGGGCGTCGGGGCGCACGCGCGCGATCCTGATCGTCGCGCTCATCGGCGGCACCGCGATCCTCACCCCATCTTCACCGCGCTCGGCTCCTACGCCCCGCAGTGGAGCGACGCGTGGATCTTCATGGGGTCGCTGCTCGCCACCTACGGCATGGCGAAGGGCTGGGTCGAGTTCTGGCTGATCTGGGTCGCCGTCGACGTGGTCGGTGTCCCCTTGCTGTTCTCCGCCGGGTACTACGCGTCCGGGATCATGTACGTCGTCTACGGAGCGTTCACGCTGACCGGGTTCTTCGTCTGGCGCGGCCAGCGCGTGCGCCCGTCGTCCGCCGTGGTGGTCGAGGGCTGACGCTCCGTCCGGGCGCAGGTGGCGTCCTCCGGGATTCAGCGTCCGGTCAGGACACCTTCGCGATCGCCTCGGCGAGCCGGGTCGTGGAGCGGCCGGGGAAGAACGGCACGGTCACCGCGCGGCCGCCCCATTCGCCGAGCACCGCTGCCTCGGGCAGGTCGGCGGCCGCGTAGTCGCCGCCCTTCACCCACAGGTCGGGCCGCACGCGGCGGATCGCGTCGGAGGGGGTGTCCTCGCCGAACACGATCACGCCGTCCACGACCTCGAGCGCCAGCAGCAGGTCGACCCGGTCGTCCGCGCTCATCAGGGGCCGCTCCGGTCCCTTCAGCCGCTGCACAGACTCGTCGGAGTTCAGCAGCACGATCAGGCAGTCGCCGAGCGCCCGCGCCGCGGACAGCGTCCTCGCATGACCGGCGTGGATCAGGTCGAAGACGCCGCCCGTCGCGACGACCGTGCCGCCGGCCGCGCGGACCCGCTCGACGACGGCGAGTGCGTCGTGCTCCCGGCTCGTGACCGCGGGAGGCGTGACGTCCGTGAGCGTCGCCACGCCCCCGTCGGAGAGGAACCGGCCGGTCTCGAGCACGGCGGCCTGCACCGCGTCGCCGAGCTCCCGACCGTGCCCGAGGGCGACCGCGAGCGCGGAGGCGAACCGGTCGCCCGCGCCGTTCACGTCCGCCTCCTGCACCAGCGGTCCGGAAGCGATGAGCGGCAGCCCGTCGGCGGACCGGCGGAGCAGTGCGCCGAGGCCGCCCATCGTGACGACGACCGCGGCCACCCGCCAGGTGGTGAGCAGCCGCAGCGCCGCCTCGTCCGCGAAGGGGACGCCGCCGCCCTCGACGGCCGAGAACACGCGCGCTTCGGCCATGTTCGGGGTGACGACGACGCCGGGCACCGGCTGGGAGCCGCGGGCGTGCGGGTCCCAGACCACGGGCACGCGGGTGGCCGCCTCCGCGACGGCCTCGCGCAGCGCCGGATCGTCGAGCAGGCGGCGGCCGTAGTCGGCCACGACGACGAGGTCGGCTGTCGCGACCGCTGCGAGCATCTCGGGCGTGACGATCGGGGCTTCCGGCCTGCCCGACCCCTCGTCGATGCGCACGACCGGCTGCTCCCGGCTGCGGATCCTCGTCTTCACGACCGTGGGGGAGGGAGAGCGGCCGGTGACCAGGGTGACCCCGGCGAGCAGCGGTGGCAGCTCCGCAGCGCGCGCGTCGTCGCCCAGCGCGGTCACGAGCGTGACGGTGTCGCCGTCGCGATGCAGGAGGGTCGCGACGAGCCCGGCGCCACCGGCTCGCTTCGTCTCGGAGACGACATCGAGCACGGGCACCGGCGCGTAGGGGGCGAGGCGCTCCACGTCGCCCTCGATGTCGACGTCGAGCAGCAGGTCGCCGATCACGGTCACGTTCATCGGGTCGCTCCGATCCGGTCACGCACGATCGCGTCGAACACCCGGCACATCGCGTGGATCGCGACGAGCTGCGCCTCCTGCACGTTCGCACCGACACCTGGCAGGGTCAACGCGTCGTCGGCCGCGTCGGCCAGCGGGTTCGGTCCGGGGCCGGTCATCGCCCACACCGTCGCCTTCGCCGCCCGGCCCGCCTCCGCGGCACGCACGAGGTTCGCGCTCGTGCCGCTCGTCGACAGCAGCACGAGCACGTCACCGGGGCGTGCGTGCGCGGTCACCTGCCGGGCGAACGAGTCGTCGTAGCCGAAGTCGTTGCTGATCGCGGTCAGCGCCGACGTGTCGCCGTGGAGGCAGATGGCGCTGAACGCGCGGCGGTCGCCGTCGAACCGGCCGACGAGCTCCGCGGTGAGGTGCTGCGCCTCCGCCGCCGAGCCGCCGTTGCCCGCGGCGAGCAGGCGGCCGTCGGCGAGAAGGCGATCGGCGAGCACCGCGCCCCAGGTCGCGAGTCGCGCCGACTCGGTGCGGAGGGCGTCGATTGTCGGCTGCAGGGCAGCGACGTGCCGGTCGGCGATCATCGGGCCGTCGGGCGTCTCGGTCATGGCGCTCCCGTGGTCGTTCGGTCTGAGGGGCCGCCGGGGCGGGGGGCGGCCGCCGTGATTCTCCGGCAGATCCGGGCCGTGCGTGCGCGGTCCGGTCACCCGGCGCCCCCCGCGAGCGCGAGCCGGACGGCTGCGAGCAGGTCGGGCGCGGTCACCAGGTCCGGGCTCGGCGGGGTCCGCTCCGTCGGCACGAGCACCCCGCGTGCCCCGGCGGCGTGCGCAGCGCCGACGTCGGTGCTGGAGTCGCCGATGACGACCGCGGCCTCGGGCGGGATGCCCAGCGCCGCCGCCGCCAGAAGCACCAGCCCGGGTGCGGGCTTGCGGCAGTCACAGCCGGCGTCCGGCGCATGGGGGCAGATCCGCCACACGTCGAAGCCGCCGAACAGGGCGTCGACAGCCGCGTTCACCGCCGCCACCTGCGCCTCCGTCACGATGCCGCGGCCGATGCCCGACTGGTTCGTCACGACGCCGACGGGCAATCCGGCCGCACGCACCAGGTCGACGGCCTCCCGGGCTCCCGGCACCGGCACCACCAGTTCGGGGTCGCCGTTGTAGGGCACATCGACCACCAGGGTGCCGTCGCGGTCGAACAGCACGGCGAGCGGGAGTCGATGCGCGCTCATCGCCGCCCGCACCCGCGGTCACCGTTCACGGATCAGGCCGATTTCGCGACTCGCCGACACCAGCGGCGAGAACGACGGCGTGTCACGAATCGAGCCTGATCCGTGCAGCACCGCGGCGAGGGCCGGGGCCAGGTCGCCGGCGCCGACCACCTCGACCCCGTCGAGGCCCTGCCACCGTGCCGCGTCCTGGAGCACCGGAGCGAGGCGCTCGGCGACCCCGGAGGCATCCGCCTCCGTCCACGCGGCCTGCACGAGCAGCCGCCCGGCCCGGCGATCCGATTTCAGGTCCACCCGCCCGACGAGCCGGTCGTCGACGAGCACGGGCAGCACGTAGTAGCCGTGCACCCGCTGGGGGGCCGGGGTGTAGATC
>JABBOB010000012.1:0-21149 GCA_019352055.1 Acidobacteriota bacterium
CGCCACTGTCCTGCCGGCGGACAAGTTCGCCGTCGTGGAGATGCTGCAACACGCCGGGCACCACGCGGCGATGGTCGGAGACGGTGTCAACGACGCACCCGCCCTGAAGCAGGCACAGATGGGTATCGCGGTCCTCACCGCCAGCGACGTCGCGAAATCGGCCGCTGGCATCCTCCTGACAGAACCCGGCCTCTCCGGGATCCTCGCGGCTGTCCAGGAAGGACGCTCCGCGTTCCAGCGGATCCTGACCTACACGCTGCTGTCCATGACCCGCAAAGTCGTCCAGGTCCTCTTCCTCGTGGGCGGACTGGCGATCACCGGCCATGCCATCATCACCCCGGTGCTCGTGGTCATCATCATGATCACCGGTGATTTCCTGTCGATGTCATCGTCGACAGACAACGTTCGCACCTCGCCGAAGCCCAACGTGTGGCGGGTCGGCAACGTGGCGATCACAAGCATCCTTCTCGGCACCGTCGATCTCGCGTTCTGCCTGGGTGTGCTCGTCCTCGGCCGGTCAGTGCTCGACCTGCCCCAGGCGCAGCTGCAGACGCTGGCCGCGGTGACCCTCGTCTTCACCGGCCAATCGGTCTTCTCCGTCTCCCGCGAACGCGGGCATCTCTGGAGCTCCCGCCCGAGCAGGGGCGTGCTCGTCTCTTCGCTCGCCGCCGTCGTGATCATCGTGACCCTCGCGACCATCGGCCTCTTCATGGCGCCTCTGCCGCTGGGGGTCATCGCCGGCACCGCCGGAGCCTCGATTGCTCTCGCATTCGTCCTCGACATCGCCAAGACGACGCTCTTCTCCCATCTCGCCATCGCCTGAGGCGCGGCACCAGCGGCCGTCTCGAACATGGCACTCCCGGCTCCGCGCGGTTGAGGCCGGAATCCGACGGGTGCAGCGCGCATGGTCGTCACGCCGCCGCCGCCGTCGCTGGCGCCGCGTCATGGAAGACGAGGACGGGGCAGGAGGCGTGCTCTGCGCACGCTTCGCTCACCGAGCCCAGCAGGAGGCCGGCGAAACCACCGTGACCTCGGCTGCCCACCACCAGCATCTCGGCGTCCTTGCTCTCGTCGATCAGGACCTGCGCGGTACCCCCTTCACGAACGGTGCCGTGGAACCAGGACGGCACCGCAGTACCGAACGCGGCGGCCACGGACTCGTCGATCATCGCCTGCGCCCCGGCCGAGAACTCACTGCTGTCCGGGACGATCGTCTCGCCCAGGTACCCGCCGTAGACGTCTGGGTAGCGCCAGACCGCGACAGCCTCGAGCGTGGTGTGCAGAGCGTCCGCGATACGTGCCGCGCGGCGGAGCGCACCGATCGACGAGCTCGATCCGTCCACCCCGACGACGATGCGCTGCTTCGTGTGGGGGACTGGGGCGTTCTGCGGATCCATTCCTGCAGGATCGCCGACCGCAGCGCGGCCCCGCAGGGCCGAAGGTCATCGGCCGGCTGGTTCACCCGCTGCACAGCGACGACGTGTGCGGAGCGGTCCGAGCCGCAGCGAGCCGTAGCTGAGCACCGCCACCGGGAGCGGCAGCCAGTACTCGATCAGACGCCACCCGATGACGCCGAGCAGCGCGGCGGTGGCCGGAACGCCGAACGCGATGAACGCCGGCACCATGACCCCCTCGACGATGTGGAGGCCCCCTGGCGTCAGCGGGAGCGTCGCCAGGATGCTCCCGAGCCCGTACTCGGTGAGCAGTGCAGCGAACGGCACCGGATGCCCGAACGCGACGAAGACGACTCCGAGGGCGGCGGCGTCGAGCAACCAGTTCGCGGCCGCGAAGGCGATCGCTGCACCCGACCTCCGGTGATCAGCACCCAGCCGACGGATATGTCCTGCGAGTGTGCGGACGAACGCCTCCGCCCGACCGGGCCGGACCAGCGGAACATGCCGAACGATCCTGCATGCACGATCGGTGTGCCGACGAGGATCCAGAGTCCGAGAGCCGGGGCGGTCAATCCGCTGTAGGCCATCACGGAGGCGGCTTCGAGCACGACGGCGGCCACCACCAGCGGCACGGCCAGATGCTCCAGAGAGACGAGAGCGTCGCGCGCCGCCGCGAACTGCGGCACGACGACGAACCACACCGTCGCGATCACGATCCCGATCGACACCACCGGGAGCAACCACCGCGGGAGGCGCCGGTGCCGCGTGGGACGCGTGCGCGAGACCGAGGCCTCTGCCCACCCGGTCGACCGGACCTCACCCTCACGCACTCGACGCGGGGAAGAGCGCACGACGGATCGACTGCCGGAGCTCGTGATCGTGCATGAGCAGCAGCGCGAGGGTGCCCAGGTCGCTCAGGTTCGCTGCCGAGAACGTGCGCACCTGCTGGTCGAGCACACCGAGGGCGCCGACCGTCCGCCCGTCGTGCGTCGTCAGCGGAGCTGCCGCGAGCGCGCGGAGGTGCGGCCCAGCAGCCAGCGTCGCGCTGTCGACGAGCCTGGCCTCGCTGCGCACGTCGGCGATCGCCCACGGCTTGGCCGCGAGATCCGGCGATGTCCACAGTGCGTCGACCCCGTGGACGGCCTTCCCGGCCATCTCCAGGCCGCGGCACGATCGGACTCGGGTCCGCGTGTCGTCGACGAAGGAGACGAGCGCGACGGGCGCGTCCAGGAGCCGGATGGCGAGATCGGCGATGCCGTCGAAGACCTCGTCCGGCGGCTCGTCGAGCGTGTCCTGCTTCGCCGGCACGACGAACCCGCGGTTCTCCTCGTCGTCGCTGCTCAGGAACGAATCGAACGCACCGATGATCGACGGCAGCCCGGCGCGATCGCCGGGGGCGCGGTGCAGCATCGACCTGAGCACCGCACCGAGCGCGGCCGGCAGGTGTTCCGGGATGCGTGCGTCGCGTTGCAGCCGGGCTTCCGCGGAGGCGTTCGCGTCTCCGGGGAACTCGATCGCGCCGGTGGCCGCTTCGAGGAGGACGAGGCCGAGTGCGTAGATGTCCGATGCGGGTGAGGCGGCCGCGCCGTCGACCTGCTCGGGGCTGATGTAGGCGGCGGTGCCCATCGTGTCGTCCTCCCGCGGGGCACCGATCGGGCTGGCGATGCCGAAATCGGCGAGCTTCCCGTGAAGTCGCCCTCCGGTGCGCTCGGCCGCGAGCAGCACGTTCGAAGGCTTCACATCGCGATGGAGCAGGCCGCGATCATGGAGGTGGCGCAGGCCCCTCGCCAGGTCGGCGCCCAGGCACGCGACCTGCTCCGGTCCGAGCGCGCCGCGCTCGAGCCGGGCCCGGAGGTCGCCGCCGCGCATCCGCTCCATCACGAGATAGATCCGCGGTCGGAGTCGGTCACTCGTATCGACGCCGGCGTCGAAGACGGTCGTCAGCGCTCGGTGGTCGAGACCGGCGACCAGACGAGCCTCCTGCTCCTCGGCACGAAGTTCCTCTGGATCGGCGGCCGTCGCGGTGAACAGCTTCACTGCGACCTCGCGCCCGAGAAGCAGATCACGCGCGGCGTAGACGGAGGAGGAACCGCCACGGCCGATCAGCGCCCGAATCGCGTACCGTCCGTCCAACGTCGGCGGCGGCAGGAGGCCGTCTCCCACGATCCCGGATGCACCGGACCCGTGTCCCGCACGAGGTGATCCGAGCAGGTGGACGGTGAAGGGAGGTTCCTCGGCAGGCGTGCTCTTCACGACTGCGAATCTGCTTGTCCTGCCCGATCTCCGTCAGGGGAAAAAGTCACGGTTGGCGCGAGCACCTCGATGCGGGCCATGGGGGTCCGCTGACCACGGATCGACCCGCAGATGCTGCGCATCGCCCGTCCGTCACCGGGCGCACACGCGTCCGCCGGTCGCCGAGGGGGCCGCAGAGCGAGATCCGAGCTTCGACATCGAGCCGAGCCCGACCCGAGGCGGGGGAGATGACCGCGATGGAAGGGACGACAGCGGACTGCGGACGCGCTGGAGGTCCCGCGTTAGTCTGCGGGAATCATGGTCGCCGTCAGCGTCCTCCTCGTCACGTCGGATCCGGGTCCTGCCCTGTCCGAATTCATGCGAGCAGTGGATGCGCAGACCCTGCCGGCGCAGGCGTTCGAGCTGATCGTCGTCGATGGGTCCGGAGACGGGAGCCACGAGCGTCTGCGGCAGCTGGCCGAGCGTCGGCCGAATGTCGTCGTGCTGAGCCCCGATGCGGGAAGCGCTGCGCAGGATCGGCTCGCCCTGGCCGCGATGCGGGCGGAGGGCGAGTATGTGCTCGTCGTCACCCGGGAGCAGCGGCTCGCCCCGCGTGCGCTCGAGCTCCTGCTCGGCCAGGCGCATCGGACCGGAGCGGACGTGGTGCTGGGGCGGGTCGTCACCCGCGCCGTATCCGGCAGCGCGGTGCTGGGCGACGACTCCGACCGGATCGACGTCTCCGGCATCGATCCGACCGATCTCCTCGCGATGGTGAGGCGACCGCTCCTGAGCGCCGGCGCTGGGGCCGGGGCGCTCCTGCTCGACCTGGCCACCCTGCTCCACGAGGTCGAAGCGGTGAGCGCGGTCGGCCGATACGCGTGCGCGATCGCGGAGAGCGCCTCGGAGCCGGCGTCGGCGAACGGCCTCCTGACGCCGCCGTCCTGCTCCTGGGAGGAGGGGATGCTGCGTCTCGCCGTCGGGATGCGGCTGCCCGGACGCCTCCCACCGCCTGTGCGAGCGTGCTTGGTCCTCACCCGTGGGCCGGCCGAAGTCGCGATCCCGGCGACGATCCGATGGGGCGACGGCGAGACGGCGTCGGGAACGGTCTCCGCGACCCTCGACCCGGCGCTCGCCGAGAGCGGACATCCGCTCGAGCAGGGATCCTGGGATCTGCGGATCAGGCTCATGTGGCCGAGCCGTGAACAGACCCTTCCACTCGGACCGGGCCCGATCCGTTCCGCCGTCGTCAGGGGCCGCCCGTACGTGATCGGCGCCGCTGACGGACTCGCGCACCTGGACGTCGGCGCCACGCTGACCAGCGTCGTCGGGCTCGTGTCGGAGACGGACGCCACCGTCGCGGAGTCCGAGCACGGCGCCCTGGCGACTCTCGCCTACGGTGCCGTCCACGTGCATGGCGACGCGGTTCTGCCCGGTCGCCTCCTGCTCGGGACGTTCGGCGTGCCGGCCCGGCTGACCTGTCGTGCTGGACAGGCACGACTGGAGGCGTACGTCGGCGGTCTTCCCGGCACCAACGACGTCGCGGTCGTCGTGGGTGGCGGCAAGCCGGTGCCGACCGGGCTCGTGCTTCGAGTGGGAAGCACGGGAGCGATGGTGCTCGAGGAGCGGCCCGTCACGGAGCCGGACGCTCCGAGGATCCCGGCTGCGGATCCCGCTCCGCTGGTGCAGAGGCTGCGCCGCCGGCTGCCCGGTCGGGTCGATCCGCTCGTGCAGCGCCTCGCGGGGGTGCCGGCACTCCGGACGCTGTATCGGCGCCTGATCAACCGCTGACGGGGGCGAACGCCGAGCCCAGCGTGCGAGATGCGCACTCCGCGATCCGGCTGTGCAGGCTCGCGTCCCCGGAAGCGGGCGACCGGGCGAGGAGCTCGAGGAGGTCGCTCTCCAGCAGCCGACCGGGCGGCAGCACGCTCAAGCGGTCCAGCAGCGCCGGCGGCACCGGCTGAGGATCCGGTCGGCGGAACCGCACGAGGATCTCGTCGAAGCGGTCGGACAGCGTGGTGTCGGCCGGGTTCAGCCCGGCGACCAGCAGCAGACCCGTCGGTGTCGTGTCGACGGGGACCACGACGAGATCAGGTCGGTATTCGGCCAGGACCTCGACCATCCCGTACACGTCGCCGGTCCAGCCCGCGGTGTGACGCTGCCGTGCTGCTTCGTCGACGCTGCGCGGAAGGACGTCGTCCATCACGATGACGCCCCGTCGCGCGCTGAAGCGTTCAGCGTGCAGGAAGTCCCGGAGTGCGAACTCGAACAGGTGCAGTCCGTCGATGAAGGTCAGATCGAACGGCACGCCGCCCGTCGGTGCCAACGGATCGGGCCGCGCGAAGTAGTCGTCGCTGGTCGTTCGAAACAGGGCGACATCCGCGTCCAGCGCCGCTGTGATGGCGTACGCGGGGTCGATCGCCACCGAACGGCAATGCGCCTGAGCCAGGCTTCCGCCGTTCCGGACCCCGATCTCCAGGTAGGCACGCGGCTCCAACCGGCGATGCAACTCGGCGAGGAACCCGTAGTAGTGCATCGCCCAGAGTGTAAGGACAGACGTGGGCGTCCACATGGTCGATCGGACCGGCTTGCCGCCGCTCGTTCCGCGGGCCCTCTCCTCGGGCTGCGGCCTGGACCGCGGCCTCGCGTGCGTGTGGGAGGCCATCCCGCCTCCGGGGCGTGGCGGGGCCGCGTCGGTGCGATCGGCCCCGGATCCATGCGCGACGACGAGGAGCCGAGGGGGCCGGCGGCGCCGTGGCGCCCGCCCCCTCGGCTCGGGCGGTCAGCCGCGGAGCGCCTGACGGATCGTGCGGATGTCCTTCTGCGCGGCCTTCCCTGCGGTGCGGAGCGCCTTGGCCTTGCTCCGGACGTCGGTGGTCACGGAGTGGGACTGGTCGAACTGCGCGGGCGTCACGGCCAGCGCGGCCGCGTCCAGGCCCTGCGCGTCCGACTGCACCGCGGTGATCTGCTGCTGCAGATCGGCCAGCGCAGCCTTGGCGGCGGCGGTGTCGTCGGACGGCTTCTTCGTCAGTCGCCCGGCGAGTCGCTGCTCCACGGCCTGGAGCCGCGGCAGGGCCTTCGAGCTGGCGCGGTCCGCCACCCGCACGATGCGCTCCTGCGGCAGCGCCACGGCGAGCACCCGGTACTGGCGGAAGATCGTCGTGGAGTCGGTGCGGGCCTGTGATGCGGAGCCGTCCGCGGCGATCTTGGACTGCAGCTGCTGCATGCCGGAGAGATCGCCCTGCAGGGTCGACAGCAGGGCGCTGCGGTCGCTCGAGCTGAGCGACCTGTCGGCGTTCACCGCGCTGATCGCGGTGCCCAGCTTCGTGATCCGCGCCGTGGTCGCCGATGCAGCGGCGGCCTGGATCTGCTGCAGCGTGGCGTCCTTCCCGAGATGGGTCCGGTTCGGGTGCGACGACGCCGAGCTCGACTGGGCCGATGCGGCGGGCGAGGGCGTCGCCGCGAACGCACCGGCGGCAGAAGCGGTGATGGTGCCGGCTGTGACGAGGGCGACGGCCAGCGGAGCGACGAATGGTTTGACGTTCATGCCGATGAGGATCGCTCGACCACGTACGGCCGGAGTCAGGCTCATGTTCGAGTCGTGTCAACGCGTGCCGATGCCTCGTCGCCGTGGGGTCCGGCGGCGCTCCGTCCTCGAGCCGGCGGAGCGCCGCCGGTTCAGGGGCCGAGCGGAGGCTTCACCGCGTGCGCTGCGCCGCGAGGTACCGGCGCACGGTCTCCGCGGTCGCCTCGTGATCCACGACGTCGGGCTCCCCGGAGGTCGCGACCGTGCCGGCCAGCCGACCGCCGACGAAGATCGGGATGCAGCCGCCCCAGAGCCGGGCGTCGTCGCCGAGGTCAGCGCCGTAGGACGGATCGGCCTCGTTGCGGCGGCGGGCGAGCAACGAGCTCACCTGCAGGGCCGTGACGGACGCGACCTTGCCCGCGATCGCGGCGGCATTGGCCGGACCCGTCGTGCCGAGCTGGGCCCGGAACGCGAGCTCGTCGCCGACACGGACCTCGATAGCGAGATCCCGGTCCCACTCCCTGATGACCGCGATGCCGGTCTCGCCGAGCCGCACCGCGTCGTCCCGGGTCAGCGAGGTGAACTCGGCGACCGGCTCCGCCTCCAGCGCCTCGAGCGTGTATTCGGGCACCGGACGGGTCATGGTGGGTCCTTCCGCGGTGGCGGTCGTGAGCAGGCGGGCGCTGCGACGGTACCCGGGCGCTCCTGACGAACCGCTCGCGCCGAGGGGCGTCGGATCCGCCGACCCCGGACCTGCACCGAGGCGCGGTCCGTAGTGTGCACGGGGGACGTCCTCCACGACCGGCGCTCGTCCTGGTGGCCGATCCGGCTCGGGCCCGACCGGCCGCGCCGAGCGGGAGGGGAGACGCACGATGAAGGTGCTCGTCACGGGCGGTGCCGGGTTCCTCGGCGACCTGCTGGTCCGGCGGTTGCTCGCCTCCCCGCTCGAGCTCGACGGGCGGCCTGCGGAGGAGATCCACGAGGTCGTCGTCGCCGACCTCGTCGCGCCGCGCGACGACGTGGTCCGCGATCGGCGGGTGCGCGCCCTCGCCGGGGAGCTCGCCGACACCGTCGCCGCCGCCGGCGATGTCGACGCGGTGTTCCATCTCGCCGGTGTGGTGAGCGGTGCGGCCGAGGCCGACTTCGACCTCGGCATGCGCACGAACCTCGACGGCACGCGACGGGTCCTGGAGGCCGCGCGCGCACAGGCGGAACCGCCGGTGCTGGTGTTCACGAGCTCGCTCGCGGTGTTCGGAGCCGATCCGGCGATCGGTCCCGTCGGCGTCGTGACCGACGACACGCTGCCCCGGCCGCAATCGAGCTACGGCGTGCAGAAGTTCATCGGGGAGCAGCTCGTGGCGGACTTCACGCGGAAGGGCTTCGTGCGCGGCCGCAGCGTCCGGCTGATGACCGTCTCGGTCCGGCCGGGCGCACCGAACGCCGCAGCGTCGAGCTTCCTCTCCGGCATCATCCGGGAGCCGATCGCCGGGACGCGGGCCGAGTGCCCGGTCGCGCCCGACACCCCGGTGGCGGTGTCCTCGCCCCGCCGCACCGTCGACGGCATCGTCGCCGCCGCGTCGGTGTCGACCACGCGGTGGGGCAGCCGGACCGCGATGAACCTGCCGGCGCTCACGACGACACCGCGAGCGATGGCGTTCGCGCTCGATCGTGTCACGGGCGAGCCGCTCAGCGACCTCATCGACTGGACCGACGACGGCGCGATCGGCGCCATCGTCGGCAGCTGGCCGGCCGAGTTCGTCACCACCCGTGCGTCGGCGCTCGGACTGGCCCCCGAAGCCTCCTACGACGACATCGTGCGGGCCTACCTCGCCGACCGGCAGACTCCGGCGCCGCACTGAGCGCACCCGTCGCCGACGTACCTGCGGAAGAGAGGCGGGATCATGAGCTCCACCGAACCCCTCGGGGATGCCCCGACGATGCGGCACCGCCCGTTCATCGCGATCGACGACGATCCGACGGGCAGCCAGTCGGTCGCGGGGGTGCCGGTGCTGACCGCCTGGCGCCAGCAGGACCTGACGTGGGCGCTGCAGCAGCGGGCACCCGTCGTGTTCGTCCTCACGAACGGGCGCAGCGTCGGTGCGGACGAGGCGGCGCGCCGGGTGCGGCAGGTCGTCGCAGGAGCGCTCGCCGCCGCGGACTCGCTCGGCCAGGCGGAGCCCACCTTCCTCAGCAGGGGCGACTCGACCCTGCGCGGCCACTTCCCGGAGGAGCCTGAGGCGGTGCAGGACGCGCTCCGCGCCGCGGGACGGCCGCTCGCGCGCTCGATCGTGCTCGTGCCGGCGTTCCCCGCGGCAGGCCGGATCACGCGCGGCGGCGTGCACCTCGTGCGGGCCGGCGATCGCGACGTGCCGGTGGGGGAGACCGAGTACGCGCGCGACGCCTCGTTCGGGTTCCGCAGCTCGGCGCTGCCCGACTGGGTGGCGGAGAAGACGCTGGGGCGGATCCCCGCCGGGGCCGTGGCGGTGCTCGACCTGCGGACGCTGCGCCGAGGCGTCGACACGGCCGCGGACTGGCTGGTCGCCTGCAGCGCCCCGGTGATCGCCGCGGACGCCGAGACCGACGACGACCTGCGCCTCCTCGCCGCGGCGTCGCTCGAGGCGGAGGCGCGCGGTGCCCGGCTGCTCTTCAGGACAGGACCGGCGTTCGTCGGCGCGCGGATCGGCCAGCAGGGGCGGACGTCCGTACCCGCCGACGACGTCCTCGGCGACCCGGCCGGCCGTACCCGGGGCGGCCTCGTCGTGGTCGGATCCCACGTGCCGCTGACGACCCGTCAGCTCGCGGTCCTCCGGAGCACGCACCGCCTCGCGGCCGACCTCGAGCTCGTGGTCGACCGGATCGACGACGCCGCCTCCCTGGCTGCGCTGGCGGACGAGGTGGCGCGTGCGCTGCCCCGGGGCGACGTGCTGGTCAGCACGAGTCGGACCCTGTCGCTCGGCGCGGACGCCGGATCGAGCCTGCGCATCGCCCGAGGGGTGTCGGACGCGCTGGCCTCGACCGTCCGGAGCGCGATCCGCTCCGCGCGGCCGCGGTTCGTCGTCGGCAAGGGCGGCATCACCTCCCACGACGTCGCCATGACCGGGTTGGGGATGACCCGCGGCACCATCGTCGGGCCGATGCTCGACGGCGTGGTCTCGGCCTGGCGCCCCGCCGACGGACCGGCCGCCGGCGTGCCCTACATCGTCTTCCCCGGCAACGTCGGCAGCGACGACGCCCTCCGCACCGTCGTGCGCCGACTCAGCGCCGACGCCCTTCCCACCGAGAGGACCACCCCATGACCAGCAGCACGCAGGAGGGACCCGTCGCCGTCATCGGCCTCGGCGCGATGGGCCTGCCCGTCGCCCTCCGCATCGCCGAGACCCGGGACGTGCGCGGCTACGACGTCAGCGCCGAACGCGTCGCGCTGGCCGCGTCCGGTGGCATCGCCGCGGCGGCGAGCGCCGTGGACGCCTGCCGGGACGCGACCGTCGTGCTGCTCGCCGTGCGCGACGGAGCGCAGCTGCACGACGTGCTCTTCGGCGAGCACGGGTTCGCGCCCTCGCTGTCGCGGGGGTCCGTCGTGATCGTGACCAGCACCGTCGGTGTCCGGGCGGTGCAGGAGGTGGCCTCCCGGCTCGAGGCGGACGGCGTCGAGCTGGTCGACGCTCCCATGAGCGGGGGCCCGGTCCGCGCGCGGAACGGCGACCTGCTCGTCGTCGTCGGCGCCTCGGACGCCGCGCTCGCGACCGCGCGACCGGTCCTCGCGCGGATGGCCACGACGCTCAGCGTCGTCGGCCGACGAGCGGGCGACGGGCAGGCGCTCAAGACCGTGAACCAGCTCCTGTGCGGCGTCCACATCGCGGCCGCGGCGGAGGCCCTCGCGCTGGCCCGGGGGATGGGGCTCGACCCGGCCGCTGTGCTCCCGCTGCTCGGCGCGGGCGCCGCCGAGTCCTTCATGCTCGGCGATCGCGGTCCGCGGATGGTCGAGGCGCTCGAGGGCGGCGAACCCGAGGTGCGCAGCCGGCTCGACATTTTCGTCAAGGATCTCGGCATCGTGCAGGACGCCGCCCGCGCCCACCACGTCTCGACTCCGCTGGCGGCGATCGCGGAGCAGCTCTTCCGGCTCGGGGAGGCCCACGGATACGGCACCCTCGACGATTCGGCGCTCGTCCGCCTCCTCACCTCCTGAGCGGGAGCCGCTTCGCGAGCGCAGCGCGCAGGCGCCGCGGCGCGCTCACCAGTCGTGGACGGTGCCGTCCGCGAGCCGGTTGTACGGCAGGTAGGCCTGCACGTAGGGGTACTTCCCGGCCTCGTCGACGTCGAGCTCGACGCCGAGTCCGGGCTTGTCGCCCGGGTGCAGGAAGCCGTCGTTCCAGGTGAACGACTGCTCGAAGACGGCGTCGGTGCGCTCGCCGTGCTTCATGTACTCCTGGATGCCGAAGTTGTGGATCGACAGCCCGAGGTGCATCGCCGCCGCCATGCCGACCGGCGAGACGTCGGTGGGTCCGTGCATGCCCGACTTGATCTGGTACATCGACGCGTAGTCGAGGACCTTCTTGAGGTGGCTGATCCCGCCGGTGTGCGTGACGGCGCTGCGCACGTAGTCGATGAGCTGCTCGCGGATGATCTGCTGGTAGTCCCAGATCGTGTTGAAGATCTCGCCGATCGCGAGCGGCGTGATGGTGTGCTGGCGCACGAGGCGGAGCGCCTCCGGGTTCTCGGCGGGGGTGCAGTCCTCGAGCCAGAACAGGTCGTAGGGCTCGAGCGACTTCCCGAGCGACGCCGCCTGGATCGGCGTCATCCGATGGTGCCCGTCGTGCAGGAGGGGCAGCTCGGGCCCGAACTCGTTGCGGACCGCCTCGAAGACGGTGGGGACGTGCCGCAGGTAGCTGCGGGTGTCCCAGTCCTCCTCGTTCGGCAGCGCGCCGCGCTGGGCCGGCTCGTGGTCGTACCGGACGCCCTTGTTCGCCTCGAACGTGGCGTTGGAGGCGATCCCGTAGATCGATTCGAGCCCGGGTACCCCGGTCTGCACGCGGATCGCGCGGTAGCCCTGCTCCTGATGCGATCGGATCGAGTCGAACAGCTCCTCGGTGCCCTTGCCCGACGCGTGGCCGTAGGCGAGGAGGCCGGTCCGCGAGGCGCCCCCGAGCAGCTGGTAGACGGGCATCCCTGCCGCTTTGCCCTTGATGTCCCACAGCGCCGTGTCCACGGCCGCGATCGCGGCCATGGTCACCGGGCCGCGCCGCCAGTAGGCGCTGCGATAGAGGAACTGCCACGTGTCCTCGATGCGGCTCGCGTCCTTGCCGATGAGCAGCGGCACGACGTGGTCGCGGAGGTAGGACACGACGGCGAGCTCGCGCCCGTTCAGGGTCGCGTCGCCGAGGCCGGTGAGGCCGTCGTCGGTGGTGAGCTTCAGCGTCACGAAGTTCCGGTCGGGACTGGTGACGATGACTTCGGCTCTGTCGATCTGCATGTGCTGATCCTTCTGACTCGGTGACGGCGTGGTGCGAGGGTCTTCAGGGAAGCGGCGTGCGCGGTCGGTGGGAGATGAGCGAAGCGACGAGCCCGCGGAACCCCTCGTCGTCGGCGAGCACGGGCGAGAGCTCGCGGAGGTGCTCGGCGAGGCGCTCGGTCGCATCCGGGTGCTGCTGGGCGACCCAGCCGGCGACGGGGACCGCGCAGGCGGCCGCCGCCCGGCCGCTCGCGAGCTCCGCCTCGGCGACCGGGACGATCCGGAGGCGGAGCTTCCGGGTGCCGTCCTGGGCGATCTGCGCGAGGCGGTGCTCGATCCGCGGGTTGTCGAACCGGTCGAGCAGCGCGGCCCGGTAGGCGGGGAGGTCGAGCGCCGAGGGGAGGTGGGGGGCCGCCTCGTCCCAGAAGCCCTCGACGGCGTTCCGCAGCTCGGGATCGCCGATCGCCTCCGCGACCGTCGCGTGTCCGCGGGGCGGTCCCGTGAAGGACAGCAGCGTGTGCGCGCCGTTCAGCAGCCAGAGCTTCCGGTGCTCCCACGGTTCGATGTCCGCCACGAATCGGGCGCCGGCGTCCTCCCACCGAGGGCGCCCGGCGGGGAAGTCGCCGCTCAGCACCCAGTCCGCGAACGGCTCGGTGAAGACGGGCACGTCGTCGCGCCGGGCGGCCCGGGCGTTCAGCGCGACGACGTCCGCGCTCGTGGTGCGGGGCGTGATCCGGTCGACCGACGTGCTGACGAACCGCACCGAGTCGGCCACGAACGCGGCGAGGGCGCCGGGCAGCGACGCGGCGGCCTCCGTCACACCGCGTCGGAGCAGGCCGCCGTTGCCGGGGAGGTTGTCGCAGGAGACGAGCGCGATCGGTCCCGCCGCGCGCCGGCGGCGTGCCTCCAGGCCGAGCAGCAGCCGGCCGAGGGTCGTCGTCGGTGCCAGGCGCTCGAGCGGTCCCGCCGCGAACCCGGTTCTGAGCGTCGCGAGGTCCACCGCGAGCTCCGGGTCGTCGGGGTCGGGGGCGCCGTCCGCGTCCAGCCGGTAGCCGGCCTCCGTGACCGTGAGGGTCACGACCGCGACCGCAGGATCCTCGAGCAGCGCGAGCAGCCGGCCCGTGTCCGCGCCGTCGATCGCGGCCACGACGCTCTCGATGAGCTCGTCGCGGTCGCCGTCGGGTCCGCGCTCGACGAGCGTGTACAGCCCGTCCTGGCGACTGAGCGCGGTCGCGAGGTCGGGGCTGCGACCGGTGAAGGCGGCGATGCCCCAGTCGGCCGCGTCCGGCGCGTGCGCCGTGTACCAGGCCTGATGCGCCCGGTGGAAGGCGCCGAGGCCCAGGTGCACGATGCGGATCGGCGCCCTCGGCATCGTGCGGTCGGCGGCCGACAGGGGCGGCCGGTCGACGGTCGTCACAGCTTGAACGCCGCGTTCGGGATGGTCGAGACGAGGTCGTCGGCGATGCGTTCGGCGACCCGCAGCGGGATGCGCCCCTCCGTCACGAGGCGGGCGAGGAAGGAGGAGTCGACCCTGCGGGCCGTGTCGTGCCTGGCCGGGATGGACAGGAAGGCGCGGGTGTCGTCGATGAAGCCGGAGGTCCGGTAGAAGCCCGCCGTCTCGGTGATCGCCGACCGCCAGCGCTGCATCGCGTCCGGGGCGTCGAGGAACCACCACGGTGCGCCGATGTAGACGCTCGGGTAGAACCCGGCGAGCGGCGCGAGCTCCCGCGAGTACGCGGTCTCGTCGACGGTGAAGACGACGAGGTGGAGGTCGCGCTCGAGTCCGAACCGTTCGAGGAGCGGGCGGAGGGCGCGCGTGAACCCGGTCGGGACGGGGATGTCGTGCCCGGTGTCCGGCCCGAAGGCGGTGTGCGTCGCGGTGCTGTGGTTGCGGTGCACGCCCGCGTGCAGCGTCATCACGAGCCCGTCGTCGACCGACATGCGGGCCAGCTGCAGCAGCATGTGGCCGCGGAAGGCGAGCCGATCCGCTGCCGAGCAGGGGCCGGCGAGGATGCGGGCGAACAGCCGCTCGGCCTCCTGCGGCTCGAGGTCCACGGTCGTGGGGTCCGTCACGCCGACGTCGAGCGACACCGCGCCCTCGGCGACGAAGTGCGCGCGTCGCGCCTCGAGCGCGTCGAGGTAGCCGGCGAAGGTCGCCGGCCGCCCGGTCGCGGCGAGCAGACGCGGGATGGCGCCCTCGAAGGTGGCCGCGTCCGGGTCGATGTAGCGGTCCGGACGGAAGGTGGGCAGGACCCGTCCGGTGAAGGAGTCGTCCTCCCGCAGCGCCCGGTGGTCGGCGAGGTCGTCGAGCGGATCGTCCGTCGTCGCGAGCACCTCGATGCCGAACCGCCGGAACAGCGCGCGAGGGCGGAAGCCGGGCTCGCTGAGGCGCGCCGCGACCGTGTCGTAGATCGAGTCGGCGTTCGACGGGTCCAGGTCGTCCTCGACGCCGAACAGGGTGGCCAGCTCGTGCCGCAGCCAGTAGGCGGACGCGGTGCCGGAGAAGCGGTGCCAGTGCTCGGCGAGGAGGCGCCAGGCACCTCTCGGGTCCGCGTCCGCGCCGAGCGCCCGCAGGTCCACCCCGTTCGCGTGCAGCAGGCGGGTGACGTAGTGGTCCTTGGTGATCAGCAGGGACGTCGGATCGCCGAACGGCTCGTCGTCGAGCAGGGAGGCCGCGGGGACGTGCCCGTGCGGCGAGATGATGGGCGCGGTGACGACCCGGGCGTAGAGCTCACGCGCGATCGTCCGCGCCGACGGCTCCAGCGGCAGCAGACGGTCGGGATCGAGCGGCGACATCGGCACCCGGTCATCCAATGCCGCGCCGCAGCCGTTTGTCAACCGGTTGCCAGCGCTCCGGTGGATCCGCGGGCGATCAGGTGGGTCGGGAACGGCGGGAAGGAACGCGTGCCGAGGTCCGGCTGTCCGAGCTGAGCGAGCAGGAGCTCCACGGCCTGCTCGCCCGCCCGTTCCAGCGGGGCGGCGACCGTCGTGATGGTCGGCGTGGTGAGCTCGCTGCCGAAGATGTCGTCGAAGCCGGCGATGCTCAGCGAGCCGGGGACGTCCAGGCCCGCTCGTCGCGCCGCGCGGAGCAGTCCGATCGCCATGAGGTCGTTGAACGCCACGACGGCGGTCGCGGACGAGGCGGCGACCCGCTCGAACGCGCCCGCTCCTCCCTCCAGGGTCGGCTCCCCGCCGGGGATCTCGAAGACCCGCAGCCCCCGGCTCCTGCCCTGTCGCAGCAGCGCCTCCCAGCGCCGACGGTCCACCCAGGACGACGGCGGCCCCGCGACGTACCCGACATCGACGTGGCCCAGGAGGTGCAGGTGCTCGACCAGCTCGGTCACGCCCCGGTCCACGTCGGGGACGATGCTCGCAAGCCCCTCCGCCTCGCGGTTGATCAGCACGGCCGGCTTGAGGCGACCGAGCTCGCCGAGCGCGGCGGAGTCGAGCCTGCTCGTGGCGAACACGATGCCGTCGACGCTCGAGGCCACCCGGAGGGCGGTCGCGCGCTCCGCGGGTCCCGACTCCTGCGACTCCGCGATGACGAGCGTGTAGCCGGCGGCCGCCGCGGCGCGCTCCGCGCCTCTGACGATGCCGAAGACGACCGGGTTGGTGATGTCCGCGAGGAGGAGAGCGAGCGTCATCGTGCGGCCGGTCGGTAGCGCGCGGGCGCTCGGGTTCGCCCGGAACCCCAGCTGCTCGGCGGTCTGCCGGACCAGCTGCTCGGTCTTCGCGCTGAGCCGACCCGGGCTGCTCAGCGCCCGGGACACCGTCGACGGGCTGACGCCGGCGAGCCTCGCGACGTCGTAGATCGTGGGAGCGCCCGTGATCTCGGGGGTCTGGTCGGCGCCGCCGACCGGCAGGTCGCTCATCGTGGTCTCCCGTGCGATCGGTTGCGAGCCGACCTTAGCTTTCCGGTTCGGCCGGGGGCGGCTCACGACGCGGATGCTCGGGACCGGCCGTCACGGGACGGTTCTCGCTCGGGTCAGCCGTGCTCCTCCTCGAACCGGCTGATCTTGTGGTCGAGCACGGTGATCGCGGCGGTGATGGCCGCGACGCGATCCCGCAGCTCCTCCCGCCGCGCGCGCAGGAACCCGACCCGGTCCACCGCGGGGTCGACGCTGTGCAGCAGTGCGGTGAAGGCGCGCAGGTCGGCGATGCCCAATCCCGCGTCCCGGAGGCAGGACAGCAGCCCGATCCACGCGATGTCGCCCTCGGTGTACGCGCGTCGCCCGGCGGTGCGCCGGATCGGACCCACCAGTCCCTCCCGCTCGTAGTACCGGAGGGTGTCGAGCGAGAGCCCGGTCTGCGCGGCCGCTTCGCGCGGCGGGAAGAGCGCCGTGGTCACAGCGCCTCCGTCCTCCCCAGCAGCATCTCGATCGACGCGAACGCTTCGGGCGTCAGCGCACCGGATCGCGCCGCCGCGGTGTCGTCCTCGACCTGCTGCACGTCGCGGAACCCCGGCAGGGGCACCGTGCGGGCGTGGCGCGCCCAGATCCACGCCAGCGCGCCCTGGGCGAGCGTACGTCCGTCGCTCGTGAGCACCGCGCGGATGCGGTCGAGCCGCTCGAGGAAGCCGGGATCGGGACGGCCGTCGGTGAACCAGCGCAGCCACTCCGGCTGCTTCCCGCGGATGTCGTCGGCGGGGAGCGTGGACGTCGCGTCGTACCGACCGCCGAGCAGTCCCATCGCGAGCGGGGAGCGGCAGAGCGCCGCGAGGTCGTGGCGGTCGCAGAGCTCGAGCATGGCCGCGTTGTCGTCCAGCACGTTGAGCTGGATCTGCAGCGCGGTCAGGTGCGGCGCCGGCGCGAACCGGCCGGCCGCCTCGGGGTCGTCGGTGCTGACGCCCCACCACCGGATCGCTCCCGCGTCGGCGAGGTCCTCGAGGCAGGCGGCGAGGTCGTCGGCCTGCGTCTGCGACATGTCGGGCGTGTGCACCTGGTAGAGATCGATCGTGGAGCGCTGCAGGCGGCGCGACGATGCCTGCACCGCGGTCCGGACGTAGGCGGGTGTCACGTCGACGCCGGTGAGCTGCCTGGTCGACTCGTCGATCGTGTTCCCGAACTTCGTCGCCACGAGCACGTCGGGGCTCCCGCCGAGCACCTGCCCGAGCAGCCGTTCGGAGTGCCCGGCCCCGTACGCGTCCGCGGTGTCGAAGAGCGTCACGCCGAGCTCGACACCGCGGCGGATCGCCGCCCGCGCCTCGTCGTCGTCGACCCCCGCGTAGCCGAGCTGCTGGTCCCCGGACGCCATCGCGCCGCCGATCGCCCAGCATCCCAGCCCCATCGGACTGACGAGCAGTCCCGACCTGCCCAGCGTCTTCGCATCCATCGTGCTCTCGTGCATGTCCCCACCGTCGCACCTGGAGCGCGCTCCAGGTCAAATCCTCGTCGAAGTGACGCCGCCTCCGATCCGTCGGCTGTTGCTCCGGTCAGGACGTGACGGCCGAGCGACGCGGTGCCGGCACGATCGCCTGCTGCACGAGTGCTCCGAGGCCGCGCTGAGCCGTGAGCCGCCGGATGCTCATCTCCGGTGGTCGCGGGGGTGCGCCGCCGGGGTGTTCCCCGTCCACCGTCGTGGCGGCGGGTAGACGTACCGCGCGATGGTCGTGCTCACCCAGCCGATGGCGAATCCGCCGAACACGAGGGCCAGCGTCGACGCGGACGCCGGTCTCGCGACCGAGCCGATGCCGACCACGAGCGCCCAGGCGATCGCGAGCCCCGCGCTGGACACCCAGTAGCTGCTGAACCGGGATCCCATGGTCGCCTCTCCCTCTCCGCGTCAGCGCGCGGATCCGTGATCGTGATGCACAGGTCCGCGCGGACAGCTCGCCGACCTCGCTCAGCCACCGCAGCGTGGCGATGCCGAACCCGTCCGCGTCGCGGTGGCTCCGGCGCTCGAGGTCGTGCACCGCGTCGAGCAGCCGGAACGTCGCATCGACCGCCGTCGCGCCCGCATGCAGATCGAAGAGCCGGCACACGATCGGCCTGGGGGCGGAAGCTGCGGACCGGTCACGGGCGCAGCATCCTCCGTGGGGCGGCGGCCGGGAGTGCCGAACGTCCCTTCGCCCACCTCTTCCCGCTGGGTGGGAATCGGCGCGCATCGCGAGCGGTCGACTTGCATCCTCGTCACACCACGATGTCGACGAAGGAGACGGCCGACGTGCATCAGCAGCGCACCCGAGTGGCCATCATCGGCGCAGGCCCGGCAGGGCTGCTCCTCGGGCACGTGCTCGCCGCCCGCGGCATCCCGTTCGTCGTCGTCGAGCACCGCTCCCGCGAGCACGTGCTCGGCCGGGTGCGGGCCGGCGTGCTCGAGCAGTCGAGCGTCGACGTCCTGGCGCAGCTCGGGCTGGCCGACGGCCTCCGCGCCGACGGGCTCGTGCACGGCGGGATCCTCCTGCAGCACGAGTCGGAGCGGTTCCACGTCGACTTCGAGGAGCTGGTCGGCCGGACCGTGACCGTCTACGGGCAGCAGCGGGTGCAGGCCGACCTGATGGCGGCGCACGACACGCTCGGCAGCGAGATCGTCTACGGTGCCGCCGAGGTGTCGCCCGGGCACCTGGACGGGCGGCCGGTGGTGCGCTTCACCCTCGACGGAGAGCAGCACGCCGTCGAGGCGGACTTCCTCGTCGGTGCGGACGGCTTCCACGGGGTCACGAAGTCCCTGATCCCGGCCGACCTGCTCGCACCGAGCGAGCGCGAGTACGACGCCGCCTGGCTCGGTGTGCTCGCGGACGTGCCGCCGAGCACGGACGAGCTGATCTACGCCCTGCACCGCGACGGGTTCGCGATGCACTCGATGCGGAGTCCGAGCGTCTCCCGCCTCTACGTGCAGGTCGCGCCCGACGAGCGGATCGAGGACTGGAGCGACGACCGGATCTGGGATGCGCTCGACACCCGCCTC
Source organism: Acidobacteriota bacterium (assembly GCA_019352055.1). Lineage (GTDB taxonomy): Bacteria > Actinomycetota > Actinomycetes > Actinomycetales > Microbacteriaceae > Amnibacterium. The sequence continues at coordinate 19,505 of JABBOB010000012.1, forward strand.
GCGGTCCCCGGATGGCGGCTGCAGCACGGGCCGATCACCGAGAAGTCGATCACGCGGATGCGGTCGTCGGTGGTGTCCACGATGGCGCACGGACGGGTGTTCCTCGTCGGCGACGCCGGCCACATCGTCCCGCCCACCGGCGCGAAGGGCCTCAACTCGGCGATCGCGGACGTCGCGATGCTCGGCGAGGCGCTCGCCGCCGAGTCCGCCGGCGACGACGGCCCGCTCGCGACGTACAGCGACCGGGCGCTCGAGCGGCAGTGGAAGGTGCAGCAGTTCTCCGAGTACATGACGGATCTGCTGCACGTCCCCGGCTCGGCCGTCCCCGCCGAGGAACGGGAGTTCCGCTATCGCAGCCGACTCGGCAGGCTGCGGTACATCGGCGGATCGCGGTTCGCGCAGCAGTCCGTCGCCGAGCAGTACACGGGATTGGCGATCCGATGAGCACCTCCACGACCCCTGCCGACGACGGCGCGGCCCCGGCACCCGACCTCGACTCGCAGGCGACGATCTCGGCGGAGATCGCGCGCCTCCAGGCCGGGTACGCAGGCCGGCGCGCGAACCATCCCCCGCGGGACTTCGCGCCGTACCGCTCCACACGGCTGCGCCATCCCACGCACGAGCTCGTGACCCTGTTCCCGGAGGAGATCGAGCGCACCTCGCCCGCGTTCGGCCATGTCGACGTCGACCCGTACGAGAACGACCTCACCATCCAGCACGCGGGTGAGCCGCTCGGCGAGCGGATCACCGTCACCGGGCGGGTCAGCGACGGCGACGGCCGGCCCGTGCGGGGCCAGCTCCTCGAGATCTGGCAGGCCAACGCGGGCGGCCGGTACATCCACAAGCGCGACCAGCACCCGGCGCCGCTCGACCCGAACTTCACGGGTGTCGGGCGCACCCTGACCGGCGACGACGGGTCCTACCGCTTCACCACGATCAAGCCGGGGCCCTACCCGTGGAAGAACCACCGCAACGCGTGGCGGCCGGCGCACATCCACTTCTCGCTGTTCGGCACCGCGTTCACGCAGCGGCTCGTCACCCAGATGTACTTCCCCGGCGACCCGCTCTTCGCGCTCGACCCGATCTACCAGTCCATCACCGACGGGCGCGCGAGAGACCGCCTCATCGCGGCGTACGACCACGACCTCACCGTGCCCGAGTTCTCGCTCGCCTTCCGGTGGGACATCGTCCTGACCGGGTCGACGGCGACCTGGCTGGAGGAGGAGCACGATGACGAGTGAGCGCCCGCAGCAGACGCCGTCCCAGACGGTCGGGCCCTTCTTCGGGTACGCCCTGCCGTTCCCGGGCGGCGCGCAGCTGGTTCCGGCCGGCACCGCCGGGGCGATCACCGTGCACGGCACCGTGTTCGACGGGGCCGGGGAGCCGGTCCCCGACGCCCTGCTCGAGTGGTGGCAGCCGGGTGCGGACGGGGTGCTGCCCGAGCGGGACGGGAGCCGGGTCCGCGAGCTCGGCCACTTCACCGGCTTCGGGCGCACGGCCGTCGACGCCGTCGGCCACTACGAGATCGCGACCGTGCTGCCCGGCGCGATCGCCCCCTCGACCGCGCCGTGGGCGCTCGTGACGGTCTTCGCCCGCGGGCTGCTGCACCACCTCTTCACCCGCGCGTACCTCGTCGGCGCCGACG
>JABBOB010000012.1:21159-53592 GCA_019352055.1 Acidobacteriota bacterium
GACGACCCCGCGCCCGCCGACCCGCTGCTGGACCGGATCGATCCCGCCCGGCGCGAGACCCTGCTCGCGCGCGCGGACGGTCCCGCCTCCCACCGGTTCGACCTGCACCTGCAGGGGGACCGCGAGACGGTGTTCCTGGAGTACCGGGGCCTGCAGCGGACAGCCGTGGAGCGGGCGTGACCGCGTTCGACGAGGGCCTCCTCGATCCGGCGACCGGCGCTGCCGCACTGGTCGGCGACCGCGCGCTGCTGACCGCGATGGTCGACGTGGAGGCGGCGCACCTCGCCGCGCTCGCCGTCGCCGGCGTCGTGCCGGCGACACCGGGCTGGGATGCCGCCGCGCTCGACCTGACGGCGATCGCCGAGGCCGCGGTCGGCGGTGGCAACCCAGTGATCCCGCTCGTGGGCGCGCTCCGGCAGGCGGCTCCCGCGTCCGTCGCGGACGCCGTGCACCTCGGCCTCACCAGCCAGGACGTGCTCGACAGTGCGCTGATGCTGCTCGCCGCCCGGGCGATCGACGCCGCCGCCGATCCCATCGGCCGGGTCCTGCACGGGCTCGCCGTGCAGGCCGACGCGCACCGCGCCACGCCGGTCGCGGGCCGCACCCTCGGTCAGCAGGCCGCCCCCACGACCGTCGGCCTCCGCCTCGCCGTGCTCCTCGACGGCGTCACCCGCACCTGGCGGCACCTCGACGGCGTCGAGCTGCCGCTGCAGCTCGGCGGCTCCGTGGGCACCGTCGCGGTGCTCGTGGACCTCCTCGGCGTCGAGGGCGCCGCGGCCCTCCGTGCCGACGTCGCCGCGCGGCTCGGCCTCGCCGCCCGGGTCGGGGTCTGGCACGTGGAGCGCTCGCCCGTGGTCGTGCTCGGCACGGCGCTCGCGACGTGCATCGGGGCGCTCGGACGCCTCGGCCTCGAGGTCGCCGACGGCGCGAGGACCGAGCTCGGCGAGCTCGATCTGGCGCTCGGGGAGGGGGAGGGGGGCTCCTCCGCGATGCCGCAGAAGCAGAACCCGGTGCCCGCGGTGCTGCTCGTGGCGAACGCCCGCCGTGCCCCGGGCCTCGCGGCGACGCTGATCGGTTCGATGCTGGCCCTCGACGAGCGCCCGGCGGGGGACTGGCACGCCGGATGGCAACCCCTCCGGGAGCTCCTCAGGCTCGCGGTCGAGTCCGCGGTGCTCGCCGACCGCGTCGTCGCCGACCTCCGCGTCCATCCGGACCGCACTGTTGCGAACCTCGGGATCACCCGCGGCGCGGTGCATGCGGAGCGCGCCCAGCAGGTGCTCGCGCGCGTGCTCGGCCGGGCTCGCGCCGCCGAGCTGGTCCGCGCGGCGATCGGCGAGCCCGACTTCGTGCCGGCGATCCGCGCCGTCGCCGTCGCGGCGGCCGTCGACGGGCCGACGTCGGATCGGCTCGCGGATGTCACGACCGTCGGCGGCCCGGTCGGGCTCTCCGACACCCTGATCGATGCGGCTGTCCGTGCCGCGGAGGAGGCGAGATGAGCGTCGTGCTCCGCGGCGTGATCGATCCCACGTCCTGCACCGATCCGGCAGCGCCGCTGCTGGTGCTCGGACCCGCGCTCGGGACCGGCACCGCCGCCTGGGGTGCGGCCGCGCGCCTGCTCACCGACCGCTTCCGGGTCGTCCGAGTCGATCTGCCCGGGCACGGACTGTCGCCGGCCGTCGACCAGCCGGTCACGATGGCCGACCTCGCAGCCGCGGTCGTCGCGCTGGTGGACGGCATCGGCGGAGGCCGCTTCGGGTACGCCGGCGCGTCCCTCGGCGGTGCGATCGGCATCGAGCTCGCGCTCGGTCCCGACGCGCACCGGCTCACCGGACTCGCGATCATCTGCTCGAGCGCGCGGATCGGCGACCGCGCCTCCTGGACCGACCGGGCCGAGCAGGTGCGCAGGCAGGGCACGCCGGCGCTCGTCGCCGCGTCGAGCGCCCGCTGGTTCGCGCCGTCGTTCCTCGAGCGGGACCCGGACGCCGTCGCGCGCACGCTCGGCGCGCTGATGGACGCCGACGACGAGTCGTACGCGCGGCTCGCCGAGGCGCTCGCCGTCTTCGACCGCCGGGCCGACGTCGGCCGCATCACCGTGCCGACCGTCGTGCTCGCCGGCGACTCGGACCCGGTCATGACGGCGGCCGAGGCGCGGGCGCTCGCCGCAGCGCTCCCCGGCGCCCGCGGCGAGGCGCTGATCCTCGACGACACAGGACACCAGGCCCAGCTCGAGCGACCGGTCGCGGTCGCGGTCGCGATCGGCGACGCGTTCGCTGAGATCGACCGCTACGACGAGGGCCTCCGGATCCGTCGCGCGGTGCTCGGTGACGCCCACGTCGACCGTGCGACCGCCGGGATCACACCCGAGACCGCCGAGTTCCAGCGGTTCATCACCGAGACCGCGTGGGGCACGATCTGGACCAGGCCCGGTCTGGACCGCCGGATGCGGAGCGCCGTCACCATCTCCAGCCTGGTCACGGGCCGGCATTGGGACGAGCTCGCGATGCATCTGAAGGCGGGCGTCCGGAACGGGCTCTCGCGCGACGAGCTGTCCGAGATCCTGCTGCAGACCGCGATCTATGCGGGCGTCCCGGCGGCGAACAGCGCCTTCGCCGTCGCGAAGCGCGTGTTCGCGGAGGAGGCACCCGCCGACCCGCCCGCGGGCGACTGACGAGAAGGAGCACCGGATGGACAAGCGCGTCGCGACCGCCGCGGAGGCGGTCGCCGACATCCCCGACGGCGCCTCGGTCGCCGTCGGCGGGTTCGGGCTGAACGGGGTGCCGATCGTCCTGATCCGCGCCTTGCTCGCGGGGTCGGCGACGGACCTCGAGGTGGTGTCGAACAACTGCGGGGTGGACGGCTGGGGGCTGGGGCTGCTGCTCGCGGCCGGCCGGATCCGCCGCGTGATCGGCTCCTACGTCGGTGAGAACAAGGAGTTCGCGCGCCAGTACCTCGGTGGCGAGATCGAGGTCGAGCTGACCCCGCAGGGCACGCTCGCGGAGCGCCTCCGCGCCGGCGGCGTCGGGATCCCGGCCTTCTACACGGCGAGCGGGGTCGGCACGATGGTCTCCGAGGGCGGCCTGCCGTGGCGGTACGCCGCGGACGGATCGGTCGCCGTCGCGAGCCCCCCGAAGCCCACGGCCGTGTTCGACGTGCTCGGCAGGACCACCTCCTACGTCCTCGAGACCGCGATCCGCACGGACTACGCGCTCGTCCGTGCGGCGAAGGGCGACTGGCACGGCAACCTGGTGTTCGAGAAGTCGGCGCAGAACTTCAACCCGCTCGCCGCGATGGCCGGCCGGATCGCGATCGCCGAGGTGGACGAGCTCGTGCGGCCCGGGGAGATCGATCCCGACCAGGTGCACCTGCCCGGCATCTACGTCGACCGGGTCGTGCAGCTGTCGGCCGAGGACGCGGCGGACCTGCCCATCGAGAAGCGCACCGTGCGCGACCGCAAGGAGGCCTGACGTGCCGCTCACCCGCGACCAGATGGCGGCCCGCGCCGCGCAGGAGCTCGAGGACGGCTCCTACGTCAACCTCGGGATCGGCCTGCCGACGCTCATCCCGAACCACGTGCCCGAGGGCCGCACGATCGTGCTGCACAGCGAGAACGGCATCCTCGGCGTCGGTCCGTACCCGTGGGCCGGGGAGGAGGACCCGAAGCTCATCAACGCCGGCAAGGAGACGGTCACGACCCTGCCCGGCGCGTCGTTCTTCGACTCGGCGGCGAGCTTCGGGATGATCCGCGGCGGCCGAGTCGCCGACGCCGTGCTCGGGGCGATGCAGGTGTCGGAGCACGGCGACATCGCCAACTGGGCGGTGCCGGGCAAGCTGATCAAGGGCATGGGCGGCGCCATGGACCTGGTCGCGGGCGCGCGACGGGTGATCGTGCTGATGGAGCACGTCACCAAGACGGGCGAGCACAAGATCCTCCCGGAGTGCGTCCTGCCGCTCACCGGACGGGCCTGCGTCGACCGGATCATCACCGATCGCGCCGTGTTCGACGTCACCGACGACGGGTTCGTGCTCGTCGAGCTCGCCCCCGGCGAGACCGTCGAGTCGATCCGCGCGCTCACCGGCGCCGCGTTCTCGGTCGCCGAGATGCTCGGAGCGTCCGCATGACCGAGCTGCGGGAGGCGGTCGTCTGCTCGCCGATCAGGACGCCGGTCGCCCGGTTCGGCGGAGCGTTCGCCTCGCTCACCGCGCTCGACCTCGCGACCCGGGTCCTCACCGCGCTGATCGAGCGATCGGGGCTCCCGGTCGACGCGGTGGACGACGTGATCGGGGCGCAGTGCTACCCGACGATGGAGGCCGCCCCGCTCGGCCGGGTGGCCGCGCTCGACGCGGGCTTCCCGATCACGGCCACCGGCTACCAGCTCGACCGCCGCTGCGGCTCGGGGCTGCAGGCCGTGGTGAACGCGGCGATGCAGGTGCAGACGGGAGTGTCCGACGTCGTCGTGGCGTTCGGCGCCGAATCGATGAGCAACGCGCCGTACTACACCGAGGACGGCCGACGCGGGCTGCCTCCGGGAGCGCTCGTGCTGCACGACGCCCTGCAGCGCGGCAGGGAACGCGCCGGAGGGCGCTTCCACCCGACTCCGGACGGCAACATCGGCACCGCCGAGACGCTGCGCCGCGAGTACGGCATCGGCCGGGAGCGCCAGGACCGGTTCGCCCTCCAGTCGCACCGCCGCGCGGTCGCCGCGCAGCAGGGCGGCCTGTTCGATCGCGAGATCGTGCCGGTGGACGTGCGGGGGAGGAAGGGCACCGTCACCGTCTCCACCGACGAGCACCCGCGGGCCGACACCTCGCTCGACGCGCTGGCCGCGTTGCACCCCGCGCTCGGCCGGAAGGACCCGGAGGCCACCGTCACCGCCGGGAACGCGAGCGGGCAGAACGACGCCGCGGCCGCCTGCATCGTCACGACGCCGCAGCGGGCCGTGGAGCTCGGCCTGACCCCGCTGCTCCGCCTCGTCACGTGGGCCGTCGCCGGGGTCGAACCCGAACGGTTCGGCATCGGCCCGGTGCCGGCGACCGTCAGGGCGCTGCAGCGGGCGGGGCTCACCTTCGACGACGTCGACGTCCTCGAGCTGAACGAGGCGTTCGCCGTGCAGGTGCTCGCCTGTCTCGACGAGTGGGGGATCGACGACGACGACCCGAGGCTCAACCCCCGCGGCAGCGGCATCTCGATCGGCCATCCCCTCGCCGCCACCGGCATCCGGATGCTCGCGACCCTCGCGCACGAGCTCGGCGACGTCGACGGCCGCTACGCGGTCGAGACGATGTGCATCGGGGGCGGCCAGGGTCTCGCCGCGGTCTTCGAGCGGGCCTGATCGCAGAGCTCGGGTCGGGTCAGCCCCCGAGCGCGCGGCCGATCGCCCGTGCGGTCGTCAGCACCGCCGGGACGAGGCGGTCCCCCTCGTCGAAGTCGGAGACGACGGAGACCGCCGCGACGACCTGCCGGCGGCCCGCGACGATCGGCGCCGCGACCGACACCGACCCCATCGTCAGGTGGTCCTGCAACGCGAGCCAGCCCTGCCTCCGCGCGAGCGACAGCGTGGCGCGCAGCGTCGGCTCGGTGGTGATGGACGCCGGGGTGAACCGCTGCAGTCCGGCGGCGACCACCGCCGTCACCGAGTCGTCGGGCTCGTGCGCGAGGAGCACCATGCCGCCGCTCGTGGCGTGCACGGGCAGACGGCCACCCGGCCGGCCCTCGAGCCGGATCGCGTCCCGCGCGCTGAGCCGCTCGACGACGACGGCCTCGATCCCGTCGAGCACCATGAGCTGCACGTGCTGGTGGGTCACCGCGTAGAGGTCGTCCAGGTACGGCTGCGCGACCTGCCGCAGCCCCTGCGCGCGCGGTGCGAGCAGGCCGAGCTCCCAGAGCCGCAGGCCGACGCGGTACCGGCCGTCCGCCGCACGCTCCAGGACCCGTTCCCGCTCGAGCTGCTTGCACACCCGGTGGACCGTCGACATCGGCAGTCCCGTGGCCTCGACCACGGCGGTGACGGTCAGCCCGCGCTCCGGCTGCACCGCGAACGCCTCCAGGATCGTCAGCGTCCGCCCGAGGACGGTCCTGCCCGCGCTGTCGTCGTCCGGCACCTTCGCTCCCGCGATCCCTCACCCGCTCCGCCACCCATCCTGCCGGAGCGAGCGGCTCGCGGCGGACGGAGCAGGCTGCGGACCCCAGCACGTGGCGAAGGGCTCTGGCGGCGCCGCCGCGAGCCGTCTGGAACGGGCGCGGATCCCTTGCGCTCGGGCACGCGATCCGCGCCGGCCCGGCCCGCTCTGGATGGTCCGGCGGCACGACCGAACATCCTCGACCGCTTCCGGCCCTGCCCGGGGTCGGTCACCGCACGTCGATCCGGTCTCCGACGTGGCGCCGGGACAGGGGTGCTCAGCAGTCTTCGCGGATCCAGTTCTGCACGTATCCGACGCCCGGGACGCCCCAGGCCGCGATGGTCACGACGTCCTTGTCCTGCCGGGTGGGGGAGCACCCCCACAGCGTCGCGATCCCGCCGTCGCAGCTCACGAGCACCGAGGCGTCGATGGCTGCGCGGACGACCGCCGACTGCACCGCGCGGGCGACCTCGATGGACCGCTCGGGGTGCACGCGAGGGCGGACACCGTCCAGCACCGTCAGATCGGCGACGACCGCGCCCGGGTGCACCACCGCGGCGTCGCGGGCGAGCGCCCAGGACCGCACGTCGGGCACGGTGCCCACCAGCACCGCGACGCCGTCCTGAACGACCGTCCGCACCGCGCCGGTCGCACCCCGCGCGACCACCTCGTCGACCGTCGGGGGAGTGGTCTCGATCATCGAGGACCTCCTTCGTGAAGGCGTCCACACTCCTCCGGCCGCGCCCGGTTCTCCAGTGGCCAACGTCACGCGACGGGGGCGACCTCGGGATCCGGAGTCGGATCGAGGACCTTCGACCCTCCGTCCCGCCGTCCGTGCCCGGCAGGCTCGACATGGATCGCGCGCCCGGGCGCCGAAGAGGGAGATCGACCATGCCGACCGCAGCCGCCCCGAGCGTCACGACCAGGGAGCTCACGGACCGGGAATGCTGGGACTACCTCGCCGCGCGCGAGTACGGCCGGATCGCCGTCATCCGCGACGGGGAGCCCGCGATCTACCCGATCGGGTACGCCGTCGCGCCGGGCGGTATCCGGATCCGGACGAGGATCGGCAGCAAGCTGCTGGCCATCCTGATCGACGGACGGGTCGCCTTCGAGGTCGACGACCTCGACGAGCACGTCGCCAGGAGCGTCATGGTGGTCGGCTGGGCGGAGCAGCTCGACGCCCACGACGCGGCGGAGTCGTCGACGCCGGTGGCGCCGTACGCCGGGGCGGACGCGCACGCGGTGCTGCTCATCACCCCGACCCGCATCACGGGCCGCGAGCTCAGCCTCGACGCGGCGACGGTCCGCTCACCCTGAGCGCTGCCGCTCCGGCGCGCGAGGCACGCACGAAGACCGACACGACCCCGACGACGAACGCGGCGATCGCGACGACGGAGGCGCCGGGGAGTGCGATCGCGATCGAGCTCGAGGTGAGGGCGACCGCGAACGCGCACGCCGCCGGCAGGACCGCCGCGGCGTGCCCCGCCCGCCAGGCGGCCGCGCTGCGCATCATGACGGGCAGGCGGACGCCGAACAGGTGGTTCGCCGGGATCGCTCCACGGGAGGCGGCGACGCTGGCGACCACCAGCACGAGCAGCAGCGCGGTGAACAGCCAGCCCAGCACCGCGAGCACCGGCCATGCACCGCTCATGAGCCACATCGTCGTCCTTCCGGATGCCGTTCGCGAGCCCTGCGCTGCCGGCCGTCAGCCGGCCGAGCGCTCGGGCTCGCGCTGCGCGTCCCCCATGGGCACCTGATCCGTGCGCAGCAGCACGAGCGCGTCGATCACGTCCACGACACCGGGGACGGCCCCGACCAGGTTCAGCAGGGTGTCCCGCTCAAAGGGCCACGGGATCGCCCCGCCGACGGTCACGACGCCGCGGCGGACGCGAATGCGGACCTGCTCCACGTGCACCGACGGCATGGTCGCCATCAGGTCGAGCACCTGGGCGGCGACGGCCGCGTCCGACGTCCCTGGCCCGCGGACCGTGCGGACGACGAGGTCGTCGACGAGCACCTGCACCGCGGGCGCACCCAGCGCCGCGGTGAGGACGCGATCGCGGTCGGCGATGCAGCGGACCGACCCGAGCACCCGCACGATCCGGTCGTGCACCTCGACGTCCACCTCGGAGGTGGCGTGGGCGACGCGGGCGATCGCCGCGAGCGCGGCGTCGCGCAGCCCCCGGTCGGTGGGCCGGGCTGCCGGTTCGTGCGTCATGCCGACACGGTGCCGCCGGGGAAGTCGCACGGGTAGGGCCGTTGGTCCGCAGGACCAGACACGCCGCGCGGAGGACCAAGTGCCCTCGCGGCGCTCGGCGCCGGCGCGGGAGCCTGCCCCCATGACGGACGAGGCACCGAGTCGGGCTGCGCGACCCCACCGCGTCCTCGACGGCTCGGCGGACTCGCTCCTCGAGGCACGGGGACGGCCCCGTCCTCGTGCCTCGAGGCGCGCCGATCGCATGACCGATCCGCACGAGCTACCCGCTGGAGGTCGCCGACCATGACCGACATCCGACCGCGACGCCTCCCCGCGCTCGCCCCGCACGCCACCGACCACCTGGTGGAGCACCTCGTGCTCGCCATCGACGGCGGCCCGGCGGCCGCGGCCGCGACGCGCTGGGTCGGCGAGCGGGCCCGATCCCACGTCATCGACGCGGACCTGGTGCACGTCGTCCCCGACGGGACCGGCGGCATCGCCGCCGACGGGACCCCGCGGGCGGACGGGCCCATCGGCCCGGCCAGGCGGCACCTCGCGCGCGTCGCGCCCGCCGTCGAGGTGACGGCTCGGGTACTCGAGGGGGAGCCCCTCCAGGTGCTCGCCGCCTGCGCCGTCGACGCCGACCTCGTCGTGCTGGGCACGCACCGCGGCGCCGGCTCCCCGCACCTCGTCGCCGCGTTCGCGACCCGGTTCGCGGCGTCGGCGCCCTGCCCGGGCGTGGTCGTCCCGGCCGGCTGGCGCCGGTCCGCAGGACCGATCGTGTGCGGCGTCGAGGGGGACGGCAGCGATGTCGCCGCCGTCGAGTTCGCGGCGCGCGAGGCGGCCGTGCTGCACCGGGAGCTGGTGCTCGTGCACTCGTGGCGTCTCGCCCCGGTCGTCTGGCCGGCGCTCGAGGTCGACCTCGAGGGGCACGCGATCCCGCACGGGCCGAGCGCCCGGCTCGACGCGGTCGCGGACCCGCTGCGGAAGGCGCATCCGGAGCTGCAGGTCGTCCGCGTGGTCGAGCACGGCGCCGCGGTCCGCGCGCTGCTGCGGGCCGGTCGCCACGCCTCGCTCCTGGTCCTCGGCACGCACGGGGTGTCGCTGATCGACCGGCTGCTGCTCGGCTCGGTGACCCGCGGCGTGCTCGAGCGCCCGGTCTGCCCGGTGGCGATCGTGCCGCCGCACCGGGCCGACTGAGGAGGAGACGTGGAGCACGCGGACACGGAGCGCGTCCCGGTCGCGTCCGCCGCGACGCATCCCGAGCACGTGATGCTCGCGACCGACGGCGGCCCTGCGGGCATCGCGGCGGCCCGGTGGCTCGCGGAGCGTAGGAGCCGCCGACCGCTCGACGTCGAGATCGTCGCCGTCGTGGAGCCGGGCGATCAGCTCGGCGCGGAGCCGGGGGAACCGGAGCGCGCCGCCGGGCGCGCCGCGGACGAGGCGAGGGCGCTGCTCGAACGGCTCGCGCCCGGGATCGCGGTCGGGTCGACGGTGCTGGCGGGGGAGCCCGTCCGCACCCTCCGTCACGCAGCCCGCGCCGCCGACCTGCTCGTCGTCGGGACGGACCGGACCGCCCGGCGCGGGCTGCACGTCTCGCCGTCGTTCGCGACCCGGCTCGCCGCCGACGCCCTCTGCCCCACGGTCGTCGTGCGCAGCGCCTGGGAGTCGTCCGGGGGGCCGGTCGTCGTCGGTATCGCCGGGGACGGCAGCGAGGACGAAGCCCTGGCGTTCGCCGCCCGCGAGGCGGAGGAGCTCGGCCGCGACCTCGTCCTCGTGCACGCGTGGCGGCTCGCCGCCGGTGCGGCGCCGTCGGACGTCGGCGACCCGGGGCCCCGCGCCGCGAACGAGGCGCTGCGTGCCGCCGCCGCGCGCCTCCGGATCGGACGCCCCGATCTCCGCATCGTGCCGGTGCTCACCGCGACCCGGCCCATCCGCGCCCTCGAACGAGCCGCGCTCGGCGCGGCTCTGGTGGTGGTGGGGTCCCGCGGCCTCGACGCCCTCGACCGGATGCTCAGCAGGTCCGTGAGCCGAGCGGCGCTCGAACGGCTCGCCTGCCCGGTCGCGGTCGTGCCGCAGGGAGGTTGACCGCGGTTGTGCGCACCGGACGGGACGAACGGCCCTGTCCGGTCCGTGCCGGGTGCGCGACGCTTCGCCAGGCGGTCCTGCGCCGCCCGGAGCCCGAGGAGATCGACGTGACGTCCATGACCGGGCTCGAAGCGGTCGAACCACCGCTGTCGGCACGGGTCGAGCACGTGGTGCTCGCCGCCGACGACTCGTTCGGCGCGATCGCGGCGGCGGAGTGGCTCGCCGAGCGCGCGCGCCACCGACGGATGGCCGTCGAGATCGTCGTCATCGAAGGCCACGTGCGGACGGGCCCGCACACCGGCTCGGCCCACCAGGAGGGGGAGGGCGTCGCGTGGGGTATGCGCGAGTCCCTCGGGGCGAGGCTGCCGGCGGCGCCCACCACGGTGCGGGTGCTCGCGGGCGAACCGGTCGAGGCGCTGCGCGGGGCGGCGGAGGACGGCGACCTCTTCGTCATCGGCTGCAACCGGGAGGGGTACTGGCACCGCCTGCCGATCGCGACCCGGTCGACCCGGGTCGCGGAGGTCGCGGTGCGACCCACCGCGGTCGTCCCGTCGACGTGGGCTCCGGCCTCCGGCGTCGTGCTCGCAGCCGTGTCCGGGAGCGCGCCGGAGGTCGTGGACTGGGCGGCGGCGGAGGCCGCGACCACCGGCCGGGTCCTGGAGCTCGTGCACGTCGATCTGCTGGCGATCCGGTCGTCCCCCGCTCGGCGGCCCGACACCGGGATCCTCGCGGAGGCCGAGCGGCACACGATCGGAGCGCACGTCACCCGGGTCCGGGCCGCGCATCCCGGGCTGCAGGTGCGCACCGTCCTGGAGCACGAGGGCGTCGCCGACGCGCTCGTCGCGCGCGGCGGGGACACGGCGACGATCGTGGTCGGCACCCGGATGCGGGGTGCGGGATCCGTGCTGCGTGCGGTGCTCGAGCACGCCCGCTGCCCGGTCGTCGTGGTACCCGTGACCGGCGACGCGGACGAGGCGACGAGGTGACGGACCGCGCTGCGGTGCCGCCGGGCGTGCGCCGCGCCTTCGCGATCCTCACCGGCATCGCGACCCTCTTCGTGTTCGTGCAGTTCTTCACCTCGGGCGAGTTCATCGGGACCCACGGGGCCGCCGCGGAATCCTGGAAGGCGGTCCACGGCGTCACGGCGTACGGGCTGCTCGTGCCGGCGCTGCTCGCGGCCGTCCTCGCGGTCGTCGCGCTCCGCAGGGCGGCCCCGGTGCTGACCGGCGTCGCCGTCGCGCTGCTGGTCGCCGCCGTCGGGCAGACCGCGACGGGCGAGCTGATCAGCAGGGCGCATCTCGACTCGCTGACGCCGGTCCACGTCGTCCTCGCCGCCGTCGTGCTGAGCCTCGCGGTGTGGGCGTCGATGCGGTCGGCGACGTTGCGCCGCGGCTGACAGCGGCGGCGACCTCTCACTCGAGCTCGGTCGCGTCGACGTCCGTCGGGGCCGCGCGTCGAGCCGGGAGGGCCGGCGCCGAGCCGGGGGCCGCGCACCGCCGCCTCGTACCGTGGAGCGCTCCTTCGGATCCGCCGCTGGGCCCGGCCATCGACCGGGTCCCTCGCACGCTCGGGGGGCGCCACGGACCGCGCGGGCCTTTCGGCCCTGCCCCATCGCCCAGCCCCGGGGCACGGTCGAGCCCAGCGCGCGACCGCGCGCGGATGGGGAGAGACCGCACATGTTCACCGACACCGACACCGACACGGACCCGGAGCAGCGCATCGCGCGCCTGGACGACGAGGAGTGCTGGCGGCGGCTGCTCGCCGAGCAGGTCGGCCGGCTCGCGTTCATGGCGGACGGCCGGATCGAGGTGCTGCCGCTGAACTACGTGGTGCGCGGGCGGCGCCTCGTGTTCCGCACCACGGCGGACTCCTCCCTGCTCGCGCCGCAGGACGGCTCCGTCGCGCTGGAGGTCGACGGCTGGGACGCGACGAGCGCCTGGAGCGTCGTCGCCAGAGGCACGCTGTCCGCCGATCCGGATCCCGTCGCGTTCTCCATGGAGCAGGAGTACGGGCTCGCGCCCTGGGCGCCCGACGAGCACGGGCCGCGCAGGACGCTGGTCGCGCTGACCGTGCGCGAGGTGCAGGGACGCTCGTTCCACCGCCGGGTCGACGAGCAGGAGCGCTGGTACTTCTGAGCCGACGCGCCCGGTCAGGACCTTGGGCCCTACATCCGCCGCGGACTCGAGGGGCACGATCCGAGGCATGAACCCCTCCGAACCCGAGCTCGTTCCCGCACCCGTTCACGGGCCCCGGGTGGTCGTCGGCGTCGACGGCTCGCCCGACTCGATCGCCGCCCTGCACGCGGGCGCCTGGGCCGCGGCGATGCGCGGCGGGACCCTGGTCGCCGTGACCGCGTGGGGCGTCCCCCTGATCGTCCCGCGCGCGCCGGTGGTCATCCCCGATCTCCGCGCCACCGCAGTGCAGGTGCTCGACGGTGCGCTCGCCGACGCCTTCCACGGCAGCGCCCTCGTGCCGATCGAGAAGGTCGTGAAGTCCGGCACGGCGGCGGAGGTGCTCGTCGAGGAGGCGGCGGACGCCGCGCTCGTCGTCGTCGGCAGCCGTGGCCACGGCGGCTTCGCCGGCCTCCTGCTCGGCTCTGTGAGCATGGCGTGCGCGATGCGTGCCCCGTGCCCCGTGCTCGTCATGCACCACGGCGACCCGCTGCCGCCCGCTGCTCGCGCGAGCGCGCGCGGACGGGTCGTCGTCGGCGTGGGCGACGGGCCCGGGGCCGCCCCCGTCCTGCAGGTCGCGGCGCAGGCTGCGCGCGAGATGGACTCGGACCTCCTCGCGATCAGCACCTGGAACGACGTGAGCTTCTCCGGCGACGCGTACGTCGACTTCCGCAGCGAGGTCGTCGACGCCGCGCGCACCCACCTCGACGAGCGGATCGCGGAGGCCTTCCCGACCGACCGCCCGTCGCACCTGACGACGGAGCTGCGCGAGGGCGGCGCCGTGAGGATCCTGATCGAGGAGAGCCGCACCGCCGACCTCGTCGTCGTCGGGAGGAGCGGGCATCGGGCGCTGGCCGGCGTGCTGACCGGTTCCGTCTGCCTCCCGGTCGCCGAGCACGCCGTGAGCCCGGTCCTGGTCGTCCCCGCCGGGACGATCGGCGAGGACCACATGTGGGCGCCGGTGCACCACCTCACCGCCGCGTCCTGAGCGGGCACGGGAGCGGGGCCCGAGGAAGGACGACAGCATGACCGACACCCGGAGCGCGGAGATCTACGAGCTCGACGACGCGGACTGCTGGGCGCTGCTCGAGCGCGGTGCGCTCGGGCGGCTGGCGGTCGCGGTCGCCGACCTGGTGGACATCTACCCGGTCAACTACGCGGTCGACGACCGGCGCCTCTACTTCAAGACCGCCGAGGGCTCGAAGCTCGCCGCGCTCGTGATCCGTTCGCAGGTCGCGTTCGAGATCGACGGCGTCGACGACCAGACCGCCTGGAGCGTCGTGGTCAAGGGCGATGCGCGCCTGATCGACCGCGTCGACGAGCGGGCCATCGCGGAACGGCTCCCGATCGTGTCCTGGCTGCCGACCGTCAAGCGGCGCATCGTCGTCATCGACCCGGTCGAGGTGACCGGCCGAGCGTTCCTGCGCGGGGCGGAGCCCGACGCCGAGTGGTACTGAACCCCGAGTCCGAGTGGCGTCCCAGGCGCTCCGGCCTGCCCCGCGGGCGGGACCTTGGGCCCTGGGATCCGGAGCCGATCGACACGACCGTGCTGCTCATGACCACCAGTGCCGTCCCGGTCGTCGGGGAACGTCTGCACGACATCGAGCAGACGGCGGCCACGGGCGCGCCGCAGCCGTGCCCGCGCCCCTCGCCGGGGGTGCACTCCGAGGCAGGCGTGCTCCGCACCGCGCTGCTCGACGTGGGGACCCGCGGGCAGCTCGCGGGCGACCACGCGTCGGCGGCCGTCGCGGAGGTGCTGCGGCAGCGCGGCGTCGGCGTGGTCGGCCTCCGGGACCTGCTCGCCGACCTGCTGGGCGCCGCGGAGGCGCGACGCGTGCTCATCGAGCGGGTCGTCGACGTGGTGGGACTCGCACCGGTCGCGGCCCGACGGCTGGAGCGGATGCTGCTCGACGCCGAGCCCGCGGCCGCCGCGAAGATGCTGCTCGACGGCCTTCCGGTGCGCGACTTCGACCTCGGCCGATCCGCCTCCCCGCGGGGGCGCTTCCTGCTGGAGCCGCTGGCCCGCAGCCGATCCCTCCGGTCCGCGTGGATCCTCGTCGGCGCGACCATGCTGCCGGCGCTCCCGCCTGCGGCGCAGCCGGACGCCCGGCGCGCGGTCGCCATCGCCACGTCGTTGTGCCGCTTCCATCCCGCGCTGCGCGCGCTGCGGCCGATCCGGTACCTGCGCGATCCCGCGCTGCGTCGCAGCGACGCCCAGGTCGACGGCGACGACGTGCTGCTCGCCCCCGACGGCTCGCTGCTGGTCGGCATCGGCCACCGCACCACCGCGCACGGCGCGCGGCAGCTCGCCAGGACCCTGCTCGATGCGGGCGCGGTGCCTCGTGTCACGGTGCTCACGCTGCCGCGCGGTGCGCGGTTCGACCGGCTGGACGACCTGCTGGTGCCGGTCGACCGCGACCTGACGATCGTGCACCCCGCGGCCTTCGTGGGCGACCTGCCGACCTGGACGTTGAGCGGAGGCAGGGACGGCGCACCGCTCCGCGCGGAGGCGGGCCGACCGTTCCGGGAGGGCGCCGACACGCTGCTCGGCCGCATGGTGACGCTGCACGACCTCCCCGGTGCTGCGGGGCCGGAGCACTTCGTGCCGCTCGAGCCGGGAGCGGTGCTCACCACGGTCCCGATCTCGGATCCGACCGTCCGGCTGCTCGAGCAGCTCGGCGTCGAGGTGCTGTCGGTGCCCGACGCGTCGGGACCGGCCGGCGGGGTGCGGCGGATCGTGCAGCCGCTGACCCGCGACGCGGTCCGCGTCGACTGATGTTCGCGCCGGCGGCCCCGCCGGCACCGGGTGACGAGAGAGATGGAGCACACGTGTTCGAGGACATCGTGATCGGCTGGGACGGCGGACCCTCCGCCTCCGCGGCCGTCGACTGGGCGGTCCGCCGCTCGCTCGGTGAGCGCATCGTGCTGCTGGCGGTCATCGACGACCGCGTGCCCGAGGCCGATGACGGCTCGCCGCTGGAGTCGGCCACCGCGGCCCGGACCTCGGTCGAGGCGGCTGTGGCGCGCCTGCGGGAGCCGCATCCCGGGGCGCGCATCCGCAGCGAGGTCGTGGTCGGGGACACGACCCAGGTGCTGGAGCACCGCACCGGGCGGACACGGCTCGTCGTGATCGGGACGGATCCGCGGTCCCGTGCCGGCCGCTGGTCCCACACCACCGCGTCGCGCATCGCCTCGCGGGCGCACGGTCCCGTCGCGGTCGTGCCGCTCGGATCCGCCGTCGCGTCCGGTCCGGTGGTCGCCGGTGTCGACGGCACGGCCGCGTCGATCGCGGCCGCCAGGTGGGCGGCCGAGCTGGCGAGGTCGAGCGGTACCGCCCTGGTGATCGCGCACGCCTGGCAGGCGGCGGGCGAGCCGGACGATCCGGCGGACGACGGCACCGCGCTCGAGCCGGCGCGCCTCGGCGTGGACGCCGACCTCGTCGGTGAGGACGAACCGTCCCGCACGCTACCCGAGGCCCACGCCGCGGTGCTGAAGCAGGTCGTCGACGAGGTGCGCGCGGCGTACCCGGACGTGCCGGTCGAGCCGCGACTGCTGCACGGGGCCGCGCCGTTGATGCTGCAGCGCGCGGCCGCGGACGCGGCGCTGCTGGTGCTCGGGCGGCACAGCAGGTGGTCGGCGTCGGCTGTGCTGCTCGGCTCGGTGACGCACTCGCTGCTGCTCAGCAGCACCGTGCCGGTCCTCGTCGTCGGCGCCCACGAGGCACCGGACGAGGCCGCACCGGCGGCGCTGCGGGAGTCGGCGCTCGACGTGGCGGCCCACCATGGCTGAACCGGCCCCCGGGGTGCCGCGCGTCCGTACCGACGCCGTCGTGGGCTGGAACGGCACGCCTTCCGCCACGGCTGCCGCGGCGTGGGCGGCGCGCCGTCAGGATGGCCTGGGCGACCTGCGCCTCGTCCACGTCCTGCCCGAGCGGCACGACCGGGTGGCGCTCGCTGCGGCGCGCGCGGCGCTCGACGAGCATGTGCTGCTGCTGTGCCGGCGGCACCCGGCCCTCGCCGTGAGCGGGTCTCTCGTGGTCGGGCGCACGCCCGACGTGCTCGCGCGCGAGTCGGCCGACGCCCTGCTCGTCGTCGGCACGCAGGTGCGGACGGGGCCGATCCACGGGTTCGGCGGCTCGTCCGCGATCGGCATCGTGTCCGGCGTGCCCGAGCCGGTCATCGTCGTGCCCGATCTGCTCGCGGGCGACGAGGACGGCAGCGTGATCGTCGGCGTCGGCGTCGGCGTCGACGGCAGCGCAGCGGGGATCCTGGCCGCGATGGTCGCCGCCCGGGAGGCGCAGCGCAGCTCGCGGGCCCTGCACATCGTGCACGCGTGGTGGGACCCGCCGGACTGGGGCACCCTCATCCCGTTCCAGCCCGCCGCCGCGGACTCCCTCCGGGCCGCCCACCGCGTGGTGCTGGATGAGACCGCCGACCTGGTCGAGGCGCGCTTCCCGGCCGTCCGCGTCTTCCGCGCGCTGGTGCACGCGCCGACCTCCGTGGCGCTGGTCGATGCGGCCGGGCACGGCTCGCTCCTCGTGCTCGGCCGGCACTCGCGGGCGGCGGCGCTGCCCGCGCTGCTCGGCTCCGTGACGCGCGCGGTGCTGCTGCGCACCGTCGTGCCGACCCTCGTGGCCGCCGAACCGGAGCACGTGGTGGTGGCGGCTGCGCCGGGGGTGCGCCCGGCCGTCCGGCCGGCGCTGGTGTAGCCCCGCATCACGCGCGAGGCGGGTCAGGCCTGGATGTGGATCCGGTTGTGCACCTGCGTGACGTGCGGCGACGACCACGCGGCGATCGCCGCCTGCTGCCGCTCGGCGTAGGAGCGCACCCGGCCCTCGAGCACCACCTCGGTGCCGGACACGCGCACGACGATGGTGCGGGCGTCGACGGACGCGTTGCGGAGCAGCGCCGCGCGCACCCGCTCGGTGGTGTCCGCCGCGGACGGCCGCTCGGTGAGCTCGATGTCGTTGCGCACCGCACGGACGCCGGTCAGGTGCACGACGGTGCGTTCCGCGAGCTCGCGCTCGAACTGCCAGCGCGCCGGTCCGGACAGCGTGACCGTCCCCTCGTGCACGGTCGAGCGGATCTCCGGCGGCAGGGCCACGGTGTGCCGGAGCGCGTGCAGGACGCGCTCGACCAGCGCCTCGTCGGTGAGCTCGGCATCCGATGCGACCACCAGGCCGTCGACGAGCCCTGCCGCGCCCCGGACCCGCAGCGCGGCGTCGCGCGCGGCGGCAGCCTGAGCGGCCTCGGCGACGGCCCCGTCGAGATGCACGACGCCGTGATGCGCGGAGACCCCGATCCGAGCCGAGTCCACCCCGGGCGTCCACTCGAGCTCCTCGCGCACGTGGCGCTGCAGCTCCGCGTCCGTCGGCCACTCCTCCGGCTCGTGGTGGCTGATGGCTTCGGGCGATATCGTCATACCCGGAGCCTGCGGCCGGAGCCGTCGCCCGGCACCGGTCGAAAGTCCCGGCGCCGAGCCGCGCCCCCGTCAGCGCACGAGTCGGAGCCCGCCCGGCGCCGCCACCCGGTGCGCGGCGGCTGGGTGGCAGCGCAGGACGATCCCGCACAGCACCACCCGCACGCCGGGTACCGTGGCGGCCTTCTCGACGACGAGCAGGCGTCCGGCGTCCGTGTCGACCGCCCCCGTCAGCACGATGACGCCGTCCCTGGCCTCGCTGCGGAGCACGGTGCCGACGAGCGGCGCGATCCGGAGCAGGGCGCCCCGCACGGCCTCGTCGAGCTCGGCGTCGGTCCGCCGCCGCTCCGCCAGCGGCACGGTCGGTCGGCGCACCCGCGCCCGGGTGATCGGCACGACGTCGTGCATCCGATGCGCGACCTCCGGGTCTTCGCGACGGGGATCCGCCGGGCTCACGAGACCGGCTCCGAAGCCCGGATCGGCGTCGCCTCCGCCTCGAGGGCGACGCGGGTGGCCCGCAGGACGCTGTCGGGGCTGAACCCGATCGAGTCGATGCCGATCCGGGTCAGGAACGCGGCGAACTCGGGGTGGTCGGACGGCGCCTGACCGCGGAGGCCCGAGTGCCCGGCCACCCGGTGGCAACCCTCGACCGCGGACGTGATCATGCCGCGGGCGAGCCCGAGGTCGTCGAAGAAGCGGATCCGGGGCGTGGGCATGAGCGATCCTCCCGGTCGGGCACGGCGGCGGCGGCGGCCGGGCCGATGGCCGCGACGTCGGGCCAAGCGTCCAGCTGGCGCGGAACGGGTGGGAGAGGCGAAGGTCCCGGCGCTTTCGTCGTCCCTGCAGCGGACCTACAGTGAGCAGCGCAGGCCGGAGGCGCGATCATGACCGATTCGAATCTGTCCTTCCCCGATCCGCCGAGGATCGAGCTGGACCGGAGGCTCTCCGACCTCGTCGACGCCGCCAACCAGGTGCTCGCGACCCAGGGGCGGCTCCGGGCTCTGCTCCGCGCCAACCACGCGATCAGCGCCCAGCTCGACCTCGACTCGGTGCTGCGCAGCATCGTCGCCTCCGCGCAGGAGCTGACCGGGGCCCAGTTCGCGGCGCTCGGTGTGCTCGACGAGCACGGCGGGCTCGAGCAGTTCATCCACACCGGTATGGACCCGGAGGACGTGGCGCGCATCGGCCGCCTGCCCCAGGGGGAGGGCCTGCTCGGCGCGCTGATCCGCGATCCGACGCCGATCCGGATCACCGACATCGCGTCGGACCGCCGAGCCGCGGGCTTCCCCGACGGGCATCCGCCGATGCGCGACTTCCTCGGCGTCCCCGTGCGGATCCGGGACGCCGTGTACGGCAACCTCTACCTCGCCAACTCGCCCGCGGGGGCGTTCACCGAGGAGGACGAGCAGCTCGTGCGCTCGCTCGCGGCGACCGCGGGCTTCGCGGTGGAGAACGCACGCCTGTACCGGGAGACCCAGCGCCGGCAGCAGTGGGCCGTGGCATCCGCGGAGATCACCGCGCAGCTGCTCGGTCCCGAGCCCGTCGATGCGCTCTCGCTCGTCGCCGGCAAGGTGCTGGTGGCGGCCGGCGCGATGAGCGTGTTCGTCGTGTTCCAGGCCGACGAAGCGGACCGCCTGACCGTCGTGGACGTGCAGGGGGCGGACCCCCACCTGGCCCGGGCGACGACCGTCACGACCGCTGAGACGATCGCGGACGCCACGCTGCGGACGGGTGACGCCCGACGTTTCGACGAGCACGAGATCCGCGCGCTCGGCAAGCCGCACCTGGAGGCCTTCGGGCCGGTGATGGTGCTGCCGCTCACCACTCCCGATCGCACGCTCGGCGCGCTCGTCGTCGCCCGCGCCCAGGGGGGCGTCGCGTTCTCCGACATGGACGTGCTCGCCGCGACCGACTTCGCCGGCCGGGCCGGCGTCGCGATCGAGCTGGCCGCGGCCCGGCGCCAGACCGAGCAGGTCCTGCTGTTCGAGGACCGGGGCCGCATCGCCCGCGACCTGCACGACCGCGTGATCCAGCAGCTGTTCGCCACCGGCATGCAGCTGCAGGGGGTGCTCGGCACCCTGCCTCCGGGGCGCAGCGCGGACCGGGTCGACGCCGCGGTCACGAGCCTCGACGACTCCATCGCGCAGATCCGCCGGATCATCTTCACGCTCGAGTCCACGGCGCGCGGCCCCGAGCGGTCGACCGGGCGGCAGCGGCTGTTCGACCTCATCGAGCAGCTCAGCACGGCGCTGTCGATCGACCCCCAGGTCAACGTCAGCGGCCCGGTCGACGCGGTGCTCGACGGCGACCTCGCCGAGGACGTGCTCGCGGTCGTGCGGGAGGGCGTCTCCAACGCGGTGAAGCACGCGGCCGGAGGGGTCATCGACCTGACCGTCACCGCCGACGCACGCGGGATCGCCGTCGTCGTGCGGAACAGCGGCAGCCTCCCGGCGGACAGCGGGCGGCGCAGCGGTCTGCGCAACCTGGAGGAGCGGGCGCGACGTCGGCACGGCGGGATGACCCTCGGTGCCGAGGGGGACTCGACCGTGCTCCGCTGGAACGTCCCGCTGCGGCACCTGGTCGAGGCGGTGGTGCAGGCTTGAGACGGGACCAACGACTCTGTGCGGTCCCGGTTCCGTGGCGCAGCATCTGGACCCCGAGATCCACCGCACGCCAGGAGCCCGAAGCGCAATGACCGACGCGATCACCGTGTTCCTCGTCGACGACCACGAGCTGGTGCGGCGAGGCGTCGCCGAGCTGCTCGAGAGCGACCCGGCGATCCGGGTGGTCGGGGAAGCGGGCAGCGTCGAGCAGGCGCGCGGGCGCATCCTCGCGACCCGTCCGGACGTCGCGCTGCTCGACGTGAGGCTTCCGGACGGCAGCGGCATCGACCTCTGCCGGGAGCTGCACATGCGTGCGCCGGGACTGCCCTGCGTGATGCTCACCGCCTACGACGACGACGAGGCGATGATGGCCGCGGTGATCGCGAACGCGGCCGGCTACGTCCTGAAGGACATCCGCGGGAGCGGTCTCGTCGACGTCGTGAAGCGGGTCGCCTCCGGCCGGTCAGCGCTCGACCCCTCGCTCGTGAAGGTCGTCCGGGACCGGCTGCGGGCCGCGCCCGCCACGGACCCCCGGCTGGTGACGCTGAACCCGCGGGAGCGGGAGGTGCTCGCGCTGATCGCGGACGGGCTCACCAACCGGCAGATCGGCAACCGCCTCTCGCTGACGGAGAAGACCGTCAAGAACTACGTCTCGGGTCTGCTCGCCAAGCTCGGGCTGCAGAGCCGCACGCAGGCGGCGGTCCTGCACCTGGAGACGGCGCGGGCGACCTCCCTCCCGCGCTGAGCGCCGCTCACGACGACGCGGATCCGGTCGTCGAGCGCGCTCCCGTGCATGGACACCGAGGCGGCGTGGCGCCGACTGCGGGACCAAGGGCACTGGTCGGGTCGGTGAGGCGGCGGGAGCGTCGAGGACGCCCGCCGGATCGACCGCGGACGTCAGGAGGTCGGACGATGACCATGCCCGCTCCGGGACCGCGCGCGCGAGACCTGCGCGCCACGTCCCACGACAGCGCGCCCGAGCGGGTGCTGCTGGCGACCGATGGCGGCCTCGCCGGGGTCGCCGCGATCCGCTGGCTCGCCGATCGCAGCACGCGCCACCCGATGCACGTCGAGATCGTGCACGTGGTGCCGGTGCTCGACGACCGGGTGGACGAGCGATCGGACCCGACGACCCTCGCGGCCGAGGGCTCGGTGCAGCAGGCGAAGGAGCTGCTCGAGCGGCTCGCGCCCGGGACGACCGTGCACCCGGCCGTCGTGCACGGCGAGCCGATCCCGGCGCTGCAACGCAGAGCGGAGGACTCGGACCTCCTCGTCGTCGGTACCCGGCGCACCGCGCACGGCACGCCGCACTTCACCGCCTCGTTCGCGACGAGGCTCGCAGAGGCCGGGAGCCGGCCGACGGTCGTCGTCCCCCGCGGCTGGGAGCGGTCCGACGGGGCGGTCGTCGTGGGTGTCGAGGACGACGGCAGCGACACCGCGGCCATCGAGTTCGCGGCGGCCGAGGCCGAGGTCCTCGGTCGCGACCTGGTGCTCGTGCATGCCTGGCGCCTCGCGGCCGTCGTCTCGCGGCCCATCACCCTCGATCTCGACCGGCAGGCGCTCGAGGTCGAGGCGAGCGCGCGGCTCAGCGACGTCGTCGGGCGGGTGCGGCGCGCGCACCCGGCGCTCCGCGTCGCTCCGGTCTTCGGGCACGGCGAAGCGGTGCACTCCCTCGTCGTCGCAGGCAAGGGCGCCGCGCTCGTCGTCGTGGGCACGCACGGGCTCGGCGTCATCGACCGGCTGCTGCTGCGCTCCGTGAGCAGGGCGGTGCTCGAGCGCCCCAGCTGCCCGATCGCCGTCGTCCCGATGCGCGCCTGACGCGACCTGGTGCGGACGCCTCCGCGGTCGCACCAGGTCGTGCCCTCTGCGGGCGGGGGTCAGACGGCCGTGCCGGTGGGTGCAGCCCCGCCGATCTCCGTGTGCCGCTCGTGCGGCTGGACGACGGTCGCGCCGTCGTCGGCAGCGATGGTGATGTCCGAGCGGTCGACGTCCGGCAGGTGCGCCTCGACGGTCGTCCGGGAGTCATCGTCCATGTGCACGTCCACCCGTCGGCAGGGCGTTCGGTCGGCGCCCGGCGCGGGACCTTGGCCACTGGACACCTCCGATCCGAGGGCGCATGGTCGGGTCGAGTGGCAGGGAGAGGTCGCCTCATGACACACGGGGGAACGGTCGTCGGTTGGGACGGGTCCGCCGGTGCGGACGCCGCGCTGGAGTGGGCGGCGCAGCGGGAGGAACCGTGCGCCGGAGCCCTGCACATCGTCCGCGCGCTCCGGCGCGACGAGCCCGGCGAGCCGTCGGACCGGGTCGCTGCGGCGCAGCGCTCGCTCCACGACGCGGTGCGGGACGTCGTGCGGCGCCACCCGCGGATCGCCGTCACCGCGGAGCTCGTCCTCGGGGATCCCCTGGCGGAGCTCGCCCGGATCGCCGGGGACACCGCGGTGCTGGTGCTCGGCGCCTCGGCGATCGGGCGGTCGCGGCGCCCGGACGATCGCCGGCTCCCGATCGCCGCCGTCGCGCGGCACCGCGGCATCACCGCGATCGTGCCGGCGGCCCCGCCCGGCGACCGCTCCGGCGTGATCGCCGTCGTCGTGGGCCGAGACCACAGCCGGTTCACCATCGACTTCGCCGCCCGCAGCGCCGCCGACAGCGGCGAGCCCCTGACGCTCGTCCGGCTGCACGACCCCCACGACGCGGAGGTGCGGACGCGGCCGGTCGATCTCGACCCGGCGGTCCAGCGGCTGCACGCCGAGCTGCCGGAGCTCGAGGTACGGGTCGACCCGCACTGGGTGGGCAGCCCGATGAGCCTGCTCGCGCGCTCCGACCGCGCTGCGCTGCTCGTGCTCGAGGGCTACCGGTCGTCGGTCGCGCCGCCGCGCTACAGCCTCGAGCGGTGGCTGGCCGGCCAGGCCAGGGCGCCGTTCGTCGTCGTCGCCGAAGGGCTCGTCGACCCGGAGGCGGACGCAGCGCAGCGCGAGGGACGGCGGTTCGTGCTCGCCGGCTGAGGTCGCTTTGCGGTGACGCTGTCCTGACGCCGTCTGAACGGGTGACCAACTGCCCTTCCCTGAGCGCTCCGGGATCCGCCACGATTCGTCCGCGGCACCGTCGCCGCGGAGAGCCGAGGCGCTGTCGTGACGTCCGTGATCGAGCCGGCCGTCGACGCACCGGCACCCGACGCCCGCGCGGAGCGGGTCGTCATCGCCGCGGACGACTCCTACGGCGCGATCGCCGCGGCCGACTGGGTGGCGGAACGCCTGCGCCATGTGCCGGGGACGGTCGAGGTCGTGGTCGTGGAGGGTCGGGCCCTGCGGCCGGCGGACCGGGCCGCGGGCGCCGCCAAGGGGGCCGGCGACCGCGTCGCGTGGCGGATGCGCGAGTACCTCGAGACCCGCGCCCCCGGGCTCCCAACGACGACGCGGATCGTCGGGGGAGACGCGGTGGGGGCGATCCGTCAGGCCTCGACGGACGCCGACCTGCTGGTGATCGGCTGCAACCGGGACGGGTTCTGGCGGCACCTGCCCATCGCGACGCGATCCACCCGCGTCGCGGAGCTCGCCGTGCGGCCGACGGCCGTGGTGCCCGCGAGGTGGTCGGCGGGGCACGGCCCGGTGGTCGCCGCGGTGTCGAGCGGCGACGGCGACGAGGTGCTGGACTGGGCTGCGGCGGAGGCGGCGGCGTCCGGGCGCGAGCTGCTGCTCGTGTGCAGCGATCTGCTCCCGTGGTCCCCGGAGGGGTCCGCCTTCCCGGCGCTGGGGCTCGCGATGCTGGGCGAGGCCGACCGGCAGCTGCTCGCGACCTGCGCGGATCGGGCGACGGCCATGCACCCCCGGCTCGCCGTGCGGACGGCGCTCGAGCACGACGCGCTCGTCCCGGTGCTGACCGCCTACGGTGCCCGCGCCTCGGCCCTCGTGCTCGGGACGGACGGGGGGAGCGGCCCACGGCTCGGTTCGGTGCTGCGGGGTGTCCTGGAGCACACCGTGTGCCCGGTCGTCGTCGTCCCGACCGGTCCGGGCGCCTGATCCGGGTCCGGACGGCATCGAGCAGCGCAGGTCGCGCTCCCCCGACCGCCGGCGGGAGGGCTTACCGCGCGGTGTACCCGCCGTCGACGGTCCACTGCGCCCCGACCACGAACGCGGCGGCGTCGGACAGCAGGAAGGCGACGACCTCGGCGACCTCGGCGGAGGTGCCGAGCCGGCCGATCGGGTGCTGCGCGACGAGCGCGGTACGCGCCTCGTCCGGCAGCGCGGAGAGCAGGGGCGTGTCGATGTAGCCGGGGTGCACGGAGTTGATGCGGACCCCCTGCGGCGCGTACGTCAGCGCCGCCGCCTTCGTCATGCCGGCGACGCCGTGCTTCGCGGTGACGTAGGGCGCAGCGCCCGGGTCGCCGACCAGGCCGAGGATCGAGGACATGTTCACGATCGAGCCGCCGCCCGAGGCGATGATCGCCGGGATCTCCGCGTGCATCGCGTAGAAGACCGAGTTGAGGTTGACTTCGATGAGCCGGCGGTAGCCGTCGAGGTCGATGCCCGCCAGCGGCCCCAGGGGGCCGCCGATGCCGGCGTTGTTGAACGCCAGGTGCAGGGCGCCGTAGCGCTCCACCGCGGTCGTGACGAATGCGGCCGCGGCGTCCGGATCGGCGACGTCGCCCACGATCACGGAGGCGACGTGGCCCGCATGCGTGATGGCGTCCGTGACCCGATCGGCGTCGGCCTCGTGGAAGTCGGCGATCAGCACGGATGCGCCCCGTTCCGCCAGGAGGTGCGCGGTGGCCTCGCCGATCCCCGACCCGCCCCCCGTCACCAGTGCGGTCCTGCCCTCGAGCTGCTTCGACATGGTCGTCCTCCTGTGCCGGCGCGGATCGCGTCCGACGTCGAGGAGGAGCCTCGGCCCTCCGGCTGCGAGGGCGCAGGGTCGAAGGTCACCCGCCGCGACGGCTATCGCGCGAGCTCGGCCCGGTGCGGGGAGCGCCCGAGGCTCAGCGACGCGAGCAGGCCGATCGCGAGGAATCCGGCGGCGGTGCAGGCGGCGAACGCGGTGCCGTCGGAGAACGCGGTGCGTGCCGCGACCGCGACCGCATGGGTCGACGCCTGGGCCGCGAGTCCCGCGATCGCGTTCCCGGACGAGTCCACCACGGCGCGGACGAGGGGTGACGCAACGGCGCGGGGGACGCCGTCGTGGTCGAGCGCGGACTGCAGCACCTGCTGCGTGCTCGTGTAGAGCACGGTTCCCAGCACGGCGACGCCGAGGGCGGATCCGATCTGGCGCGACGTGCTGGAGATGCCCGAGGCCGCACCGGAGTCGGTCACCGGGACGTCCACCAGAACGACCGAGGTCAGCTGCGCCGTCGCCAGCCCCACGCCCATCCCGTAGATGAACAGTGCGGGCACGAGCCACCCCCAGCCGTCCCCGGCCTGCACGATGAGCCCGATGAGCAGCACGCCGACGATCTCCGCGGCGAGCCCGATCCGGACGACGGTGATCGGGCGGATCCGACCCCCTGCCGACGCCGCAGCCCCGCTCGCGGCGAACGATCCGACAGCGAGCGCGACGAGCACCAGGCCGGTCTGCAGCGCGGTCAGCCCCTCGACGTTCTGCAGCCAGATCGGCAGGGACAGGATGATGCCGAACTCCCCGAGGCTCACCAGCATCGCGACGACGTTCCCGTTCCGGAAGCTCGGGATGCGCAGGAGGGAGAAGTCGACGAGGTTCGGTCTGCCGGCGCGTGAGCGGCGCAGGCCGCGGACGACGAACGCGCCGAGCACGAGCACCGCGACCGCGAACGCCACGGGGATGGGCGAGAGGGCGAACGGCCAGGACCAGGTGCCGAGCCGGGGCGCGGTCGCCGTCGTCCACCAGCCGTCCTGCCGCCCCTCGATGAGCCCGAACACCAGCGAGCCGAAGCCGATCGCGACCGCGAGCGCCCCGGTCCAGTCGATCCGGCCGGCTCGGTCCGCGCGGGACTCCGGCACGAACAGCAGCGTGCCGGCGACGATCGCCGCACAGATCGGGAGGTTGATCCCGAACGCCAGGCGCCACGAGAACGCTGTCGTGAGCCACCCGCCGAGGAGCGGCCCGACCGCGGCCATGCCGCCGATCGTGGACCCCCAGACGGCGAACGCGATGCCCCGCTCGCGGCCCGTGAAGGTGGCGTTGATGAGCGACAGGCTCGTGGGGAGGACCATGGCGCCGCCGAGGCCCTGCGCGACGCGGCTCAGGATCAGGAGCCCCCCGGAGGGGGCGAGCGCAGCGGCGACCGACGCGAGGGCGAACACGACGGCGCCGATCACCAGCATCCGTCGCCGGCCGACCCGATCGGCGATCACGCCGAAGACGAGCAGTGTCGCGGCGAAGACGAGGGTGTAGGACTCCTGCACCCACTGGACGTCCGTCGACGTGAGTCCCAGGTCGCGCACGATGTAGGGCACGGCGACGTTCACGATCGTCGAGTCGACGACGATCAGAGCGACCCCCAGGCTGATCGCGACCAGCCCCAGCCATCGAGCCGTTCCCTGCATCGCGCCTCCCGATCCCACCGTGTACTTCGACGAGCGAATCATACGGTGGTCGAACGGCTCGGGCGAGGTCGCCGATCCCGATGGCGGATCGTCAGGTGCGCGACCGGCGCGACCGCGGAGCGGGCCCTCCCGGGACGGCCTCGGGCGTCGATGGGCGGAGGTGCGGCGCGAGCTGCGCGGCGACGTCCGCGCCCCAGCACCGGTACGTGGCGCCGCTGAACGCGGATCCCACCCATTCGGCAGGGGCGGGCCGGCGCCGACAGGGTGAGCCGCAGCACCTCGGGCGAGGCGTCGAGGCTCGCGACGGACAGCCGGTCGAGGGTGCGGATGTGCTTGCCCAGCGGGCCGCCCCACTCGGACGCCACGCCCGACCGCCGATGCGATCTCGCGCGCCATGCACCAGCCGAGCGCATCCTCCTGCGCGGACACCCCGCTCCCCATCGCGGGCGCTCCGGTGCCGAACAGCAGCACGCGGACCGGCGACGGGCCGTCGACCGCGATCGACGCCGCGGGCTCGTCCGGGTGGGGCACCGGCGCCGACCGTCGTTCGAGCCGGTTCGCTCGCAGCCGCATCGCGATGCGGTCTGCCAGGCCGACCTGGCCGGCGGTCGTGTGCGCGCTCGCATCCCGTCCCATGTCTCGATACCTCCCGGGTCGCGGTCGAAGAACCGAACCGCTGCGCCGAGGGGTGGCGGCACGGCGCGCGGCCGACCCGCCGGCGACCCCGAGGACCGGGAGATCGCCCGAAGCGCGGCGCGCCTGCGTCACCCCGCTCCGCCGCGATCCGGAGCGAGCGGCCGTTCGCCGGTCAGCGGGTGGGACGAGCGGGCCGGATGCTGAGCGCGAGCACCGGGCAGAGCGCGACCGCGTCGTCGGCGGCCTCGACGTCGTGCGTCCTGATGGGCAGATCGGAGCCGCCGCCGGCGACCAGCGGGTATCCCCACTCGTCCCGCCCGAGTCCGGTCAGGAGCTCGGTGCACATGCCGCGGCCCCGGCACCGGGTCCAGTCGATGTGCAGCGCGGTCGATGCGCTCATCGCGCCGCCCTGCAGAAGCCGTGCTGGTGCGCCGCCACGTCGTCGGCGAAGGCCACCAGCGCGCTCCGCACCATCTTCGCCGTGCCGTCGGGGTGGTGGCAGGCGCCCCGGCCCTCGACGAGCCCGGCCATCCGCTCGACCTGCGCGGGCAGGCGCGGGTCCCGATCGCCGTCCGCGACCCTGCTGACGAGGTCGGCGAGGGCGGGCAGCCCGTTCACGCACGGTCCGCACTGCCCCGCGGACTCCGCAGCGAGGTATGCGGCGATCTCCGCCGCCGTCCGGAGGCCGCACGACCGGTCGCCGAGGACGACGAGGATGCCGGCGCCTGCTGGGATAGCCCCGTGCTTCGACGACGCGCCCACCGTGCGCTCGAGCGCGTCGCGCCCCACCCAGGCGCCGTGGTAGCCGCCGACGAGCACGGCCGAGACGGGCTGCGGGGAGGAGGGGGCGATCAGCGACCGCAGCGACGACCCGCCGGGCGCCTCGATGACGCCCGGGTGCGCGACGTCGCCGGAGATGGAGAACAGGCGCGTGCCGCGGTCCTCCGGGACCCCGACCGCACCCCAGCGCTCCCCGCCGACCCGGGCGATCAGGCCGATGTGGGCGAGGGTCTCGACGTTCTGCACCAGCGTCGAGCGGCCCCGGAGGCCCCGGGTCGTGAGCCGCACCGCGTGGTCCTTCGGCAGGCCCCTTCCGGTGGCGAGCAGGTCGACGACCGCGGAGGCCTCCCCGCCGACGAAGCGGTCCGGCGCCACCGTCACCTCGATCGCGTCGGCGTCGCCGCGCTCCCGCAGGGCGCGGCGCACGGGCTCCTCCGACGCGGCCCCGACGACGAGGTGCAGCCGGCGGGCGGCGAGGGCGTGCGCCGTCGCGAGCAGCCCGTCGATCACGAGGTGGGGCCGGTTGTGCAGCAGCAGCTCGTCCTTGGCGCTGAGCGGCTCGCCCTCCGAACCGTTGCCGATCACGACGCCTCGCGGCGCCATCGCGGCGAGCTTCGTGCTCGTCGGGAACGCCGCGCCGCCCCGCCCGGTCAGCCCGCTGCGCGCGATCTCGTCGACGAGCCCCGCGCGCTGGGGCAGCGGTCCGAGCGCGCGCAGGTGCTCCCCGTAGCCGGGACCGTGGCCCGTCAGCAGGCGCGGGACGCCGAGCGTCGCGCGGGCCAGGTCGGGGGTGGAGGTGCTGCTCATCGTGCGGGCTCCGTTCGGATGCGGCGGTACTCGACGAAGTGGTCGGTCATGCGCCAGACGACCGCTGCGCCGACCGCGGTCGCGGTGAACGCGCTGAGCGCCAGGAAGGGGAGGCTGCGGCCGTCACTGCCTGCGGTCACGCCGTGGAGCAGCGCGATCGGCCAGAGCACGTACGCCGCCCAGTGCACGACCCGGAACACGCGGTGCCCGAGCCGACGGCGCAGCAGGGCGGTGATCGCGACCGCGAGCATCAGGTCGAGCGCGACGGCGCCCAGCCCGACGGCGATCGGCGCCCTCGCGGCGCCGAACGGCACCACGACGTCGATCAGCTTGAGCTGGGCGTACGGGTCCAGCAGCAGCGACACGACGTGGACGCCGAGGAACACGACGGACAGCAGCGCGATGTTCCGGTGCGCGAGCAGCACCCCGAACCGCGGCAGGCGGACGAGGGGCCGGCCCGAGCGAGTGAGCAGCCCGAGCAGCATCGACACCGTCATGAGCAGCAGGAGCACGACGCCGCTCGCGCGGCCCAGCGCCCAGAACGCCTCGGTCATCACGACCCGGTCGACGAGGTCTGGGGGAAACCGAAGCCGGCGCTGACACCGGACGAGCCGGAGGACGAGGAGGACCCCGACGAGGAGGACGAGCCCGAGGAGGACGAGCCCGCCGCAGGTGCAGCCTGCTGCGCCTGCGTCCCGTCGTCGTCCTGGCCGCCCTGGACCGCCTGGCCGTCCTGGTCCTGGGACCGGGACAGCGGGGCGCTCGACTGGGAGGCTCCGACGCCGCTGCCGGTGCCCACCGTCGCCGCTTTCGCGGCCTCGATGCCGGTGTACAGCGACACGCCCATGCCTCCGACGACCGCGATCCCCGACAGCGCGAGCACCGTGGTCAGCGATCGCGCTGCCTGCCGACCCTGTTCCCGTGCGTTCATGGCGAACCTCCTCCGTCCACCGTCGTCGACCACCCGCCAGCAGGGACTGAGGCGGTGCGAGGCGCGCGCTATGACTCGGCTGCGCGGGATGTGAGACTTCACACGTTGCGGCCGGGGATCGGTCGCACTCCCCGGATTGCCGATTTCTTGGCGTCGGAGGTGGAGGGTTGCGCGCCCTCGGAGGGAGATCTCGCATGGCCCGCCTGCTCGTCGTCGAGGACGATCCCACGACCGCGCGCCTGCTCGAGGAGGGGCTGCGCACGGACGGGCATGAGGTGACGGTCGAGATCACGGGTTCGGCCGCGATCCTCACCGCGACCTCCCGCCAGTTCGATGTGATCGCGACCGACGTCATGCTCCCGGACATCGACGGGTTCGAGATCTGCCGCTTCCTCCGCACGCACGGGGTGACCACCCCGATCCTGCTGCTCACGGCCAGGGACGGGGTCGGCGACCGCGTCCGCGGCCTCGACACGGGAGCGGACGACTACCTCGTGAAGCCGTTCGCGTTCGCCGAGTTCGCGGCCCGGGTGCGGGCGCTCCTCCGGCGCGGGCCCGGGCTCAGCGCCGCCGATCCTGCTCTCGGGCCGCTGCGGCTCGACACCGAGAAGGCCGAGTTCGCGGTGGGCGGCCGGCGGCTCGCGCTCAGCCGCAGGGAGTCCGCGCTGCTCCGCGCGCTGCTCGACCGGGCCGGCGAGCCCGTCGAGCGGGACACGCTGCTGGACGAGGTGTGGGGCACGCGCTTCGTGGAGTCGACGATCGTCGACCAGTACGTGCGCTACGTCCGGCGGAAGCTCGGTGCGATGACCGACGACGTGGTGATCGAGACCGTCCGCGGGGTCGGCTACCGTCTCGTCGAGGCGCCGTGAGAGGCCCCGGGATCCGCGGGCGCCTCGTGCTCGGCGCCACCGCGACCGCCGCGCTCGTGCTGCTCGCGGCGCTGCTCGTCGCGCATGTCGAGATCGCCGCCACCCTCACCGGGGCGGACCAGCGGCTCGCCTCGGCCGACATCGCCCCCTTCGTCACGGACCTGCAGCGCGGGGGCCGCGAGCGGCCGGACCCGCCGTCCGGGGGCGTGCTCATCGCCGTCCGCGCCCCGGACGGCACGTGGCCGACGGACACGATGCCGCCGGAGGTGCTCGGTCAGCTGGGGGACCAGCCGATGACGACCGTCGCCACCACGTCCTCGGAGTTCGTCGTCGCCCGCAGGCAGGTGTCGGTCGGCGGGGGCACCTGGACGATCTGGGCCGCGCGCGACGCGACGGGCCGCGCGGCGCTCGGCAGCGACGTCGACCTCGTGCTGCTCATCACGGGTCTGATGCTGCTGGTGGCCTTCGCCGCCGCCTCGATGCTGCTCGTGCGCGGGGCGCTCCGGCCCGTGGAACGGCTGCGATCCCGTGCAGCGGCACTCGGGCCCGACGAGCTGCTGCCGGTGCCGCCGGGTGCCGACGAGCTGTCGCGGCTGGCGGTGACCCTGAACCGGCTGGTCGGGGACACCAGGTCGGCGGCGGCCCACGAGCGGCGGATGATCTCGAACGCGGCCCACGAGCTGCGGACGCCGATCACGAACCTGCGCGCGGCGGTCGACCTCACTCGGCGCGACCCCAGCCCGGACCGGATGGACCAGCTGGTCCGGCTGAGCGACCGGCTCGGCGACCTCGCGGCGAACCTGCTCGAGCTCTCCCGACTCGACGAGGGCGCGAAGCCCGTCCCGGCGAGCGCCCGGGAGCTCGAGGACGCGGTGCTGACCGCGGTGGACGGGTGGCGGACGCGCTTGGCCGGCACAGCCGTCGACGTGGACCACAGCACGGCGGTCGAGCACGGCGACGCGCTGCTGCCGATCGACGCCGTCTCGATCGGTCGGGTCGTCGACAACCTCGTCGGCAACGCCGTCAAGGCGGTGGGGGACCGCGGCGACATCCTGGTCTCGCTGACGATCGGCGCCTCCGGGCTCCGGCTGGCCGTCGAGGACGACGGACCCGGCATGCCGCCCGGGCTGCTCACGGAGGCGTTCGACCGGTTCACGAGGGGCTCCGCGTCGGGGAGCGGTCTCGGTCTCGCGCTGGTGCGGGCGATCGCGCACGCCGGTGGAGGCGAGTCCGTGCTCGAGCCGCTCGCTCCCGGCCTCCGGGTGGTGGTGACCCTCCCCGTCGCCTGACTGCAGGAAGTG
>JABBOB010000065.1 GCA_019352055.1 Acidobacteriota bacterium
AGCGGTTGCATCAGCGTCTCGGCCGCAGCCCGCGCTCCTATCGCGAATACGCCATGGAGACCGCTGCGCTCTGGCGCGCGGGTTCCTAGAACGAAGATCGCGGCGCGGCGCACAACGGGTCTGGTGAAAGTGACCGGAGCCTCTGATGTCTTTGAGGCCGATGCTTCGGCTTCATTCGACGGGACGCTCCTCGTGAACAGCCCACCGGGTCCGATGATCCGGCTCTTCGTGGTTCGTGGTGGATGCGGCCTGCTGAAGTAGGAGTTCACGCTGCCGTGCGGGCGGCGCTGCGGAGTAGGATACGGGCGCGGCAGTTGGCCTCGTTGCTGAAGCCTCGGCCGGCGCGCTTGATCTGTTTGATCGACGTGTTCGCGGTCTCGGTCCTCGCGTTCGTCGCACCGGTGATGATGAGGATTTGGATGGCGTCCCACCACGCGTTGATCGTGTCCAACAGTCGTCTGGTCTCGGGCATGCCCGCAACGATCACCGCGAGACCGAGGCGCATCTTCGCGGCGTGAGCGTCAGCGAGTCGTGCGATCGCGACCGCGACCGCGACGTGCTGTCTCAGCAGCAGGATTGCGAGACGTTCCTATGCGGGAGACGGCTCCGACGCGGGGTGGCGAGTCGTGGGCTGGGCTCCTTGCGGGCTGGACCGTGGCCTTGTCTGTGTGTCAGCCTCCCAGTGTGAGCGCAGCGGAGATCGACGCCTACCTCTCCGCGCTGCCCGAGCCGCAGCGGTCCACCTTGGAGGAGATGCGTCGCCGCGTCCTGGAAGTCGCGCCGGATGCGGAGCAAGGGATGTCGTACGGCCTGCCGGCGTTCACGTTGGGAGGCCGGACGATCGCCGGGTTCGCCGCCTTCAAGCATCACCTGAGCTACCTCCCCCACAGCGGGTCGGTGCTAGCGACCCTCGTTCAGGAGCTCGGAGACCGCGAGCACACGAAGGGCTCCCTGCATTTTCTGCCCGGGGAGCCGTTGCCGCAGACCCTGGTTCGGCAGCTCATCGAAGCAAAGCTCCGCACGGCGCACTGAATCTCCGCGTTCGAGGAGGTCACCCGTCGAACCCCTGCTGTTGCCAGGGGAGTTCAGTCCCACGAGCAGGCTCGCGGGACGTGAGACGACGGGCGCTCAGGACGTTCTCAACCACGTGGTTCGACCGTTCAGGCGTCTGACGACCGAATCGGGTGCGACAGCGCGTCCGCCTGCCATCAACGACGCCGCGGACCGCTCCGTGACCGGCGCCTAAGCGCTCCCCTTGGACTTCTTCTTGGACTTCCTGGCCACGAGGACGACATCGCCCTGCGCCGCGCTGGTAGCGGGGTTCCGCGGGACTCCGCGGACGACATATGCCAGCATCAGCACGCCGACGGCGATCATCGCCACGGCTATCGCCATTGTGTCGAGACTCGATGTGATCACGGTTCTGATGGTGCTCCTTCATGAATGAGTGCCCTAGCCCCAGAACACGTGCATCGCACCTGTCTCCATGGTGACCGGCAGATCGGCCGAATGATTGCGGGTCTGAACTCGGACGCCTTCCTGATCCGCATTCGTGTGCGGAAGGGGCTGTCTGGTTCGAGCCGATCATGTGTATCGGAGCTGCACGCGGCGGCGCAGTGCGATATCGACGAATCGGTCACGCGGAATGGTGCACGGTCGAATTCGCGAAGCTGGCCGGGACCGGCACGGGGCGCGCGGATCAGTGTGATCCGTCGTGTTCCCAGCCGATGAGCCAGGTGACGCCGAAGCGGTCGCGCACTCGACCGTCCCAGGCGTTCCACCCACGCTCGGCAAGAGGATCGATGACCGTGCCGCCTTCGGCCAGCGCGGTGAACCAGGAACGCAGGTCCTCGGGTCCCGTGGTGCCGAGGAGTGAGAGGAGCAGGCCCGTGCTGCCGAACGGGGCCTCTCCCGCGCCCACGTCGGCGGAATAGAGCGACACGAGCCCTTTGAGCGTGCCGTGGGCGATCAGGTCGGCTGCGCCATCGGACCGACCGAACTCGCCGAAGGTGTGCAACTCGAGTTCTCCGCCGAATACATCGCGGTACCGATGGAGCGCTTCGCGTGCTGTTCCGGGAAGCAGGATGTACGGCGTGGGGTCGGAACCGCGCATGTCGCGACTCTAGATCGAGACAACGGGTCCTGGGAGGCCTGTCTTGCGACCGGACGGCCGAGACGACTGCTGATGGAGGGCGGTCGCCGCTCGGCCGTGGTCTCGGGAGCTCGTGGCAACGGTCGACCGGTTGGATGGGGCGTGTGGGGACGCAGGTGCGGAGGATCGCGTGCTTCGATCTCGATGTCGTCCTCGTCGACTCGGAGGTCGAGTCGGCCGCGTGGGATGCGGTCGAGGGTCCTCGGTTGCAGTCAAAACGAAGTCACGAGCCGGTGTCTCGAGCCACGACGGCTCGCAAGAAGCCCGGAAACACGGGGCAGAACGGGGTAAAGAGAAGGGTGCCCCTGGAGGGAGTCGAACCCCCAACCGTTTCCTTAGGACGGAACTGCTCTTCCATTGAGCTACAGAGGCTGGCGCAGAGCAGTCTAGAGAGGTGCACCCCGACGACGTCACCCTGCTGACCGCGCTCGAGGAATCGCTCTGGAGGCCGAGTACGCGCTTCGATCGCGATCACCTCGCTCGCGTGTACGCGGACGACTTCGACGAGTTCGGGCGTTCGGGCAGGCACTGGTCGCGCGAGGCCTCGATCGAAGCGCAGGCGGAGGCGTTCGAGGCGGTGCTCCCCCTGCCCCACCTGCGAATCAGGGCGGTCGGGTCGGACGCGGCGCTGCTGACCTATCGCAGCGAGACCACCTACCCCGAGGAGGGCGTGACGCTGATCGCCAACCGCAGCTCGCTGTGGCAGCGGGTCGACGGGGAATGGCGCCTTCGCTTCCATCAGGGCACGCCGACGCACTGATGACACGCCTGCCGCCACGCCGCGCCCAAGCCGCAGCGGCCCGAGGCCTCAGACCTACAGTGGCGGGGTGCTGTATGCCGAGGGGAAGACGGAGGAGGAGCACGCCGCTGCTCCCCGCGTCGAGACCGGCACCAGCCTCGCGACGACCCCGAACGCGGTCAGCGTCGGGGACGCCCGCTACACGCCCGTGAACGGTGCGGTCGGCGCCTGGGAACGGTGGCGCGACGAGCTGCTCCACGTCGGCGGGGTCTCGCCGCTGATCCGGTTCGAGGACTCGGTCCGCACCCGGATCGAGCTGTCGACCACCCACCCGTCCGGTCTCGCGCAGTTCATCACCGGCAAGACGACGCTGCTGTCGAACCTCATCCGGGACGACATCGCCTTCCGCACCGCGAGCGCGGCCGCTTCGACGCTCACCGCGAAGGCGGTGGAGCTCGCCGCGACCCGCGGGCTCGACGGGATGCACCTCGCGATCGGCCTGGCCGAGTGGCGGTTCGAGAAGCAGGACTTCCGAGGGCCGGTCCTCCTCCGCCCGCTCGCGATCAGGCGGTACGGCCGCGACTTCGAGCTGCGGTTGAAGGGCGCGCTCCAGCTGAACCCCGGTCTCGTTGCGGCGATGCGGGAGCAGTACGACATCCGGCTCGATCCGGCTGCGTTCGTGGCGCTCGCGCTCTCGGCCGGCGCGTTCAAGCCCCAGCCCGTGATCGACCGCCTCCGCGAGCTGACGAGCCACCTGCAGCGGTTCAGCGTGCAGCCCCGCCTGCTGATCTCCTCCTTCGGCGAGGTCGGTCCCGCGCTGCTCGCCGACGCCCAGGACCTCTCGCACCCGGTGATCGACGCGGTCGCTGGCAACCCCACCGCGGTCGCTCGCATCACGGGCGTGACGGAGCGGGCGGAGGTGATCCCTCAGGATCAGCGGCCGCCGACGCTCGACGGCGCGCTGCTCGACGCGGACCCCGAGCAGGAGCAGGCGGTCGCGGAGATCGCGGCGGGTCACCACCTCGCCGTGCACGCGCTGCCGGGGACCGGGGCGACGCAGACGATCGTCAACGCGATCGGCGCGCTCGTCGCCCAGCACAAGCGCGTCCTCGTCGTCAGCCCGCGGCACGCCACCCTGCGCTCCGTCGCCGGGCGCCTCGCGGACGTGGGGCTGCCCGGGCTCACCGCCTCCGAGCGGAGCGTGCGGCGCGATCTGATCCACGCGATCTCCCGGAACGAGCGGGCGGAGTCCGCCGAGACCACGGAGGTCGACGAGGCCCTCACCCGCCTCCGCTCCGTGCTGCTCGACTACCGGGCGGCGCTCGGCCGCCGCGACCCCGTGCTGCACGTCAGCGTGCTCGACGCGCTCGGCGAGCTGTCGCGCCTCGCACTGCTGCCGAGCCCGCCCGCCACGACCGCGCGGCTGTCGACCCGCGCCATGGAGGCGCTCGCCGGCGACCGGGCCGCCGTGCAGGAGGACCTGCTGAGGGCGGCAGCGCTCGGCGAGTTCCGCCTGGGTCCGATGGACTCGCCCTGGTACGGCGCCTCGTTCTCGGACGCGCAGGGCGCCGCCCAGGCGCACCTGCTCGCGAAGCGTCTGCACACCGCCTCCGTGCCGCACCTGCTCGAGCGCGCCGACGCGCTGATCTCCGGCTCCCGGTTCCGGCCCTTCGGCACGATCGGCGAGCTCGGCGTCTACCTGAAGCTGCTGCTCGACATCCGCGAGACGCTCGACAAGTTCCAGCCGGCGGTCTACGAGCGGTCCCTCGGCGAGCTCATCATCGCCACGGGTCCGCGACGCGACTTCGGCGAGATGTCGAGCGTGAACCGACGTCGCCTCAAGCGCCTGGCCAAGGAGTACCTGCGTCCCGGCGTGCACGTCGCGGACATCCACGCCTGGTTGCAGCGCGTGCAGCAGCAGCGCGTGCTCTATCAGCGCTTCGTCGCCGGAGGCATGACGCCCGACGTGCCCGCCGGGATCACCGACGTGTGGACGGAGTACCAGGCCGTCGGCGCCGACCTGGCGGCGCTCGACGAGCCCCTCGGGCTCACAGGCGGTCCCGACTCCCTCCTCCAGGAGCCGATCGACAACGTCGGCGACCGGCTCGCCGCGCTCGCCGCGGACTCCGACGTCCTCGAGAACCTGCAGGACCGGCAGACGGTGATGAACCGGCTGCGTGCGCAGGACCTGGCGCCCTTGCTCGAGGACCTCGCGGGTCGGCACGTGCCGCCCGAGCGGGTCGGAGCAGAGCTGGAGCTGGCGTGGTGGAAGAGCGTGCTCGAGCGGCTGCTCGCCGACGACCCCGCGCTGCTCGGCGCGAACACGACCGTGCTCGATCGCCTCGAGCAGGACTTCCGCCTCGTCGACGAGGCGCACGCCGGGGCGAACGCGAAGCGGCTGGCATGGCAGCTCGCGGACGCGTGGCGGCTCGCGCTCGCCGACCGCGGAGCTGAGGCGGAGGCGCTGCGACAGCTGCTGCAGGCCAAGGTCGACGACATCGCCGTGCTGCACCGCGAGGCCCCGCACCTGATCAAGCTGCTCGCGCCGGTCTGGCTCGCGTCGCCCTACGAGGTCCACACGCTCGGCGAGGTGACCTTCGACACCGTGTTCGTGGTCGACGCCGGCGCGCTGAGCTTCGCGGAGGGGCTCGGTGCGATCCGCCGGGCGAAGCAGGTCGTCGTCTTCGGTGACCCGGTCACCCAGACGCCGATGCCGTTCGACATCGCGATCCGCGAGTCGGAGCACGAGCCGGAGACGCAGAAACGCCTCGACGAGCGGCACGTCGACAGCGTGTTCGCGCGCATCGCGGACCTGGTGCCGACCGTCGAGCTGACGACGAGCTACCGCGCCGGCGGGGAGGACCTCGCCGAGCTCGTCAACCGGCGGTTCTACGACGGTCGCATCGAGAGCGTGCCCTGGGCGGGGACCTTCCTCGGGCACGGCAGCCTCGTGCTCGACTACGTGGACAACGGGCACGGGCTGCCCGACGCCGAGACCGGCGCGGTCGAGGCCACCGAGCCGGAGGTCCAGCGGGTCGTCGAGCGCGTGCTCGACCACGCCGGCTCCCGTCCGCGCGAGTCCCTGATGGTCGTGTCCGGCAGCGCGAAGCACGCGATCAAGGTGCAGCAGGCCGTGATGAAGGCGCTCGTCCGCCGAGGTGACGTCACCGAGTTCTTCACCCGCGACCAGGCGGAGCCGTTCATCGTCGTCACGCTCGCGGAGGCGGTCGGCCACAGCCGCGACCGCGTCATCCTCTCCGTCGGCTTCGGGCGCACACCGCACGGGCGCACGCTCTCCCAGCTCGGACCGCTGGCGAGGCCGGGGGGCGAGCGGCTGCTCGCCGCGGCGGTCACCCGAGCCCGCCGGTCGCTCGCGATCGTGTCCTGCTTCCGGCCGGAGGACTTCGTCGGGGACCGTATGCCGCCTGGAGTGCTCGCGCTGCGGCGCCTGCTGTCCGACGCGGAGGGGCGCATCGCGGACGCCGCGATCGACGACGACCGCGACGCGATGCTCGTCGACCTCGCGAGGCGCCTGCGGGTGCTCGGCATGAAGGTCTCGCTCGGGTACCACGGCAAGCTCGGACTCGTCGCGTCGTACGGGGCGCGCGCCATCACGGTCGAGACCGACGCGGCGCTGCAGGACGCGAGCCTCCGCCAGGGGCTGCGACTTCGGCCCGAGATGCTGAAGCGGCTCGGCTGGCACTACCTCCGCGTCCACAGCTTCGACCTGTTCAGCGACCCGGACGCGATCGCCGGCCGGATCGCGATCGCACTCGGTGCGCGGGACCCGTCGCCGTTGACGACCACGATGCCGGTCATCGAGGTCCGGACCTGACCGAGCCGCGCCGGCCTCACCGCCGCGTGCGCACCGAGCCGGTGCCGGGTTCCGATCCGACGCCGTCGGCGGGGGAGCGCGCCGCGGAGGACGAGCCCGCGACCTGGGGCGACCCGGACGGCCCGAACGACGCGCGCCTCAGGGCCGACAAGCCGCCCCACTGGGGCTGAAGCGTCCTAGCGGGCCCGTCCGCTGCAAGAAGGACCGAGCGCTCCGTGTCTTTTGCAGCGGGATGCCCCGCCAGCGCAGGTCAGTCCTGGTTGAGGATGCGCGTGTCGCCGACCTTGTCCCGACCCTCCAGCAGGTCGCGGATCTGGGCGAGCAGGTCGAGCTCCGTCGGGGGAGCGGGGGTGTCGGAGACGGGCTCCGCCGGCTTCTGGAACGCGCGCTTCAGCATCGAGTTGATCGGGAGCACGAAGACGAAGTAGACGACCGCGGCGATGATGACGAAGTTGATCACCGAGGCGATGAAGGCGCCGAACATGATGTGAGCCGGCTCGCCTCCGGACACCTTCGGGATGTCGACGATGAGCGCCTTGTTCAAGCTGCTCGCGTTGAACAGCGCCCCGATTATCGGCGTGAAGATGTTCGTCACGAGCGACGTCACGATGGCGGTGAACGCCGCCCCGATCACGACCGCCACGGCCAGGTCGATCACGTTGCCGCGCAGGATGAACTCTCTGAAACCCTTCATGCCGCACTGTCTAGCAGTGCGTGCCGCTCCGCAGGGGAGCGGCGCGTCACGTCACGTCAGGAGGAGCTCGACGGGGTCGCGGCGGCCTTGGAGCCGCTGTCGGACTTCGGCGCGGGCTTCGGAGCGCTGTCGCTCTTGGCCTGGGAGGCGTCGGACTTCGACTCGCCCTTCGACTCCGACTTCGCGGCCTCTCCGGTACCGGCCCGGGAGTCGGTCCGGTAGAACCCGGACCCGTTGAACGTCACGCCGATGGTGCCGTACTGCTTGCGCAGCACGCCGCCGCACACCGGGCACTCCGTGAGCGGCGCGTCGCTGAACTCCTGGTGCACCTCGAGCGGGGTGCCGCAGTCGCGGCACTTGTAGGCGTACACGGGCATGGCAGGTCAGATCCTTCGTCGGCGAGCCGAGCGGGTGGAGAACTCCACGGTCCTCGTCGGGGTCACGACACCGTCGATGGCCTGATCGTGTCGTTCCCGGGGCACCTCGTCCACGAGCTCGGAGTCGAAGAGTACCCCGTACACCGGCGGGCACCGTTCCATCGACCCCAGGGTCTTGTCGTAGTAGCCCCGCCCCCAGCCGAGGCGCATCCCCGAGGCGTCGACGGACGCCGCGGGCACGATGATCAGGTCGACGTCGTTGATGGCGATGGGGCCGAGCAGTTCGCCGACGGGTTCCGGCACGCCGGCGATGCCGAGCACCTCCTCCTCGTCGTCGGTCGCCGTGGTCCAGTCGAGGAGCCCGTCGGTGCGCGTGATCGGGAACAGGACGCGGATCCCGGAGGTGCGGGCCCAGTTCACGAACGGCCGGGTGTTCGGCTCGTCCGTCGCCGAGAGGTAGCAGGAGACCGAGTGCGCGCCGAGCGCACGCGTCAGCTCGGCGAGCCGGGCGGTGATCCCCTCGGTCGCGGCCGCGCGTTCGTCTCGCGTCAGATTCCGGCGTCGTTCACGCAACTCGGCACGGAGTGCCCGTTTCTGGGGTGCGAGGTCGACCGCCACGGACCGATTCTAGGAAGGGCGTCCGGATAGCCTGAGCGCATGGCGTACCACATCACCAAAGCCGTGATCCCTGCGGCTGGTCTGGGGACCCGGTTCCTCCCGGCCACCAAGGCGATGCCGAAGGAGATGCTCCCCGTCGTCGACAAGCCCGCGATCCAGTACGTGGTCGAGGAGGCGGTGGCCGCGGGGCTCAACGACGTCCTCATGGTCACGGGCCGCAACAAGTACGCCCTCGAGAACCATTTCGACCGGGTCTACGAGCTGGAAGCGACCCTCGAGCACAAGGGCGACCACGCGAAGCTCCAGAAGGTCCGGGAGTCCACGAACATCGCGGACATCCACTACTTCCGCCAGGGCGACCCGATGGGGCTCGGACACGCCGTGCTGCAGGCTCGCATGCACGTCGGGCACGAGCCGTTCGCCGTGCTGCTCGGCGACGACCTCATCGACGAGCGCGACCCGCTGCTGAAGCGGATGATCGACGAGTCGGGCAAGCGCAACGCCTCGATCGTCGCCCTGATGGAGGTCGACCCCGACCAGATCCACCTGTACGGCGCCGCGAAGGTCGAGCTGACCGACGAGGAGGACGTGGTCCGGGTCACCGGGCTCGTCGAGAAGCCCTCGAAGGAGAACGCCCCCTCCAACTACGCGATCATCGGCCGATACGTGCTGAAGCCCGAGATCTTCTCGATCCTGCAGCACACGAAGCCCGGCAAGGGCGGCGAGATCCAGCTCACCGACGCCCTCGAGGAGATGGCGGGAGCGGCGTGGACAGGCGGTGTCTACGGCGTCGTGTTCCGGGGTCGGCGTTACGACACCGGCGACAAGATCGACTACATCAAGGCGATCATCCAGCTCGCGTCCGAGCGCGAGGACCTCGGACCCGAGCTGCGGCCCTGGCTCGCCCAGTTCGTCGCCGGCCT
Source organism: Acidobacteriota bacterium (assembly GCA_019352055.1). Taxonomy (GTDB): domain Bacteria; phylum Actinomycetota; class Actinomycetes; order Actinomycetales; family Microbacteriaceae; genus Amnibacterium. The sequence goes on from JABBOB010000065.1 coordinate 9,339, forward strand.
CGACTGAGCAGGTGGTCGTGCCCGTCCCCACCCTCCGCTCCGGCAGGGTCGGCATCCGCCCCATCCGTCTCCGCGACGCCCGGGCCATGGAGCGAGAGCTCGTGGAAGGGCGGTCCTGGATGCGCGAGTGGGAGGCGACGAGTCCGCGCGGCTCGATCGGCTTCGACACCCGCGCGAGCATCCGCGCCCTGCAGCAGAACGCGCGGACGGGCCAGGGCCTGCCGTTCGTCGTCGAGGTCGACGGTGAGATCGCCGGCCAGCTGAACGTCACCTCCATCGCCTACGGATCCCTCTCCTCCGGGACGATCGGGTACTGGATCGCGGAGCGGTTCGCCGGCATCGGCGCGACCCCCACCGCGGTCGCGCTCGCGACGGACCACTGCTTCCAGTCGCTCGGGCTGCACCGGATGGAGATCTGCATCCGGCCCGAGAACGCGAAGTCCCTCCGCGTGGTCGAGAAGCTCGGGTTCCGGTACGAGGGCCTGAAGCGCCGGTACATCCACATCAACGGCGACTGGCGGGACCACTACTGCTTCGGCCTCGTGACCGAGGAGGTGCCGGAGGGGGTGCTCCGGCGCTGGCAGGAGGGGCGCGCACCGCAGCACGCCGCCGACGTGCCGGAGGCGGACCGCAGACTCGCGGAGACGCCCTTCCCCTGACCTCCGTGGCGCCCTGACTGGGGTCGCTCCGATCCGGCACGACACGCCGTGCGCGCCTCCGTTGCGTGCTAGCGCGTCGGCTCTACCGTCATGCCATGGCAAGCCTGGGTGGCGGCGCGATCATCGCATTCGCAGCCGTGCTGTGGCTGCTCTACCTCACGCCGACTTGGCTGCGTCGGCGCGAGTACCTCCGGACCGAGCGCACGGCCGTCCGTCTCCAGCAGACGCTCCGCGTGCTCGCTGAGACGGCCGAGGTGCCGGACGAGGTCCGAGCCGAGGTGTCCGCGCGCAGCGTCGCGGAGCAGCACCGAGCGCTCCGGGAGGCCGCCCGCCGCGCCGAGTCCATCGCGCGGCCCCGGGAGGAGAAGGCGGCGCGCAAGCTCGCCCGATCCGGCACCGGCCCGCGGGAGCCGCGCAGCCGGGCGATCGCCGTCTCCGGGATCGCCGCCGCCCGCCTCCGCCGCTCGCGGGTGCTGGCCACGAACCTCCTCGTCGTCGGCATCACGCTCGCCGGCTGGGGGGTGTCCGACATCGCCGCCGGCGGCACGTGGGAGTTCATGATCGCGGGAGCCGTCGTCTCGTTCCTCGCGGTCGCCCTCCTGCAGCGCGCCTCCACCGTCGCCGCGGCGCAGCGTGCGGTGTCGGCCGTCGACCAGACGGTGGTCGTGTCGGTGGAGCCGCGCAGCTTCTCGGAATGGCAGGAGGCCGAGCCCTCGCGTCCCACGTGGACGCCCGTGCCGCTGCCGAAGCCCCGGTACCTCGACCAGCAGCGGGTGGTCGCGCCGGCGAAGCCCGTCCGCGACGACGTGGCGATCGCCGCCTCCCTCCGGGCCGCGGCCCAGCGGGCGGACGAAGCGCTCCGGGCCGCGTACGCCGCCCCCGAGGTCGCCGCGCTGGATCGCCGCCCGGTGGACGCCGTGACCGCGATGAACGAGAGCGGGCCGGTCATCACGGACCTCGACGGCGTGCTGCGCCGCCGGCGTTCCGCGTAGCCCCGCTCCTCCTCCCACCGGAGCACGACAGCAGGAAGAATCCGCTTCAGCAGGAAGCGATCGCCCGTTCCTTCCTGCCGATGGTGCTCGTTCCTGCTGTCGGGCTCGGGAATTCCTGCTGTCGTGCTCGGGGTGTCAGAGCGCCGTGAGGAGCTCCGTGAGGGCGGCGAGCAGCGGCTCCGGCGGGGTGAGCGCCTGCAGCTCCGCGAGCCGGGAGGCGGCGCTGCGCGGGGCCGTCACGACCGCCCAGAGCGCCGCCTTCGCCTCGTAGGGGTACTGCGCGGCGTTCAGCAGCGCGAAGACCCTGTCGGCCACGTCCTGGGTCGCGGGCTGCGGGTCCGCACCGGTGGAGACGGTGGCGGCGGTCGTCGTGTCGCCGGTCAGGGTGATGCTGACCCGGCCGGAGCCCGTCCCGCTCGCCGCGTGCGCGGTGCCGTTCACGAGAACGGTGGTACCGGGGGGCAGCCCCAGGAGGGTGACGGTCCAGGTTCGCGTCTCCGGGACGATTCCGGTGGGGCCGTCGGCGGCCCCGATCGTGAGCGTGCCGGCCGACTGGTCCCAGCGCAGCGGGGTGCGGACCGTCGGCACGGTGTCGGGAGAGGTGCCCGTGCCGTCGTCCTCCACGAGCTCGAAGGCGCCGTCCGCGCCCGGCGCGACGAGGATCTCGAGGTGGGCCGGGTTCAGGGTCGCGTCGGTCTCGTGCTCGGCCGCGAGGGGCAGGATCCCGCCGGCGTGCAGCAGAGCGGGCACGCCGCCGATGTCGCGGTGCAGACGAACGGTCCTGCCGCCCTCGTGCACGACGGCGGTGGCGATGTCGATCCAGATGCCGGGCGGGAGCCACGCTGTCACGGCACCCTGCAGCGTCACCGGGTCGCGCGGACTCGTGATCGGTGCGACCAGCAGCTCGGAACCGAACCGGAACACGTTCCGGGTTCGATAGGCCGCCGGCTCGAAGGGCGCCTCGTAGTAGAGGGGGAGCACCAGCGGCAGACGCGCCTCCGCTGACCTGCGGTTCATCGTGTGGAGGTACGGCACGAGCCGGACGCGGAGGCGCAGCGCCTCGTCGATCGCGGCGCGGGTCTCCGCAGGAAACGCCCACGGCTCCTTCTCGAGGAACGGGTTGTTCGACGAGTGCAGCCGCAGGATCGGCGACCAGACCCCGAGCTGCACCCAGCGCAGGTGCAGCTCGTCGTCCCGCACGCCCCACAGATGTCCGCCGATGTCGTGGCTCCACCAGCCGTAGCCGATGTTCGAGGCGGTCGCGGTGAACTCCGGCTGGAAGTCGAGGGACGCCCAGCTGATGACCGTGTCGCCCGAGAACCCGACCGGGTACCGGTGGCTGCCCGGCCCGGCGTACCGGGAGAAGGTGAGCGGTCGGCGGCCCTCCCTCCCGCTGTCGAGGAAGTGGAAGTGGTTCAGCATCCAGAGCGGATCGATGCCGGCGACCCGGGAGTACGACCCCTGCTGCCAGTCCAGCCACCAGAAGTCGACGCCCTGCTCCTCGAGGCCGTGGTGGAGCACGTCGAAGTAGGCCTCGAGGAAGGCCGGGTCCGTGATGTCGAAGGCGATCGGCAGGCCCTCGGCCGGGTCCTGGCCGAGCGCGCGGCACATCCCGGCGTACGCGTCCTCGAACGCCCGCACGCCGTCGGCCGGGTGCACGTTCAGCGTGACCCGCAGCCCGCGTCGGTGCAGGTCGGCGAGGAACTCCTCCGGGTCGGGGAACAGATCCCGCTCCCAGGTGTAGCCGGTCCACCCGCTGCCGTGCTCGGGCGGCACGGACTCGACGCGGTGCCAGTCCATGTCGATCACCGCGACGCTGAACCGGACGCCCTCGCGATCGAAGCGATCGAGCAGCGTCAGGTACTCGTCCGCGGAGTAGCGGTGGTAGCGGCTCCACCAGTTCCCGAGCGCCCACCGCGGGAGCAGCGGCTGGTCGCCGGACACGGCGTAGAACGCGTCGAGCGCACCGGTGAAGTCGTGCCCGTAGGCGAAGACGTAGAGGTCGAACCGATCGCCGTCCGGCCGAGGGGCGACCCAGCCGTCATCCGTGAGGAGGAAGGAGGCGGAGTCGTCGAGCACCGCCACGCCGCCCTCGGCCACGATGCCCGGCCCGAGCGCGGTGCGCCCGTCCACGACGTCGAGGGTGCGGGCGGTGCCGTGCAGGCTCGAGTCCGCGTCGCCGAAGCGCCAGGTGCTGTGCCACGCGGTGATGCCGCCGACGAAGTCGACCTTGAGGCCGCTCGCGGAGGGGCGGCGTCGGTCGTAGGTGACGTGGAGGCGTTCGCTGATCACCTCGACGACCTCGGCGCCGTTCACGACTCGGAACGCGGGAACGGGGAGGTCCCGGTGCAGCGCGAACGTGGTGGCGCGGTCCTCGAACCGGCCGTCCTCCGCCCACTCGATGCGGACGAGCCCGGTGGTGAGCACAGTGATGCGGTACTGGTCGCCCTGCACGACGGCTGCGTCGTGGGCGACAGGGGACAGGGGGATGCGGAATCCGGCGTCCATGCCACCCTCCTCGATCGGGTCCGGACGATCCTAGGAGCGGGCGGAGGGCGAGGGCGGCCCTTCCGGTGGGTGCTATCCTCGACAACCGCACAGGGGCCCTTGGCGCAGTTGGTAGCGCGTCTCGTTCGCAATGAGAAGGTCAGGGGTTCGAATCCCCTAGGGTCCAC
>JABBOB010000066.1 GCA_019352055.1 Acidobacteriota bacterium
TGCGTTTTGAAGGGGTTCCTGTCCGCCGCAGGCGACAGGAACCCCTTCAAAACGCACCCCGAGTCACGAGTCGGCGAGGGCGCGCAGGCGAGCGGCCTCGTCGGCCTCGATCGCCGAGCGGACGATCGGCTCGAGGGCGCCGTCGAGCACCTGGTCGAGGTTGTACGCCTTGTACCCGGTTCGGTGGTCGCTGATGCGGTTCTCCGGGTAGTTGTAGGTGCGGATCCGCTCGGATCGGTCGACCGTGCGGACCTGGCTGCGGCGCGCTGCGGACGCCTCCGCCTCCGCGGCCTCCTGCTGCGCGGCGAGGATGCGGGCACGCAGCACGCGCATCCCGGCCTCGCGGTTCTGCAGCTGGCTCTTCTCGTTCTGCATCGACACGACGATCCCGGTGGGGAGGTGGGTGATGCGGACCGCGGAGTCGGTCGTGTTGACGCTCTGCCCGCCGGGGCCCGAGGAGCGGAACACGTCGATCTTGAGGTCGTTCGGATCGATCATGACCTCCTCCGGCTCGTCGACCTCGGGGAAGACGAGCACGCCGACGGCGGAGGTGTGGATGCGGCCCTGCGCCTCGGTCTTCGGCACCCGCTGCACGCGGTGCACCCCGCCCTCGTACTTCAAGTGCGCCCAGACGCCCTCGGCGGGATCGTTCGAGGAGCCCTTGACCGCGATCTGGACGTCCTTGTAGCCGCCGAGATCGCTCTCGGTGCGCTCGAGCATCTCGGTCTTCCACCGCTTCGACTCGGCGTAGTGCAGGTACATCCGCAGCAGATCGGCCGCGAACAGCGCCGACTCCTCACCGCCTTCCCCGGCCTTGATCTCGAGGATGACGTCGCGCCCGTCGTCCGGGTCCCGCGGGATCAGCAGGCCGCGGAGGCGGTCGGACGCGGCGCCCATGGCGGCTTCGAGATCGGGGATCTCGGTCGCGAAGGCCGGGTCCTCGGCCGCGAGCTCCTGCGCTGCGGCCAGATCGTCACGGTACTGGCGGTACGCGTCCCAGGCGCCGACGATCTGCCCGAGCTCCGCGTACCGCCGACCGACCTTGCGGGCACGGCCGGCGTCCGCGTGCAGCTCCGGATCGGCCAGCTGGCGTTCGAGGTCCGCGTGCTCCGCGACGAGCGGGGCGACCGACGCGAACCCGTCGGTCGTCTCCGTCATTTCGCGCTCGGCAGCGACTTCTGCATCTGGATGAGGAACTCGACGTTCGTGGTGGTGTCGCGCAGCTTGCTCGTGACGACGTCGAGCGCCTCCTGCGGCGTGTGGTTCGCGATCGCGCGTCGCAGCTGCCAGGTGACCTTGACCTCGTCCGGCCCCATCAGCATCTCCTCGCGCCGGGTGCCCGAGCGGGTGATGTCGATGGCCGGGAAGATGCGCTTGTCGGCGAGCGCGCCGGACAGCACGATCTCCTGGTTCGCGGCACCGACGAACTCGGCGAGGATCGCCTCGTCGGCGGGCGAGCCCGTCTCGATGTGCGCGGAGGCGAGGATCGTCAGCGACCCGCCGTTCTCGATGTTGCGCGCGGCGCCGAAGAACTGCTTCGCGGGCTGCAGCGCCGCCGCGTCGATGCCGCCGGCGAGCAGACGACCGGACTGGTGACCCGTCTGGTTGTACGCGCGGCTGAGGCGGGTGATCGAGTCGAGCAGGATCACGACGTCGTAGCCGAGCTCGACGAGGCGCTTCGCGCGCTCGACGGCCAGGTCGGCGACGGTGGTCTGGTCCTCGGCGGGCCTGTCGAAGGTCGAGGCGATGACCTCGCCCTTCACGGTGCGCTGCATCTCCGTGACGTCCTCCGGACGCTCGTCGATCAGCACCACCATCAGGTGGACCTCGGGGTTGTTCTTGGTGATCGCGTTCGCGACGGCCTGCAGCAGCAGCGTCGTGCCGGCCCGCGGGGGCGCGACGACGAGGCCGCGCTGGCCCTTGCCGAGCGGTGCGACCAGGTCCACGACGCGGGCGGTGAGCTTGCCCGGCTCGGTCTCGAGGCGTAGGCGCTCGGCCGGGTAGAGCGGCGTCAGCTTCTCGAACTCGACGCGCCCCTCCGCCTCCGCGACCGGCAGGCCGTTGATCGAGTCGACCTTGACCAGCGCGTTGTACTTCTGGCGGCTCGGCTGCTCGGAGTCCGGCACCTGGCGGATCGCGCCCACGACCGCGTCGCCACGGCGCAGGTGGTACTTCTTCACCTGGCCGAGCGAGACGTAGACGTCGTTCGAACCGGAGAGGTAGCCGGAGGTGCGGACGAACGCGTAGTTGTCGAGCACGTCGAGGATGCCCGCGATCGGGATGAGCACGTCGTCGTCGCGGACCTCGGGCTCGTCCCAGTCGGCGCCCTGGCCGCGGCGCTTGCGGTCGCGGTAGCGGCCGCGACGGCCGTCGCCCTCCTGCTGCTGACCGTTCTGGCCGCTCTGCTGCTCCTTCGTGGCGGGCTGGGGCTGGGCCTGCTCCTGCTTCGCGGGCGCCTCGGCCTTGGCCGGCTGCTCCGCCTTGGGCTGCTGCGCGTCGGCCTTGGGCGCCTGCTCGCCGTTCTGCTGCGCGTTCTGGTTGCCCCGGCCCCGCCCGCGGCCACGGCCGCGGCGGCTGCCGGTGCGCTCGCCCTCGGCGGGCTGCTCCTCGGCGTCGGTCTCGCCGGCGGCGTCGCGCTCGGCCTGCTCGCGCGCCTGGAGCGCCTGGAGGTCCTCGGCGATGCCGGTGAGGCCGGCGTTGACGTGCGTGGCCGCCGACTTCGGCTGCGCGGTGCCGGTGGAGGCGGCGACGGCGTCCGGGATCTCGGCGCCGCCTTCCGCCTCATCGACCCGCACGGTCTGCGGCTCGGCCACGCGCGCCTCGGCCTGCTCGGTCTGGGGCTCGACCGGGTCGACCTGCGCGACGCCGGACTCGGGCTCCTCCGCGGCGTCGGCGACGGGCGTCTCGGCGGGGGTCTCCGCGGCGGGGGTCTCGTCGACCGGCGCGGCGTCGGCGGGAGCGGCCTCAGCGCCGCCCGCGGCCTCGTCCACGGCGTCCTCGGCCGGGGTCACGCTCTCGGGAAGCGCCTCCGCGGCGGGCTGCTGCTCCGCAGCGGCCCCTTCCGCGGTGTGCTCCTCGGCGACCGGCGCCTCGGTGTGGGATTCGGTGTCGTACTGCTCGTCGATGGCGTCCACGAGAATGCCCTTTCGCATGGTGGAGGTGTTCCCGACGCCGAGGGACACGGCGAGCTGCCGCAGCTCGTCGACTCGCATGGCGGTCAGACGGCTGCGCGAGAGGCGCGGCGCAGAGGCGCTGGCGGCTCGAGGTCGCGGTTCGACATCGGTCACGTTGATGTGGTGGGGTCCTCGGGCCCCATGGGGACGGACGGGTCTCTCCCGTGCCCCCGGGTGTTCACCGGAGGCGGTCGAACCGCGCTCCGGGTGAGGCTGCTCCGGCCTCAGATTCGGCCGGGAGACGCTCCGTGCCCACCGTCAGGAGTGGGCGCGCACGGATGCCTGCTGTGCTTCGAGCGTAGCACCTTTGATATCGACGGCCGGAAGCAGGGCGGTCCACCGCTGCTCCGCGTTCGCCATCACCAGGTCCGCCGCCGCGAGCCGCTGTGACGGATCGCTCGCCAGCACGAGGATCGACGGGCCCGCACCGGACACCACCGCCGCGTGCCCCGCGGCGCGCAGCAGCGTGATCATGCGGTCGGTCTCCGGCATCGCGCTCGCGCGGTACGACTGGTGCAGGCGGTCCTCGGTGGCCGTGCGGAGGAGCTCGGGCGACTGGATGAGCGCGGCGATGAGCAGCGTCGACCGGGACACGTTGAAGATCGCGTCGGCGTGGGGCACGTTCTCGGGCTGCAGGCTGCGCGCGAGCGCCGTCGACATCGTCTGCTCGGGCACGAGCACGAGCGGGGAGACGCTGCGGTGCGGCAGCAGCCGCTTGTGCTGCGGCCCGTCAGCGCCGGTCCAGGCGATCGTGAGGCCGCCGAAGAGGGCGGGGGCGACGTTGTCGGGATGCCCCTCCATGGAGGTCGCGATGCCGAGCAGCCGATCGCCGTCGAGCTCGACGATCCCTTCCAGCAGACCTTTCGCCGCGACGATGCCGGACACCACCGCGGCACCGGAGGAGCCGAGTCCGCGGCCGTGCGGGATCGTGTTGCGGGCGATGAGGTCGAGGCCGGGCGCCTCCTCCCCCACCTCGGCGAACACGCGGAGGATCGCGCGCGCGACGAGGTTCGTCTCGTCGGTCGGCACCTCGCCGGCACCGACGCCGTGCACCTCGACGCGGACGCCTGGGATGGCGGAGGCGGTGACCGTGAGCCGGTCGTACACGCTGAGCGCGAGCCCGAGGGTGTCGAAGCCGGGGCCGAGGTTCGCGGTGGTGGCCGGCACCTCCACGACGACCGAGCGGCCGGCCGGGACCTTGGACGTCACCCGAGGAGGCCCAGGGTCTGCGCGACGGCGGCGGCGTCGACCGGCACGACGGTCGGCTTCGCCTCCTCGCCGCCCGGTCCCTTCAGCGCCCACTGCGGATCCTTCAGGCCGTGACCGGTGACGGTCAGCACGCAGATCGCTCCCGCCGGGATCAGGCCGGCCTCGGCGCGTTCGAGCAGGCCCGCGACGCTGATCGCGCTCGCCGGCTCCACGAAGATGCCGACCTCGGCGGAGAGGATCCGGTGCGCCGCGAGGATGCCGGCGTCGTCGATCGCACCGAAGTAGCCGTCGCTGTCCTCGCGGGCGGCGAGCGCCAGCTGCCACGACGCGGGGTTCCCGATGCGGATCGCGGAGGCGATCGTCTCCGGGTTGCGCACCACATGCCCCTCGACGATCGGCGCGGAGCCGGCCGCCTGGAAGCCGAACATCCGCGGCAGCCGCGTGGTGGCGCCCCGCTCGAGGTCCTCGCGGTAGCCGCGGTGGTAGGCGGTGTAGTTGCCGGCGTTGCCGACGGGGACGAAGTGGAAGTCGGGGGCGTCCCCGAGGACCTCGACGACCTCGAATGCCGCCGTCTTCTGCCCCTCGATGCGGTCGTTGTTGACCGAGTTGACGAGGTGTACCGGGTACTTCGCCGCGAGCTCCCGGGCGAGGTCGAGGCAGTCGTCGAAGTTGCCCTGCACCTGCAGCAGCTGGGCGTCGTGGGCGATCGCCTGGGACAGCTTGCCCATCGCGATCTTCCCCTCCGGCACGAGCACCGCGGCGGTGATGCCGGCGTGCGTGGCGTAGGCGGCCGCGGAGGCGGAGGTGTTGCCGGTGGAGGCGCAGATGACCGCCTTCGCGCCGTGCTCCACGGCCTTCGAGATCGCCATGGTCATGCCGCGGTCCTTGAAGGAGCCCGTCGGGTTCATCCCCTCGAACTTCACGAAGACGCGGGCGCCGGTCCGGCGGGACAGCGCGGGGGCCTCGATCAGCGGGGTGCCGCCCTCACCGAGGGTGATGATCGGCGTCGCTTCCGTGACGTCGAGCCGGTCGGCGTACTCGCGGAGCACGCCGCGCCACTGATGCGACACGCGTGTGCTTACGGTCATGAGCCCTCACTCGCCTTCGATGCGCAGCACACCGGCCACCGCCGCGACCTCGGGCGCCTCGCCCAGGGCCGTCACGACGGCGGACAGCGCCGACTCCGGCGCACGGTGCGTGCCGATGACCAGGGTAGCGGTGCCGCCGGTCGCCGCTCTCGTCTGCTGTGCCGTCTCGATCGAGACGCCGCGCTCCGCGACGATGCTCGCGAGGTGCGCCAGCACCCCCGGCTCGTCCCGCACCGTGAGCGAGATCTGGTACCGGCTCGTCACGACGCCCGGGTCGAGCACCGGCAGGCCGGAGGACGGCGGCGCGGCGAGGCCCGGGCCGCCGAGCACGTGCCGCCGGGCTGCGGACACGAGGTCCCCGAGCACCGCGGAGGCGGTCTCCGGGCCACCCGCGCCCGCGCCGTAGAACATGAGGTCCCCGGCGGACTCGGCCTCGACGAAGATCGCGTTGTTCGCGCCGCGGACGGACGCGAGCGGATGGCGGCGCGGGAGCAGGGCGGGATGCACTCGGGCGCTGACGCCGACCGTGCCGTCGGAGGTCGTGATGCGCTCGCAGATCGCGAGGAGCTTCACGACGTGGCCGGTCTCGCGCCCGGCGCGGATCTGCTCGGGCGTGATCGCCTCGATGCCCTCGACCGGCACGGAGGACAGCGGGACACGGGTGTGGAATGCGAGGCTCGCGAGGATCGCCGCCTTCTGCGCCGCGTCCGCTCCGCTGATGTCACCGGTGGGGTCCGCCTCGGCGTACCCGCGGCGGCTCGCCTCCGCCAGCGCCTCGGCGAACGTGTCGTCGTGCTCGTCCATGCGGTCGAGCACGAAGTTCGTCGTCCCGTTCACGATGCCGAGGATCCGGCGCACGTCGTCGCCCGCGAGGCTGTCACGCAGGGGCCGGATGATCGGGATCGCGCCGCCCACCGCGGCCTCGTAGTTCAGCTGGGCGCCGACGCGCTCGGCGGCCGCGAACAGCTCTGTGCCGTGGGTGGCGAGCATCGCCTTGTTGCCGGTCACGACGTCCGCGCCGCTCTCGAGGGCCATCATCACGAGCTCGCGGGCCCGCTCGACCCCGCCGATCAACTCGACGACGATGTGCGCGCCCAGCACGAGGCTCTCGGCGTCGGTGGTGAGCAGCTCCTTCGGCAGCGACGGCTGCCGCACCGCGTCGAGGTCGCGCACAGCCACGCCGGCGAGCACGAGGGGGGCGCCGACGCGGGCCTCGAGCTCGCTCGCCCGGGTGAGCAGCTGGTGTGCCACCTCGGCGCCGACGGTGCCGGCGCCGAGCACGGCGACCCGGATCGGGAGCGCCCCGGGAGTCATTCGGCCACCTCCTGCGCCAGGCCCGCGTCGCGGGCGAACAGATCGTTCAGGGTCTCGCGGGTGATGAGCACGCGCTCCGCTCCGTCGGCCACCGCGACCACGGGGGGCCGGGTGATCAGGTTGTAGTTGCTGGCGAGGCTGTGGTGGTAGGCGCCCGTCGCCGGCACGGCGAGCAGGTCGCCGCGGCCGGCGTCGGCCGGCAGGTGGTCCGCTTGGACGACGACGTCGCCGGACTCGCAGTGCTTGCCCACCACGCGCACGAGCACGGGCTCCGCGGTGGAGGTGCGGTTCGCGAGCCGGACCTCGTACTCGGCGCCGTAGAGGGCTGTGCGGGCGTTGTCGCTCATGCCGCCGTCGACGGAGATGTAGCGGCGCACGGCCGGCCCCTCCTCCGTCTGCACCTCGACGTCCTTGACGGTGCCAGCCGTGTAGACGGTCACGCCCGCAGGCCCGACGATCCAGCGTCCGGGCTCGATCGCGAGGTCGGGGACCGGGATGCCGAGCTCGGCGCAGGTCGCGGCGACCGTACCGACGATCCCGATCGCGAGCTGCTCGATCGGGACGGCGTCCTGGTCGGCCGTGTAGGCGATCCCGAAGCCGCCACCCAGGTTCAGCTCGGGCACCGGACCGCCCCGCAGCAGGAGGCGGTGCACGGAGAGCAGCCGCCTGGCCGCCTCCGCGAATCCGCCGACGCCGAGGATCTGGGAGCCGATGTGGCTGTGCAGTCCGAGGAGGCGCAGCTCGGGCCGCTCGCGGACGGCGGCGACGATCGCGGGCACCTGGGTGAGGGCGACGCCGAACTTCTGGTCCTCGCGCGCGGTCGCGAGGTACTCGTGGGTGCTGGCGTGCACGCCGCTGTTCACCCGGAGGCGGACCGCCTGCACGACCCCCGCGCGGCGGGCCGCGTCGGCGACCCTGCCCACCTCCTCCGCGGAGTCCAGCACGATCGAGCCGATCCCCGCCTCCACCGCGGTGGCGAGCTCGTCGTCCGACTTGTCGTTGCCGTGCAGCCCCATCCGCTCGGCCGGCACCCCCGCGGCGAGCGCGAGCGCGAGCTCGCCGCCGGTGGCGACGTCGACGCGGAGCCCCGCGTCGCGCATCCAGCGGGCGACGTCCGCCGAGAGGAACGCCTTGGCGGCGTAGTAGACGTGCACCGCGGCGCCGAGCGGGGTGATGGCCTCGGTGAACGCGTCGACGACCCGGTGGGCGCGGGAGCGCACCTCCGTCTCGTCGAGCACGTACAGGGGCGTGCCGTGGCGCTCGACGAGCTCGGCGAGCGAGACGCCGGCGATCTCGATGCCGCCGGAGTCGTCACGGAGGGCGCTGGCGGGCCAGACGTGCGCGGGCAGACCCTGCGGGTCGGCTTCGGTACTGGCGAGCCGGGCGGGCGCGAGCGGGTTCGGGGTGGTCACGGATGGCCTTCGTCGGTCGGATGATCGTCCCGGCCGCACGGCCGTCACGCCGCGTGGCAGCGGCGCGCCGGAATCGGCGGCGTGGGCGCATTCGGGCGAGCGGACCCGGCATGGTCCCTGAAGCCGTCCAGGATCCTACCGAACGGGCGGCGCCGGCTCCCGTTCCCCGATCCCGGTGCGGCTCGGCCGCCTCACGCGCGGACTTGCCGCGAATCGGGGCCGCCACGCGGGTCGACGCCCCGATATCGGGCAAGTCCGCGCCGCGCCGCGCCCGACGGTCGCGTGGCGGCGACGGGGTCAGCCGCAGGTTCCGGTCGGAGCCGAGTCCAGGGTGTTCAGGTCGACCTGCTGGGCCGCGAGCCCGACGACCGCCTCACCCTGCTTCACCTGCACCGTCGTGACCTCGACTCCCTTGGGCAGGTAGCTCGCCGCGCACAGGGAGACGCCGTTCGGCAGCAGCTGCTGCACGATCGCCGTCGCCGGGATCGCGGCGGGCCCGGCTTCGAGCGTCGCCGACGTCGGGCTGAGCTGCACCGTCTGCCCGGAGAGCGACGGCGTCAGCACGACCGCCACCTTGAGCGGGATGGCGAGCACGGTGCGCGTCAGCGTCGTCGAGACCGTCCCGTTCCCGAGCCGCGGCGGGGACGCGCCCACGTCGCGCAGCTGCGGGATGTCTTCGAACGCCGCCTGTCCGACCGTGAACGAGGCGGTGGCCGAGCCGATCGTGCCGCCCTGCACGGGCAAGCCGGTGATGTGCACGCTCGCGGCCGCCGGTGCGCCCGCCACCTTGAGCCCCTGGGAGGTGAGCGTCACGTCGTCGAACGACCCCTGCAGCCACTGCAGCAAGGCTGATCCGCCCCCGATCGTCGCGCGCACCTTCCCGGTCACGCCGTTCGGGAGGCTCTTGGAGACGCTCTGCTCGATCTGCGCCTCCGCGGTGCTGCGGAAGATCCGGTCTCCGACGACGAAGGCGATCACGGCGACGATCACGATCACGAGCAGGGCGATGAGCACACCGAGGAGCAGCCGTGGTCGGCGGGGTCGACGACGGCTCTCGCCCTGGACCGGGATCGGTTGCGTGGGCGGGTCGGGCCTGGTGCCGACCTGAGGGCGCGACTCGCCCGTCACATGCGCTCCGGCGCGCTCACCCCGAGCAGGGCGAGCCCGTTGCGCAGCACCTGACCGACCGCCTCGTTCAGCACGAGCCGGGTGCGGTGCACGTCCTCGATCGGCTCCCCCGCCACCGGGATGACGCGGCAGCTGTCGTACCACCGGTGGTATGCACCGGCGAGCTGCTCGAGGTACCGGGCCACGCGATGCGGTTCGCGGAGCGTCGCTGCGCGCTCGACGGTGCGCGGGAACTGCTCGAGCTCGCCGAGCAGGTCCGACTCCGTCGGGTGCGTGAGGAGAGCGGGATCGAACGCGTCGCGCCCCTTGTGCTCTCGGGCCACGTCGGCCTCCGAAGCCTTCCGCGCGACCGAGCGGGTGCGGGCGTGGGCGTACTGGACGTAGTAGACGGGGTTGTCGTTCGTCCGCTTCTTCAACTGCTCGCCGTCGAGGTCGAGCGGGGTGTCCGCGGGATAGCGCGCGAGCCAGTACCGCAGCGAGTCGACGCCGAGCCACTCGAGCAGGTCGACGAGCTCGACGATGTTCCCCGCGCGCTTCGACAGCCGAGCGCCGTTCACCTTGACCGTCTGGCCGATCAGCACGCTCACCGTGTCGGGGTCGTCCCCCGCGGCGCCGGCGAGGGCCTTGAGCCGTCCGATGTAGCCGTGGTGGTCTGCGCCGAGCAGGTAGACCTTCTCGCCGTAGCCGCGGTCTCGCTTGTCGAGGTAGTAGGCGGCGTCCGCGGCGAAGTACGTGGTCTCCCCGTTGCTCCGGACGAGCACGCGGTCCTTGTCGTCACCGAACTCGCTGGTGCGCAGCCAGATCGCACCCTCCGACTCGTAGACCCGCCCCTGGGCGCGGAGGCGCTCGACCGCGACCTCGATCTGCGACGGCCCGTCGGAATCGTCGTGCAGCGTCCGTTCGCTGAACCAGACGTCGAAGTGGACGTTGAAGTCCTCGAGCGAGCGGCGGATCTCCGCGAGCTGTCGGGCGTAGCCGAAGTCCTTGGCGAGGCCGAGCGCCGCGATCTCCGGAAGCTCGGACCACTCCGGGTTCTCGGCGACGAGCGCAGCAGCGAGATCGGTGATGTACCGCCCCGGGTATCCGCCCTCGGGCGTCGGCAGGCCACGCGCCGCGGCGAGGATGCTCGCGCCGAAGTGGTCCATCTGGCTGCCCGCGTCGTTGATGTAGTACTCGTCGACGACCTCGGCACCGGAGGCGCGGAGGACACGGGAGATCGCGTCGCCCAGCGCGGCCCAGCGCGTGTGGGCGAGGTGGAGCGGGCCGGTCGGGTTCGCGGACACGAACTCCATGTCGATGGAGTGACCGGCGAGCAGGTCCGACGTGCCGTACGTCTCCCCCTCGGCGACGATGCGCGCGGCGAGGGCGCCGGCGCTCGCCGCCTCGAGGGTGATGTTGATGAACCCGGGCCCGGCGACGTCGACCGCGGCGACCCCGGGGAGCGCCCCGAGGTCGGTCGCGAGCTCCCGCGCGAGGTCCCGCGGAGGCATCCCGATCTGCTTGGCGACACGCATCGCGACGGTGCTCGCCCAGTCGCCGTGCTCGCGGGAGCGGGGTCGCTCCAGCACGATCTCGTCGTTGGAGAGGGTCAGGTCGGCCCCGCGACGCGCGGCGGCCGACCGCACGAGATCGCCCACGGCGACCTGGAGCTCGGCCGGAGTCATGGTCGTCGAGCCTACCCGCGGCCGACACGACGGATCCGCCGCGCCGGGGCTGAGCCCGGGCCGGGACCGGCCCCGTTGCTACGGTACGGCTGCCCCTCGCGCGGGGGCCGTGGAGCGACGGGAGGACCCCATGACGACGATCCGCCGCACGGCTGTGATCGCCGCCGCGCTGCTCACGATGGGCGCGCTCGCCGGCTGCACCTCGAACCCGGTCGCGGCGAAGCCGATCACCGTCGCCCCGACCTCCCCCGCATCCACGCCGCCGCCGACGCCCACCACCCCTCCGCCGACCCAGGTCGCCGCGGATGCGACTCCGGTGTCGATCTCGTGTCACAAGCTCGTCCCGACCGCCGTCGCGAAGTCGCTCGACCCCTCCTTCACCGCTGTGCCGGGCTGGACGCCGAGCCCGGGCACCCCCTCCGCGCGCCTCGCCGACCTGCACGGCAGCACCTGCGACTGGACCACCACCGCCGGCGACCTGCTCGAGGTGTCGGTGGCGAAGCCGTCCGCCGCCGACGCGACGGCGCTGAAGGACGATCTGGTGCTGCGGAGCCAGTCCGTGCCGACCTTCGGCGGCGAGGCCTACTTCCAGGTGATCGACCATGTGGGGCAGGCGGACGTCTTCCGGGGCCGCACCTGGCTCTTCGTCCGGTCGGACAGGTTCTTCGAGCCGGGCGACGCCTCCACGATCGTCTCGGCCGCGCTGAACGCCCTGGGCTTCGGCCCGAAGCCGGCGCCCGCGCCGACCGGGATTCCGACGCCGACCGCGAGCTGACGCCGTACGAGCACGACAGCAGGAACGATCCGCTTCAGCAGGAACGGATCGGCCGATGCTTCCTGCTGACGCTCCGGCTTCCTGCTGACGTGCTCGGACCTTCCCGCCGCCGTGCTCAGCAGAGGCGCACGAGGCGGGTCATGTCGTCCGCCGGCAGCTCGTCGACCGTGGCGGTCACCTGCAGCATCCGCAGGGTGACCGGGCCGCCGATGGTGGTGAGGAACGCGGTGTCGGCCGCATCGCGGCCGGTGGCGATGCGGAGCAGGCTCGAGCGCGGAGCCAGTGCGGTCGCGTCCACCACGTGCCAGGCGTCCTCGATGTACGCCTCCGCCACCGCGTGGAAGTCCATGGGATCGAGACCCGGGGCGTACACGGCGACGAGCCGTGCCGGCACGTCGAGGGCCCGCAGCAGCGCGACCACGAGGTGCGCGTAGTCGCGGCACACGCCCTGGCGCGCCAGCAGCGTCTCGGTCGCGCCGTCCGTCGGCTTGCTCGAGCCCGGGATGTACCGCAGCTGCGCGCCCACCCACGACGACACCGCGTCGAGCAGCGGCTTCCCATCGAGGCCCTGGAACTCCGCATACGCGGTCGGCAGCAGCTGGTCGGACTCGCAGTACCGGCTCGGGCGCCGGTAGGCGATGAGGTCGAGCTGCTCCACCGGCGCCGCCTCCGCGGTGCCGTCGACGGTCGCGTCGTAGCGGACGGTCACCCTGCCGGCCTCCGCGTGGGCCAGATGGAGGCGCGTCCCCGTCGCCTCGGTGAGCTCTGCGACCTCGAGCGGCGCGCCGTCGTGCTCCACCACCAGCCGCTCGTCGACGGTCAGCCCCGGCAGCGCGGTGACCGACACCGCCATCACGAGATCGGAGACGGTGTCGACATCGAGGTCCATGGCGGCGGAGACGGTGCGTCGCATACATGAACCCTGACATGTCGCTCGATGTGGGCATACGGGGCGCTCCCAGCAGTTCAGGCTCTGCATGGCACTTCCGAACATCACCACCATCGGTCTCATCGGCGCAGGCAACATCGGCGGCCAGCTCGCTCGCCTGGCCGTCCAGCACGGCTACCGCGTCGTCATCAGCAACTCCCGCGGTCCGGAGACGCTCAGCGACCTCGTCGAGGAGCTCGGGGAGCACGCGACCGCCGGCACCGCCACGGAAGCGGCGACCGCCGGCGACCTCGTCGTCGTGACGATCCCGCTCAAGAACATCGACGCCGTCCCGGTCGCTCCCCTCGCGGGCAAGGTCGTCATCGACACCAACAACTACTACCCCCAGCGCGACGGGCGCATCGGCCGCCTGGACTCCGCCGAGTCGACGACCGCCGGCCTGCTCCAGGAGCACCTGCCCGAGTCGAAGGTCGTCAAGGCCTTCAACCACATCTACGCGTCCGACCTCACCACCGTGGGCACGCCCTCCGGGACCCCGGGCCGCCGTGCGCTCGCCATCTTCGGGGACGACGCGGACGCCCGCGCGACCGTGAGCGCCCTGCTCGACGAGTTCGGCTTCGACGCGGTCGACGGCGGCCCTGTGGCGGAGAGCTGGCGCAGCGAGCGCGACCAGCCGGCCTACGTGCAGCCCTTCGACGCGAGCACGCTGCGGGACGCCCTCGGCAAGGCGAAGCGCGACATCAACGGCTGACCCCTCTCCCGCGCGATCTCATCCTCGCAATCCGCATGGCGACCACGGAACGAGGGCGCGCGCCTGGAGGCGGCGTTCCGGGACGCCCGGGCTGATAGCCTTGGGCGTCCCGCTGGCCCCCATAGCTCAGGGGATAGAGCACTGCCCTCCGGAGGCAGGGGCGCAAGTTCGAATCTTGCTGGGGGCGCAC
>JABBOB010000067.1 GCA_019352055.1 Acidobacteriota bacterium
TGCGACGCGAGCGGGTGCGACGCGTTGGGGGAGCCGCCGAACGGGGGTCAGCCCCGAGGCGACTCTGTCCGGGCGTCGATCCCCGCCAGCAGCCGGGCGTCCTCCTCGGCCTCGATGCGCGCCTGCGCCTCCCGCTCGGTGCGATCGGCGCGGAGGATCGCGCGCATCACGAACCAGAACACGAGCGAGACGCAGATGGTGGGCACGATCGCCCACAGGCCCACGTCCCAGCCGCCGATCGATCCCATGCGTCCATTGTGCGCCCACCCACGGCGACCCCGCACACGGGGGCGCGCGACCGAGCGGATCCGGGACCGCCTACTTGACGAGGGGGAACAGGATCGTCTCCCGGACGCCCTCCCCCGTCAGGGCCATCAGCAGACGATCGATGCCCATGCCGAGACCGCCGGTCGGCGGCATGGCGAACTCGAGCGCTCGGAGGAACTCCTCGTCGAGGCGCATCGCCTCGGGGTCGCCACCCGCGGCCAGCGTCGCCTGCTCGACGAACCGCTGCCGCTGCACGATCGGGTCGATGAGCTCGGAGTAGCCCGTCGCCAGCTCGAAGCCGCGGACGTAGAGGTCGAACTTCTCGACGACCCCCGGGATCGTGCGGTGGTCCCGCACCAGCGGTGAGGTGTCGACCGGGAAGTCCATGACGAAGGTGGGCCGCTCCAGCGAGGGCTTGACGAAGTGCTCCCAGAGCTCCTCGACGTACTTGCCGCGGATCGGGTGCGCGACCTCGATCTCGAGCCGGTCCGCGAGCGCGACGAGCTCCTCGAGCGGCGTGTCGGGGGTGATCTCGACGCCGGACGCTGCGGACAGCGACGGGTACATCGAGATCCGGTCCCACTCGCCCCCGAGATCGAACTCGGTGCCGTCGGTCCAGGTGACGGTCGTCGAGCCCCCGACCGCGAGCGCCGCGTTCTGGACCAGGTCCTGCACGAGGTCGGCGATGCCGTCGTAGTCGGAGTACGTCTCGTACGACTCGAGCATCGTGAACTCCGGCGAGTGCGTCGAGTCGGCGCCCTCGTTGCGGAAGTTCCGGTTGATCTCGAAGACCCGCTCGAGTCCGCCGACGACGGCGCGCTTGAGGAACAGCTCCGGCGCGATGCGCAGGAACAGCTCGGTGTCGAACGCGTTCGAGTGCGTCACGAAGGGGCGCGCGGAGGCGCCGCCGTGCTGCGTCTGCAGCATCGGCGTCTCGAGCTCGATGTAGCCGCGCGCGGCGAACGTGGCGCGGAGCGAGGCGACTGCCGCGGCGCGGGCCAGCACCATCCGGCGGGCGGCCGGGCGGGCGATCAGGTCGAGGTAGCGGTTCCTGACCCGCGTCTCCTCCGACAGCTCGGTGTGCAGGTTCGGCAGGGGCAGCAGCGCCTTCGCCGCGATCCGCCACTCGGCCACGAGGATCGAGAGCTCGCCCCGACGGGAGGTGATCACCTCGCCGGACACGAAGAGCTGGTCGCCGAGGTCGACGATCGCCTTCCAGTCGGCGAGCGACTCCTCCCCCACCTCGTCGAGGCTCACCATCGCCTGGATGCGGCTGCCGTCGCCGGCCTGGATCGCCGCGAAGCAGAGCTTGCCGGTGTTCCGGAGGTGCACGATCCGGCCGGCGAGCCCGACCGTGTCGCCGGTCGCGACGTCGGGCTCGAGTCCTGCGTGGCGCTCCCGGACCGCAGCGACCGTGTCGGTGATCGGCACGGCGACCGGGTAGGCCTCCTCGCCGCGCTCGAGCAGCCGTGCGCGCTTCGCGAGGCGGACCTCGCGCTGCTCGTTGGTGTCGTCGGCGGGGGTGTCCGTCACGCGGAGCTCCTGGGTGGGGTGGTCGGGCGCCCGTCGGTCAGCCGAGATGGACGAACCGGTTGTCGATCAGACGCGTTCCGCCGACCCGGGCGGCGACGAGCACGAGGGCACGGCCACGATACCCGTCGTCCACAGGCCGGAACGTGGCCGGGTCGACGACCGCGAGGTAATCGAGGACGACGCCGTCCTCGCCCGCGAGCGCGCTCTGCGCGGCCGCCGTCATGGCGTCCGCGTCGCGGTCCGCGGCGGACTCGGCCGCGTCCAGCGCAGCGGGAACGAGGCGGGCGAGCCGACGCGCGCCCGCGTCGAGGTACCGGTTCCGGCTCGACCGGGCCAGCCCGTCGTCCTCGCGGATGGTCTGCACCACCTCGAGCCCGACCGGGACGTCGAGATCGCGGATCATCCGTCGCACCAGGAAGACCTGCTGCGCGTCCTTCTGGCCGAACACGACGACGTCGGGTCCGACGACGTGCAGGAGCTTCAGCACGATCGTGAGCACCCCGTCGAAGTGCCCCGGGCGCACCCGACCTTCGAGCGTGTCCCCGATCTGCCCGGCCGTCACCCGGACCTGGGTCCTGCCGTCGGGCAGGAGCTCGGTCGCCTCGGGGGCGAACAACACGTCGGCGCCCGCTTCGGCGAGCAGCCCGCGATCCCCGTCCAGATCCCTCGGGTACCGCGTGAAGTCGTCCTTCGGACCGAACTGCATCGGGTTCACGAAGACCGAGACGACGACGACGTCGGCGACCTCCCTGGCGTGCGCGACGAGCGCCAGATGCCCCTCGTGCAGCGCCCCCATCGTCGGCACGAGCGCGACGCGGCGGCCCGCGACGCGTGCGGCGGCGACCTGCTCCCGGACCGCCGCGACCGTCGTGATGGTCGTCGTCATAGGTCGTCCTCTCCACGGCCGGGGCGCCTCGCCCGCAGCAGCGCGCGCTCGAGCGCCGATCGGGCGACGGGCCCGAGCACCGCGTCCGGGTCCTCGACCCCGAGCCGCACCAGCCTGGCAGCAGCCACCTGCAGGGCGCGTTCGACCGGTCCGACGGCGTCGTCGAGCGCTGCGGCCCACGCGGCCCGGTCGTCCTCGGCCACCAGCACGGGCTCGCACCCCATCTCCACCGCGAGCGCCTGACCGATCGGCTGCACGGGCGTCGGCGCGGTCACCGCGCAGCGGGCCTCCCGCAGACGGACGAGGTCGACACTGGTGCCGGTGAACGCCATCGCGGGCGACAGCGCGACCGGGATGGCCCCGTGCCGGACGGCGGGCAGCAGCACCCCCGTGCCGAAGCCGGGCGCGGTGTGCACGACCAGCTGCCCGGCGACCCAGACATCCGCCTCCGCCAGGCCGGCGACGAGGGCGGCGAGGTCGGCGTCGGGCACCGCCAGCAGCACCAGCTCGCTGCGCTCGACGAGCTCCGGGATCGTGAGCACCGGCACACCCGGCAGCATGGCGTCGGCGCGATCACGGCTCTCCTGCGACACCGCGGTGATGCCGACGAGCGCATGCCCAGCCCCCGCGAGGGCCGCACCCAGCACCGGCCCGACGCGCCCGGCGCCGATCACGCCCACGCCGAGCCGGCCGGCGGGCCTCACGGCCGGGTCCCGGGGTCGCTCCAGCGGTGGGACACGTCGACCCGTCGTGCACCCACGCCGGTCGCCGCCAGCTCGACGAAGAGCTGCTGCGCCCGGTCCACGTCGACGAGGCGGAGGTGGGTGCGCACCGGGCCCGAGACGACGTGAGGCTGCACGGTCGCGACGCGGAGCAGCCGTTCGAAGGGCCCCTGACGGAGGGAGACGCTCTGCATCCGCGCGTCGGGCACGATCACCAGCTCCCGTCGAAGCAGCCCGGAGCGGGACAGGATCGATGCGGCCGTGAGTCGGAAGCCGGTGCGCCGCCAGGCGAGCGGACGCAGCCAGCGCGCGCGTCGGGGCGCTGCGGTGAAGTCGTCGTCATGCCCCCGCCCCGCGAGACCGGCGAGCAGGAGCTCGCGGCTGTCGGCGAGATCCGGTACGAGCAGCGGGAGGAGCGCCAGCACCTCCTCCGTCGTCGCGACGGGCGCGAGGGAACGCTCGGCCTCCGCGTTCCGCCGTCCCGCCGCGTGGCCCGCACGGTTGACGGAGACCCGCCACCAGCCGGCCGGCCGCCACAGCAGGGGCTGCTCGATGTGCAGCGCATGCACGCGACCCGGCGGCACGGCTTCCGTGCTGGTGCTGATGATCCCGCTCGCGACGCGGACCCCGTCGGGAGTCGACACGACCGAGTAGCGGAGGTTGCGACCGACACGGCGGGCGAGCACCGTGACCGATCCGATCACCAGCGGCACGAATGAGACGGCGGCGACGGGTCCTGCGCCGATCGCGGTCAGCACCGGGATCACGACCCCCGCGACCACGACGAGCATCACGACGGTCTCGGAGAGCAGGATCGATCCGATCGCGCGTCCCGGGGTCACCACGATCACCGGACGCCCCGGATCGTTCAGCACCGCCGTCGCCGGGTCGACGCCCGCCTCCGCCGCGCGCCGCCCGGACGCGAGGACCAGCACGTCGCGGCGCAGGTCCTCCGCCGCGACGTTGGAGAGGTACTCGAGGCGCACGTTCGCGTTCTGCCCGGCGACATCGAGCTCGATGCGCGCCGCCCCGACGAACCGAGCCAGCAGCGGACGCGCGATCGTGACGCCCTGGATGCGGTCGAGCTTCGCCGTCCGGGTGCGGCGCAGCAGCACCCCGTAGCGGACGGTCACCGAGTCCCCGTCGATCTTGAACTCGCTGGCGCGCCAGGAGATGGTGAAGAGCGCGATGCCCAGGAGCAGGACGCCGAGCACGATGAGCGTGGCGGGAAGCACGAGGTTGTGCCGCCCGATCTCGTCGACGGGATCGCCGCCGACATCGGGCAGATGGAAGACCCAGCCGACGATGCGCTCGCGCAGGTTCCCGCCGACGTAGATCAGCACGGCGAGCAGGCCGATCCCGCCGCGGAGGAGGGGCGTCGCGGGGTGGAGGCGGTGCCAGGCACCGTCGACGTACCGGCTCCTCGGCTGCACTGCCGCAGTCGTCATGGTCCTACAGTCCCACGCGCCGCTCCTCCGCCCGCGCGACGAGGGCGTCGCGGAGCCCGGCGGCCTCCGGCTCGGGGAGCCCGGGGAGCGTCACATCGGAGCTCGCGGCGGCGGTCACGAGCCGCAGCTCCGCCAGGCCGAGCAGGCGGGCGACCGGACCGCGGTTCACGTCCACGAGCTGCATCCGCCCGTAGGGCACCGCGACCAGGCGGGACAGGAGGATCCCGCGGCGGACGACCAGGTCGTCATCGCGCAGGATCCACCCGATCGACCGCACCCGGCGCGGTGCGATGACGAGCCGGACGACCGTGAGCGCCACGTCGATCGCCAGCACGACCTGGCCGGCGACCGGCGTGGGGATGATCAGCAGCAGCACGACCCCGACGACCGCGGCCCCGATCGCGGTCACGAGGATGCCGGCGACCTCGACCCAGACGAGCCGGTGCGAGACCCCCCGCCAGCCCGTGAGGCCGGCGTCGAGCGCACGCGGAGGGAGCACGGTCATCGCTGCTCCAGCGTCCGGTCGGGATGCTCCGCTCGGTCCTGCGGCGGGATGCGGCACCACCACTCGACGATGAGGCCCGCGACGCAGAGCGCGAGCGCACCCACTCCCGTGAGCACGTCGGGCCAGAACGCAGGGACCACGACGGTCCCGGTACGAGTGACGGCGTAGACGAGCAGGGCGGCTGCGGCGCCGACCAGCAGCGCGCCCGTCAGGCTCGACGCCTTCGCGAGCACGAGGACGCGCATCGCGAAGAAGGGATCGATCGGCCGCCTCGCCTTCCCCCGAACCAGCCGGCGCACGGGACGGCCGAGCAGTACCAGCCCGACGGCCAGCACGAACAGCACCGAGTAGAGCGTCGCAGGGGGGTGGATCGACGTCGCCCCGGAGGACGTGAGACCCAGCTGGATCAACCAGCCGATCGCCGCGCCGACGATCGCGATGCCGACGAGCGCGACGGGGCTGGTCCGCCTCACGGCCGATCAGCCCCCGTCACGGGCATCGCACCCCACCTCGTGGTCACGCGGTGGCGGGACGCGGCTTGACCCGCGGGCTGCGCTTTCGCGCGGGGGCGCTGCCGCCGTCCGAGTCGATGCCACCGTCGACCGCGCCGGCGTCGATCGGCGCCTTCGCGTGGGGCACCGCGACCGCAGGCAGGTCGGAGACGGGACGACGGTCGCTCGACAGCCACTGCGGGCGCGGCGGCAGCTTCTTCAGGTCCTTGAAGATCTCGGCGAGCTCGTGCTGGTCGAGGGTCTCCTTCTCCAGCAGTGCCGTCGCGAGCTTGTCGAGCGTCGCCCGGTTCTCGAGGACCATCTGGTAGGCCTCGTCGTGCGCGGCCTCGATGAGGTTGCGCACCTCCTTGTCGACCTGCTCCGCGAGCTCGTCGGAGTAGTCCCGGCTGTGACCCATGTCGCGGCCCAGGAACATCTCCCCTGATGCCGCACCGAGCTTGACCGAGCCGATGAGCGCGCTCATGCCGAACTCCGTGACCATGCGCTTCGCGGTGCTGGTCGCCTTCTCGATGTCGTTCGAGGCGCCGGAGGTGGGGTCGTGGAACACGACCTCCTCCGCCACCCGACCACCCATCGCGTAGGCGAGCTGGTCGAGCAGCTCGTTGCGGGTGACCGAGTACTTGTCCTCGAGGGGCAGCACCATCGTGTAGCCGAGGGCGCGGCCGCGGGGCAGGATCGTGACCTTCGTCACCGGGTCCGTGTGGTTGAGGCTCGCGGCGACGAGGGCGTGCCCGCCCTCGTGATAGGCCGTGATGAGCTTCTCCTGGTCCTTCATCACGCGGCTGCGGCGCTGGGGGCCCGCGATCACGCGGTCCACGGCCTCATCGAGAGCACGGTTGTCGATCAGCTGGGCGTTGCTGCGAGCGGTGAGCAGGGCGGCCTCGTTGAGGACGTTCGCCAGGTCGGCACCGGTGAAGCCGGGCGTCTTCCGCGCGAGGATCTCGAGGTCGACGCCGGCTGCGAGCGGCTTCCCCTTCGAGTGCACCGTCAGGATCTGCTGCCGACCCTTGAGGTCGGGCGCGTCGACACCGATCTGGCGGTCGAAGCGGCCGGGACGCAGCAGCGCGGGGTCGAGGATGTCCGGCCGGTTCGTCGCCGCGATCAGGATGACGTTCGTCTTGACGTCGAAGCCGTCCATCTCCACGAGCAGCTGGTTCAGCGTCTGCTCGCGCTCGTCGTGTCCGCCGCCCATGCCGGCACCGCGGTGGCGGCCGACGGCGTCGATCTCGTCGACGAAGATGATGGCCGGCGCGTTCTGCTTCGCCTGGTCGAACAGGTCGCGGACGCGGGAGGCGCCGACGCCGACGAACATCTCGACGAAGTCCGAGCCGGAGATCGAGTAGAACGGCACGCCCGCCTCACCCGCGACGGCGCGGGCGAGCAGCGTCTTGCCGGTCCCCGGAGGGCCGTACAGCAGCACGCCCTTGGGGATCCGGGCGCCGACGGCCTGGAACTTCGCGGGCTCCTTGAGGAAGTCCTTGATCTCGCCGAGCTCCTCGACTGCCTCGTCGGAGCCGGCGACGTCGCCGAAGGTGACCTTCGGGCTCTCCTTCGAGACGAGCTTCGCCTTCGACTTGCCGAACTGCATGACCCGGTTGCCGCCGCCCTGCATGGAGGACATCAGGAACCAGAAGATGACGCCGATGATCAGGAAGGGCAGCAGGATCGAGCCGATCGAAAGCAGCCAGTTCGGCTGCGGGACCTCGTCGGTCCACTGGGTGCCCGACGCACCCGCCTTGTTCACGGCGTCGACGATCTGCGAGCCGCGCGCGGTGACGAAGTTGAACTGCACCTGGGTGCCGTTGCTGTCCACCGCCTTCTTCAGCGTGAGGTCGACCAGGTTGTCGGTGTCGACGATCTTCGCGGTCGCGACCTGCCCGTCCGACAGGTACTTGAGTCCCTGTTCCGTCGACACGGAACGGAAACCCGTGCCGGTCAGCAGGCTCGAGCCGACCCAGACGACCACGATCGCGATGACGATGTAGACGAGGGGACCGCGGAAGATGCGCTTGAGGTCCATAGTCCGCATAGGGTAACCCGCCGCTCAGCCACGCCGAGCGGCTGTTCGCCGGAGGGGGACACCCCATTTCTGGCCCACCGGATCCTCATAGCCGGCCGGGGGGTCTACGCGTAGACGTGCGGCGCGAGCACCGCGACGTCTCGCAGGTTGCGGTACCGCTCCGCGTAGTCGAGGCCGTACCCGATGACGAACTCGTTCGGGATGTCGAACCCGCAGTACTTCACGTCGACCCGGATCCGCACCGCGTCGGGCTTGCGGAGCAGCGTGCAGACCTCGACGCTCGCCGGACCGCGGGAGCGCAGGTTCTCGACGAGCCAGGACAGCGTGAGGCCCGAGTCGAGGATGTCCTCGATGATGAGCACCCGCCGACCGGCCAGCTCCGCGTCGAGGTCCTTGAGGATCCGCACCACGCCCGAGGACTGCGTGCTCGAGCCGTATGAGCTGACGGCCATCCAATCCATCTGCACCGGGATCCGGAGCTCCCGGGCGACGTCGGCCATCACCATGACGGCGCCCTTCAGCACCCCGACGAGCAGCAGCGGGGTGCCGTCGGAAGCCTCGGCCTCGTCCGCCTCGATCTGCCGGCACAGCTCGGCGATCCGAGCGTGGATCGTCGCCTCGGGCAGCAGCACCTCGGCGATGTCGCTTCGGATGTCGTCGGAATCCACGCGGTCCCAATCCCCTCAGACACTGGCCCCTCAGGCGCCGGTGAACTCCAGGCGGCCTCCGGCGCGGACCACTGTAATGCCGGGCAGATCGACCCCCTCCTGCCCGTGCCACTCGAACACCAGGCGCGCGACCGCGAGGGTCTGGGCCCGCGTCAGCGTGCGGCCGAACTCGTCCTCGACCGCGAGCCGGATGAGCCGGTGGACGATGGCGCGCGGGTTCGCGGCGAGCGCCGCCACCGGCAGCGCGATACCGCCCTCCGCCAGCTCTGCGAGGTCGGGAGCGAGCTCCGCCGCGAGCGCGTCCAGCGCCTCCGCATCCTCCTGCAGCTGCGACGCCGTGCGGGCGAGCGCCTCCGCGACACCCGGCCCGACCGCCGCCTCGAGGGCGGGCAGCGCCGTGAGGCGCACCCGCACGCGGGCGTAGGCGGGCGAGGCGTTCATGGGGTCGTGCCATGGCTCGAGCCCCTGATCGGCGCACGCCTGCACGGTGACCGCCCGTCGCGCGGCGAGCAGCGGCCGGAGGTAGGGCGGTGCGTCGACGCGCATGCCGGCGACGGCATCCGGCCCGGAGCCGCGCCCCAGACCCAGCAGCACGGTCTCCGCCTGATCGTCCAGGGTGTGCCCGAGCAGCACCCGCGCGGCGCCGGTCTCCGCGAGCGCCGCTTCGAACGCCGCGTACCGGGCGGCCCGGGCCGCCCCCTCCGGGCCGCCGACGCCGTCGACGCGCACCCGACGGACGAGCACCGGCTCGAGCCCGAGGCTCGTGGCCGACTCCGCCGCCCGGCCGGCGATCTCGGCGGATCCGGGCTGCATCCCGTGGTCCACGACGATGGCGCCGATGCGTCGCCCGGCCCGTCGGCCCTCGAAGGCGGCCGCGGCGGCCAGCGCCAGCGAATCCGGCCCGCCGGAGAGCCCGACGAGGGCGCCTCCCGCGTCGATGGCGGGGAGGACGGCCCGCACCGCGCTCCTCGTGAGGGCGACGGCCGGGGTCAGGCGTGGCCGGTCGGGCATTCGCTAACGTTATGGCCGCTTCCGCACCGAGAGGACCTGCGCCCATGGCCGCGTACGACGTGATCATCGAGATCCCCAAGGGGAGCCGCAACAAGTACGAGGTCGACCATGTGACGGGCCGGGTCTACCTCGATCGCGTGCTCTTCACCTCCTTCGTCTACCCCACGGACTACGGCTACTTCGAGGAGACCCTCGGTCTCGACGGCGACCCGGTGGACGCCCTGGTGCTGCTCGAGTACCCCGCGTTCCCGGGCGTCGGGGTGAAGGTCCGTCCGGTCGGTGTGCTGAACATGAGCGACGAGGCCGGTTCCGACGCCAAGGTCGTGGTGGTGCCCCACAAGGACCCGCGCTGGCAGCACATCCAGGACATCGCCGACGTGCCGGAGCAGACCCGGAACGAGATCGAGCACTTCTTCCGCCGCTACAAGGACCTCGAACCCGGCAAGTTCGTGAACATCGAGGGCTGGGGCGACGCGGCCGAGGCGGAGCAGATCGTCCAGGACGGTTTCGCACGCCTCAAGGACGCAGGCCCCGACCACTCCTGACCTCGCGGATCCGGATCTGTTCCGCGGATCCGGATGGCGTCCGTGACACCCCGCGGCGTGGTCGGTCTCGACGGGGTGTCGCGCAGGATCTCCGGATCCGCTGCGCTCAGGAGGAGGCGGCCGTCGGGCGCGCGACCTGGGAGACGCGCTCGTAGGACCGCACGGGTACCTCCCGTACCGGCACGCCCGCGTACGGCGCCTCGATCATCATGCCGCTGCCGGAGTAGACGGCCACGTGGTACATGTCGCCGCCGCCGTCGGTGTAGAAGATGAGGTCACCGACCTGCGCCTGCGAGTACGGGACGAGCTTCCCCTCGGATTTCGCGAGGTCGTACTGCGCGGTCGCCGAGTGGCCGCCGATCGCGATGCCCACCGAGGCGTACGCCATCATCGTCAGCCCGGAGCAGTCCCAGCTGTTCGGGCCGGCGCCCGCGAACCGGTAGGGGTCACCGATCTGGTCCCGCGCGAAGGCGACCGCGCTCGCCGCCTGCGCGGTGTTCGGTGCGCCTGCGGAAGCCGGCGCGGAAGCGACGGGTGCCGGAGCGACCGGATCGGGTGTTGCTGCGGTCCCGGTCGACGGGGTCTGGCCCGAACCGGGGCCGGAGGGGCCCCCGACCGGAGTCGACGGACTCGACGAGCCGGAGGAGGAGGTGGATGACCCGCCCCCGGAGGCCGCCGCGCCTCCGGACGGCACGGACGGGGAGGTGCCCGAAGGGCGGTAGGGCTGCGCGTTCTCCGCCTGCAGCGCACGCACGCCGGCCGCGTACTGCGCCGCGACGCGGGCGGACGTGCCCCGCAGCACCGCGAGCTGGGCGACGAGGCGGTCCGCGTTCTTCTGCTCCGCCGCGACTGCCTTCCCTGCATCGTCGACGGCCTGCTGCGCCGAGTCCAGCGCGGCCTTCGCGGCGTCCGCCCGCTGCGCCAGCACGGTCGCAGCAGCGTCAGCCTGCGCGCCGAGGGCGGTCGCCTCGTTCTCGTCGGCCACCGCCCGGCGTGTGATGTCCTGCGCCTGCGCCGACAGTTGGGACACCGTCGCCAGGCGGTGCAGGAAGTCGTCCGCGCCGCTCGCATCCAGCATGAGCTGCAGGTCTCCCCCACCTCCGCGGGCGACGGAGGCCGCGAGCAGGCCCGCACGCATCCGGGAGGTGCGCGCGACCGCGGCGGCCTTGTCGGCCTGCGCGGCGAGCGCGGCATGCTGCTGGCGTGCCGCGTCTTCCGCGAGCTTCGCGCGATGGAATCGCTCGGAGGCGATCTCCGCCGTGCGACCGGATGCGTCCGCGCGGTCCTGCAGAGCGCTGAGCAGGGTGGTGATCCGGGTCCCCTCGGCCTCCGCCGCGGCCTTGTCGGCCTTCGCTGCCTGGACGTCGGCCCAGCTGGGGAACCCCGGGTTGTCCGCCTGCGCGGGTGGCGAGATGAACGTCGCAGCGACGGCGCCCATGGTCACGGCGCCGACGATGCCGAGGGCACCGTCGCGCCGGCGGCGCGCGTCGTCAGGAGCCAAGGATGATCCCCCGCGCTGCCATGAACGGCTGTGCGTTCACGGCGACCTCGTTCAGGCGCACCTCGAAGTGCAGGTGCGGTCCGGTCGCGGCACCGGTCTGCCCCACGGAGGCGATGTTCTGGCCGGCGGAGACGCGCTGCCCGACCTGGACGAAGATGCCGCCGGGCCTGATGTGCGCGTAACCGGTCTGGGTGCCGTCGCCGTCGTCGATCTCGATCCAGTACCCGTAGGTGCCGAACCAGCCCGCGTAGATCACCGTTCCAGCGTGGGCCGCGTAGATCGGGCTGCCGTAGGCGACCCCGATGTCGGTGCCGCGATGGAAGAAGTTCGCACCGGCGGGCTGATCCGGCCTCGGCCCGAAGACACCGGTGATCGGGCCCGCGCCAGCCGGGTTCGCCCACCCGGCGCCGTTCACGGACCGGCCCGCGCCCGCGACCTGCGCCGCCTTCCGGGCCGCGACACCCTGCTGGTACTTCCGGGCCGTGGCGTCGGAGGTGGCCTGCAGTGCATCGAGCCGGGCCTGCAGCTCGACCTGCTGCGCCTGCTGCTGCTGGACCTGCGCGTTCGCGGCGGCGCTCGCCTGCACGGCGGCTTGGAAGGCCAGGCGGGCCTGTTCCTTGAGCCCGACGAGCTCGTCCTTCACCTGCTGCATCTGGGCCTGGGTGGCTGCGGCCGCGTTCCGCGCGGCGGCCGCCTCCTCCGCGATGGCGCTGTTCGATTCGGTGAGCTTGGAGAGGCTGCCGAGCCGGCTGAGGAAGTCGCTCGCGCTGGCGTCCGTACCGGAGAGCAGCAGCGTGGTCTCGAGGTCGGCGCCCCCGCTGCGCGACAGCTGCGCCGCGAGCTGGCCGGCCCGCTGCTTCGCGTCGGCCGCCCGCTTCTCGTCGGTCTTGACCTGCTTCTCGATGGTCAGCAGCCGCTCGTTCGCGGCATCGACGCGCGCCTGCGCGGTCTGGTACTCGGTGCCGCGTTGCTCGGCGATCTTCTGCGCCGCGTCTGCGGCCGCCTGCGACTTGGCGAGGAGCGCCTTCAGACCGGCGATCTCCTTCGCCTTGTCCTTGACGTTGGCCCGCGCCTTGAGCACGTCGTTCCAGCTCGGGTAGGCGTCGGCCTGTGCGGAAATCGGGATCGCGACGAGTCCTGCGGCCCCCACCACGGCGCCGAAGGTGAGCAGGGCTCTGCGGCTGACGCGGAACGACGGGTCGACCACGGTCACCTCCCTCGAGCACTGCGCGGCCGAGCGGGTCCCTCGGCCGAATCCGCAGGCTAGCCCGGTGCCCTGCCTTCTCCAGGCAAGGGCGCCGCGTGGCGCGCGGGCCACGCGCGTTTCGCCTTCGCACCGGGATCGCGTATGCTCTCTCGTCGGTGAGCCCGGCGACGGGGGACTCCGGCCCCATCGTTTAGCGGCCTAGGACACCGCCCTTTCACGGCGGCAGCACGGGTTCGAATCCCGTTGGGGTCACGATCCCGGCGGGCGGTCTCATCCGGAACAGATTTACCAGTTTGGCCCTGTAGCGCAGTTGGTTAGCGTGCCGCCCTGTCACGGCGGAGGTCGCGGG
>JABBOB010000068.1 GCA_019352055.1 Acidobacteriota bacterium
TTCCTGCTGAAGGGCTCTTCGTGAGCCGTGCGCACCGCCACCTGGGATGCTGGGAGGGTGGGTGAGACCGAGCTGTTCGCAGTGATCGTGCTCGGCATCGCGCTCGCGCTCGTCGTGGCGATCGGCGTGAACTCGCTCGGCAGCCGCATCCGGGTGCCGGCGCCTGCCCTCTTCCTGATCGCCGCGGCCGTGGCGTCGAACGTCGTTCCGGACCTCGGCCGGATCTCCCTCGTCGTCGACGAGCGCATCGTCACCGTCGCGCTGATCCTCATCCTGTTCGACGGCGGCATGCACATCGGCTGGCGCCGGTTCCGGAGCACCGCGGGCCCGATCACGTTCGTGGGCGCGGTCGGCACAGCCCTCACCGCTGCGGCCGTCGCGCTCGTCGCCCACCTCCTCCTCGGGTTCGGCTGGCAGGCGGCCCTGTTGCTCGGCGCGGCGCTCTCGCCGACGGATCCGGCGGTGGTCTTCGCGGTGCTCGGGCGCAAGGAGGTGGAGGGGCGCAGCGGCACCCTGCTCGAGGGCGAGTCCGGCTTCAACGACCCGGTCGGGATCGCCCTCCTCGCGGTGCTGCTGTCGGCGGGCACGGGCACGAGCGCGGTCGTCGGCGGGATCGGCGAGTTCCTGCTGCAGATGGTGGTCGGCATCGCCGTCGGGGCGGCCGGCGGCCTCGGGCTCGGGTGGGCGCAGCGTCGCATCCGGCTGCCCAACGAGGCGCTCTACCCGCTGCGGACCATCGCGTTCGCAGCGCTGATCTACGGCGCCGCGACCCTCCTGCACGGCTCCGGCTATCTGGCGGTGTTCCTCGCGGGCATCCTCGTCGGCGACAACCGCGCGCCGTACCAGATCGAGATCCGCCGCTTCAGCAGCGGTCTCTCCAGCCTCGCGGAGATCATCGCCTTCACCGTGCTCGGGCTCTCCGTGTCGGTCACGGACGTCATCCGCCCGGACGTCTGGATCCCCGCGCTGATCCTCGCGGCGCTGCTCGTCCTCGTCATCCGGCCCCTGCTCGTCGGCCCGCTGCTGCTGCCCATCCGCCTGGCGTGGGGCGAGCGCGCGTTCGTGCTGCTGGCGGGGCTGAAGGGCGCGGTGCCGATCCTGCTCGGCATCCTGATCCGGGACGCCGCCGTTCCCGGTGCGGAGCGGATCGCCGCGATCATCTTCGACGTCGTGATCGCCTCGGTGATCGTGCAAGGGGGCCTCGTGCCCCAGCTCGCCGCGTGGTTCCGGGTGCCGATGCGGGATGTGGAGCAGCAGCCCTACGTCGGAGGCCTGCGGTTCAACGAGGAGCCGCAGGACCTGCAGCGGTTCGTCGTCACCAGGGACTCGCCCGCGGACGGCGCGACCGTCGCGGACCTCTCCCTCGGCGAGCGCGGCTGGATCAGCCTCATCCGCCGCGGCGGGGTGTCCGTGCCGCTGCGCGGCGGCACCACCCTGCACGAGGGCGACGAGGTGCTCGCGTTCGCGGATCCCGACCTCGACGTCGGGGACCTGTTCCGGCCCGTGGGGTGAGGGCCCTATCCGTCGTCCCGCGCTCGTCGTGCGATCAGCGGCACCACGGCCGCCGACAGCACGATCGCCGAGGCGGATCCGACCAGCACGCCGAGCGTGGAGGCCGTGCCGTCGGCCGGCTGCTCGAACGCCAGCTGGGCCATGAGCAGCGAGACGGTGAAGCCGACACCGCTGACCAGCCCCACCACGAGCAGCTCCGCGGGCCTCAGTCGGTCCGGAGCACGCCGGCCGAGGACCGCCGTGGCGAGCAGGCCTCCTGCCAGGACGCCGACGAGCTTGCCGAGGGGCAGCGCCAGCGCGACGCCCAGGAACACCGGGCCCAGGGCGTCGCCCGTCACCCCGTCCAGGCGGATGAGGCTCGCGCTGAACGCGAACAGCGGCAGGATCAGCCCGCGTGAGATCGGCTGCAGCGCTCGGTCGGCGGTGGCGCCGGTCGCCGCCGGCAGCACGAGTCCGAGGGCGACGCCGGCGAGGGTCGCGTGGACCCCCGCCAGCAGCGTGCAGTACCAGACCACGAGCGCGAGCGCCCAGAGCACGACCGCGCGGAGCGTGCTGCGAGGCATGGCCCGCGCGACCAGGAGGAACGCACCGAGGGGAACGAGCGCCGCCAGCAGGAGCAGCGGACGGAGGTCGCCCGGGAACACGATCGCGATGAGCAGGATCGCGACCAGGTCGTCGAGGATCGCGAGTGCCAGCAGGAATCCGCGGACCCTCCCCGGCAGGCCTCGCCCGAGCAGCGCGAGCAGCCCGAGGGCGAACGCGATGTCGGTCGCGGTCGGGACGGGCCAGCCGCCCGGCGCCGTCTCTCCCGCCAGCAGCAGGTAGACCCCGGCGGGCGCCGCGACCCCGCCCAGCGCCGCGACGCCCGGCACGATCGCCGCGGCCGGGTGGGCGAGGCTGCCGTCGGTCAGCTCGTGGCGCAGCTCGATCGCGACGAGGAAGAAGAACACGGCGAGCAGGCCGTCGCTGATCAGGTGCTCGACGGTGAGGTGCAGCCCCACCGCCTCCACGGGGAGGCTCAGGTCGCGGGCGGCCAGCAGTGCCGGGCCGAGCGGCGTCGCGGCCAGGATCAGGGCGAGCGCGGCGGCGGCGAGCAGCAGCGCGGCGGATCCGCGGTCGGATGTGATGAAGCGCACAGGGCCTCCGGGGTCGGGTGCGGACGTCCTCCTCCGTGACACGGAGGAGTGCCGACCAGGCTTCCCGGCGCTCCAGCTCCCAGGCTACCGTCAGCGCGTGCGGAGGCAGGATGAGCCGTGCGCACGCTCGCGACGGGGTCCGGCCCGGTGGTCGAGGTCGAAGGCCGTCGGGTGGGGATGACGACGACGGGCGACGGCCCTCCCGTCGTGCTCCTGCACGGCATCGGCCGGGACCGGGGCGACTGGCGCGCGGTCGAGCCGGCGCTCGCCGAGCACTTCACCGTGCACGCGATGGACATCGAGGGCTTCGGCGCGTCGGAGCCCTGGGGCCCGTCGGTCTCGCTCGCGTCCATGGCCCGCGCGGTCCGCGCGACCCTGATCGCGGTCGGCGAGCACCGTCCCGTCCGGCTCGTGGGCAACTCGATGGGCGGCGCGGTCGCGCTGCGGATCGCGGCCGACGATCCCGGCATGGTGGAGCGGCTGGTGCTGATCAGCCCGGCCGGGTTCGGTCGGGACGCCATGCTCGGCCTGCGGCTGCTCACGGTCCCGGTGCTGGGGCACGCCCTGCTCGCGCTCGACGCGTCGCCGCTGTCACTGCGCCTCCACGCGCTGCTCTCCGATCGGGAGCCGACCGCCCGGGAGCTCGCCGCGGCGTCCGCGCTCCGGCTCCGCCGCCGCGAGATGCGGCGGCAGTACCTGCAGGTCGTCCGCGATCTCGGAGCGTGGAGCGGCATCCGGGAGGACTGGCGGCGGGAGGTGCTCGACGCGCTCGCGCAGGCGGGTCTGCCGACCCTGGTGCTCTGGGGCGACCGCGACACGGTGCTGCCCTACGCGCATCTCGCGTCCGTGCAGGCGGCCGTGCCGCACGCCGAGACCCTGCCGCTGCCGGGGCTCGGCCACATGCCGCAGCTCGAGCAGCCGGAGCGCATCGCCGGCCTGCTCACCGACTTCCTGACCCGTGCCGCCTGACCGTTCGCCGATCAGGCCGGATCGCCGACACGCCGTGCGCTGATCCTCCGAACACGGCGCGTCGGTGGAACGAGCCTGATCGGTGGAACGTCAGGTGAGGCGGAGGTGCAGGGTCTGCAGCTTCGGCTCGCGCACCGGCGTCATCCGCAGCTCGCACCGGATCGCGCCGCGAGCGCCCTCGACGGTCCAGGCGAGGTGCGCGGGGGAGTCGCTGCGCGCGGCGGCCGCGGTGAGCGGACGCCGCGGCGGGTCCTCGCCGAGGCCGATGCGATCCCGCAGCCGCTCCGCGTGCGCGCGGCGGAGCGCGAACGACTCGTCGAGCGCCACGTTGTCGGCGGCGATCGCGTCGAGCGCCGCGTCGTCCCAGGATCGGAGGAGGTCCTCCACCACCTGGCGCGCCGCGGCGGTCTCCGGCCAGAGCGCCGGCTCGTCGTCGGGGTCGAGCGCGCCGTCGAGCAGGAGGTGCAGCGCCTGCGTCGCGGGCAGGGTCGCTCCGCTGTACCGCGCGTTCTCCAGCACCACGACACCGATGCCGCTCGCGGCATGCCAGCGCATGTTCGCCCCGTACCCGGGGTAGCCGCCCGAATGGCTGATGACGCGGCCGTGCCGCGGATCCTCCTCGACCACGAGTCCGAGGCCGTAGTGCGTCGTACCGCTCCCTTGCACGGGCGTCAACGGCTCCTGCATCGCACGGCGCAGCCCTGCGGCCAGCACGTCGTCGGCGGCGTCGTCCCGCCAGGCGCTCGCGAGCCAACCGGCCCATGAGGCGAGCGCGGTCGGCGTCGCGATGACGCCCCCGAGCGCCGAGAACGCGCCCGGCTCGGCCCACGGCTGCTGCACCCACGCGCCCTCGACCCGCGCGTGGCCCGGCGCGATCGGCGCGACGATGGAGCGGTCGTAGCCCAGCCCGGTCAGTCCGAGCGGATCGATGATGCGCTCGCGGACGAGCTCCGGGTACGGCCTGCCCCCGACCCGCTCCAGCACGCGGCCGAGGATCGCGTAGGCGAAGCTCGAGTACTCGTAGGTGGTGCCCGGCTCGTACGCCAGCCGGATCCCGTCGCCCACCAGGCGGTCGAAGTCGGCGGTCGTCATCGATTCCTGCCGGTCGGCCCAGGGATCGTCGATCGGGATCCCGCCCGCCATCGAGGCCAGCTCGCCGAGCGTCGGGGCGCGGCTCGCGCCGAGCACCACCGCGTCCAGCACGTCCGTGAGCGGGGTCTCCAGGGGGAGGGTCCCCTCCGCGGCGAAGGTGAGCAGCGTCGCGGCGGTGAAGCTCTTCGTGCACGAGGCCACCCGGAACGCCGTCCCGGTGCCCGGGACGGGGCCGACGCGCTCGTCCCCCTGCACGCCGGCGGCGACGACGCCGCCCGGACCGAACACGGCCCAGGCCGTGGCGGGCGCCTTGCCATCGCGGACGCGGGAGGCGGCGATCTCGTCGAGGGCGGGCGTGGCGAGCCGGAGGCGTTCGGTGCGATAGGGCACCGACCGATCCTTCCATCCGTCGAGGGCCAGGATTGCCGGGTGGCTGCGGCGACGGAGGAGCAGCTCGAGCAGCGCGGCGAGCAGCTGAAAGAACGCGTGTACATCACGTTCACGGCGCTGGCGGTGGTGCTCGCGCTGCGGGCGGACGTCCACCACGAGACGGTCGGGAGCGCGGCCGGCACGCTGACCGTCGCCGTGATCGGCACGCTGCTCGCGGTGTTCGTCGCGGACGTCGTCGCGCACATCACGGTGCACCAGGCCCTGCCGACGCGCGCCGAGCTGCGGCACATGGTCGCCGTCGTGCTCGGTGCGGGCGAGACGCTCGTGCTCCCACTGCTGATCATCGGTCTCGCCGCGAGCGGGCTCCTCAGCCTCGAGGTCGCGCTGACCATCTCGATGGTGATCCTGGTCGTGACGCTCGTCGCCGTCGGCTACCTCGCCGTGCGGCGCCTGCGGCTCCCGATCCTGCAGCGCCTGCTGGTGCTGCTCGCCGAGTTCGCGCTCGGCCTGCTCGTCATCGCGCTCGAGCTGCTGGCGCACTGACTCACGGCGTCGCGTGGCGCACGATCGCGTAGCCGGACACCACACCGGAGCCGGGCTCCAGCAGCACGCGCAGCATCGCCGGTCGGCGGGCGGCGGTCACGCCGAGCCACGAGGTGGTCGGGGGGCCCGAGCAGTCGGCGGTGCCCGACAGGTCGAGCGGCTTCCCGTCGCCCGCGACCAGGCTCCAGGTCATCGTGCTGCCGTCGGCGCCCCAGCACGCCACGTCGACGGCCAGCTGACCGGTCGTGGGCATCGCGCCCGAGGGCTCGTCGACGGGGCCGCCGCCGAACGTCGACCGCACGACCTCGTCGGGCCCCACCGTCGGGGTCGCGAGCGGTGTGACCGCGGGCGCGGTCGGAGCGGGGGAGCTCCTCGGTGCCGCCGGCCTCGCCGAGCACCCGGTCGCCAGCACCGCGACGAGCGCGAGCACCGCGGAGAGCAGGAGCACCCGAGCCGTCACCCCCGCATTGTCGATCCTCGGCCTTGGGTGAATATCGTGGGTCGCCGTGCCCGTCCTCGTCCGTCCGCTCGAGTCCGCCGATCTGCCCGCCGTCCTGGCGATGAACAACGCGGCCGTGCCCGCGGTGCCGCCCGCGGACCGGGAGGAGCTCGCGGCGCTCGTCACGACCGCGAGCCTCGCGGTCGTCGCCGAGTCCGAGCCGGGGCGTCCGGCCGGTTTCCTGCTCGCGATGGACCCGGGCGTCGACTACGCCAGCGAGAACTACCGCTGGTTCTCGACCCGCAGCGACTCGTTCGTCTACGTCGACCGGATCGTCGTCGCAGACGGTGCTCGAGGCACCGGGATCGGCCGTGCCCTGTACGACGCGGTGTTCGCGCGTGCG
Source organism: Acidobacteriota bacterium (assembly GCA_019352055.1). Lineage (GTDB taxonomy): Bacteria > Actinomycetota > Actinomycetes > Actinomycetales > Microbacteriaceae > Amnibacterium. The sequence goes on from JABBOB010000068.1 coordinate 6,485, forward strand.
CGCGAGTTCGAGCGCGCGGAGGTGACCTGCGAGGTCAACGTGCGGCCTGCGAACCCGGAGTCGCTCGCGTTCCACGCGAGGCTCGGGTTCGAGCGGCTGGGGGAGCAGGAGACGAAGGGGGGCGCCTACCGGGTCGCGCTGCTCGCCGCTCCGATCGCTCGCCGCTGACCCCGTCCGATCTTGACCCGTCCGATGGCGGTGCGAGCGGAGCGGGCACCCCGATCGCCGCGCCCCGCGTGTCGGGAATGCGCGGCCCCCGCGCGGACTTGGGGTCCCCGATGAGCACATCACCTGCGATCTCCCGCCGCGACGTCGGCTTCCGCTCGGATCGCGGTCCGATCCTCATCGCGCTGATGGTCGTGACCGGCCTGATCGCGATCGACTCGACGATCCTCGCGACGGCGGTCGCCTCGGTCGTGAACGATCTCGGCGGCTTCTCCAGCTTCCCCTGGCTGTTCTCCGTCTACCTCCTGGCGCAGGCGGTGTCCGTGCCGATCTACGCGAAGCTCGCGGACACGATCGGCCGCCGGCCCGTCCTGCTGTTCGGCATCGCGGTGTTCTTCATCGGCTCCGTGCTGAGCGGCGTCGCGCCGACGATGAGCATGCTGATCCTGTTCCGGGCGCTGCAGGGCCTCGGTGCCGGAGCGCTGCTGCCGGTCTCGATCACCATCGCGGGCGACCTCTACTCCACGGCCGAGCGCGCGAAGGTGCAGGGCTACCTCGCGAGCGTCTGGGCGATCTCGTCCGTCGTCGGCCCGACCCTCGGCGGCGTGTTCTCCCAGTTCGTGTCGTGGCGCTGGATCTTCTTCGTCAACGTGCCGCTCTGCGTGCTCGCAGTCGTGCTGCTGCTCCGCAACTACAAGGAGAAGGCGGGCGTCCGCACGAAGCACCGGATCGACTTCGTCGGCGGCGTGACGCTGACCGTCGGCCTGACCGCGCTGCTCCTCGCGCTGCTCGAAGGCGGCGAGGCGTGGGCGTGGCTCTCCTGGCAGAGCATCCTCGTGTTCGCCGGCGCCGCGCTCTTCCTCGCCGGGGCCGTCGCGGTCGAGCTGCGGGCCCCCGAACCGATCCTCCCGATCCGGATGTTCCGCCGCCGGCTGGTGCTCAGCACCACGCTCGTCAGCGCCGGCGTGGGAGCGATCCTGATCGGTCTCACCTCGTACGTGCCGAACTTCCTCGAGCGCACCGCGGGGGCGAGCCCGCTCGTCGCCGGCCTGGCGGTCGCGGCGTTGACGCTCGGCTGGCCGCTCGCCGCGTCGAACGCCGGGCGGCTCTACCTCCGGTTCGGCTTCCGTCCCACCGTGCTCATCGGCACCGTCCTGGCAGCGGGATCGGCGCTGCTGCTGCTCTCGGTGACGGGCGCGGACTCGGTGCTGCTCACTGCCGGGGCCTGCCTCCTGATCGGTCTCGGCCTCGGCCTGACTGCGACCCCGGCGCTGATCGCAGCGCAGTCGAGCGTCGGGTACGCCGAGCGCGGGGTGGTCACCGGCGCGAACCTGTTCGCGCGCTCGATCGGTTCGGCGGTCGGCGTCGCGATCTTCGGGGCCGTGGCGAACTCCGTGCTCGCCGGTCGCGTCACCGCGCCCGCGACCACCTCCGCGAGCGGTGCCGTGTTCCTCGGCGTCGTCGTGGCCGGTGTGCTGACGATCGGAGCCGCGGTGTTCATGCCGGCCGTGCGTGCCGATGTGGCCCCGGCGCCCGCGGCCGCGGAGCCCGCATGACCGAGCTCGACCGCCTCGTCGCCGTGATGGCGCAGCTGCGCGCGCCCGGCGGCTGCCCGTGGGACGCGGAGCAGACGCACGGGTCGCTCGTGCGGTACCTGATCGAGGAGACGGCCGAGCTCGTCGAGGCGATCGAGACGCAGGACGTCGCGGCGATGCGCGAGGAGCTCGGCGACGTGCTCTACCAGGTGCTCTTCCATGCGGATCTCGCCGCCGTGACGCCGGGCGAGGGCTTCGGCATCGAGGACGTCGCGCGGGACACCGCGACCAAGATGATCGGCCGGCACCCGCACGTGTTCGGTGACGAGACCGCGGCGGACGCCGACGCGGTCGTCGAGGTGTGGGAGGCGCAGAAGCGCCGGGAGAAGGCGCACCGCACCAGCGTGCTCGACGGGATCCCGATGTCGATGCCGTCCCTGCTGCTCGCGGAGAAGCTGGTCGGGCGCGCCGAGCGGGCCGGTCTGGAGGTGCGCCCGAGCGCGGCCGTGCCGGACGACGAGGACGCCCTCGGCGATGCGCTGCTCGACGCCGTGATCGCCTCCGCCGCGAAGGGGCTCGACGCGGAACGAGCGCTCCGCGCCGCCCTCCGCCGCTTCACCTCCCGGATCCGCGAGGCCGAGGCCTCGTCCGAGGCGTGAGCGGAGCACGTCAGCAGGCCGGTCGAGCACCTGAGCAGGCTGTTCCCGCTCGGACAGGCTGTGGAGGCGGGTGTGGGCCTGCTGGAGTAGGTACAGCCTGCTGAACTGCTCCCGGCAGGCCCGGGTGGCGCGTTTCGCCGAACCACCCGAGTCGCCGGTTCGGACACGTCCTGACGCCGGATCCGGGTCCGAAGCGGCAGCACCGGGGATCAGGCGATGCGGGTGCCTCGGGCGAGCCGCCGGGCCGGGGTGCGGACCGCGCGCACGGCCGCGCCGAGCGCGACGAGCGCCAGCACCAGGTGGATCAGCAGGCCGATCGTCCACGTCGGCGCCGTGCTGTCCAGCACGGACTGGGGCGCGCGGGTGTCCCGGGTGTCCCGCCCCGGGTGGCAGTCGCTGGAGTAGGTCGAGCGGGCGATCGGGATCTGGACGGTGCGCTCGGCGACCTTGATCGCCGCGAACGCGTCCTTCGGGTTCCCGGAGGCGTCGAACCGCCCGGGGACCGCGTCCGCCAGCACGACGTACGGGTTCGCCGCGAGCAGGCCCCAGAGCTTGTCGTAGCTCGGGGTGTCGTAGTGCTCGACGATCGGCGGGTCGCAGACCGGGTGCACGACCTTGCCGGTGTCGTCGACCGCGCCCGAGGCGTAGCTCTCGTCCGTGGCGGTGACCGTCACCGGGAACGCCAGCCCGCCGAGGCCGAACGCGACGAGCGTGCCGATCGACAGTGCGGCGACGACGAGGTAGGTGGTGACCACCGAGAAGATCGGCCGGGCGATGACCGCCGAGAGACCGACCCCGACGGCCGCGATGACCCCGAGCTCGATCACCGTGACCGCGAGGGAGGTGAGCAGCACGCCCGCATCCGCCCCGCCGAACGCCTCCGCGATCAGCAGGAACGGGATGGCCACCGCGAGGAACGCGAGGGAGGCGGTCCACGCGGCGAGGAACTTGCCGAGCACGAGCTGCCAGCCGTGGATCAGGGTCACCTGCGTCGTGGCGAGGGTGCCGGCGTCGCGATCGCCGTTGATCGCGGCGCCGGACAGCGCGGGGGTGACCAGCGTGCCGAGCAGCAGCACGAAGAACACCACGGCGGCGGCCGCCTGGGGGCCGCCGTTCCGCCCGAACAGACCGGCGGTCGCGAGCAGGAGCAGGGTCACTCCGAGCAGGAGGACGGCCGAGACGCCCAGCAGCACGTACCAGGCGGTGGAGCGGACCCGCTGGCGCAGCTCCAGGTCGACGACGGTGCCGACGGCGAGCGCGGACGTCTTCACGCTCCGGCCTCCCTGCTGAGCTCGAGGAACGTGCGCTCCATCTCGCCGGACGCGGGAGCGAACGCGACGACCCGGACGCCGTCCCGGACCAGCGCGGCGAGCAGGTCGGCCGCACCGGCTTCGTCCGGCACCGGCACCAGCCGGCCGAGGTGGTCCGTGGACACGTCGTCGCGCCCGGCGAGCGCGGCGTCGAGGGCAGCCGGATCCTCCGCGCGCACCCGCCACAGCCGCGGCGCGTCCCGGAGGGCCTCGAGCCGCTCCGGATCGACCGTCGCACCGCGCTGCACGTAGACGGCGTCGTCCGCCATCTCCTCCAGCTCCGCGAGCACATGGCTCGACACGAGCACCGTGCGCCCCTCGGCCGCGAGGCGACGCACCAGGACCCTGAGATCGACCCGCGCCTCGGGGTCGAGGCCGCTCGCAGGCTCGTCGAGGAGGAGCACTCCGGGGTCGTGCACGAGCGCGCGAGCGAGGCTCATCCGCTGCTTCTGCCCGCGGGACAGCACCCGGGTCGGCTGGTCGGCGAGGTCGCCGAGACCGACGAGCGCGATGAGCTCCTCGGCTCGGGCCGCCGCCCGTGCCTTCGGGAGGTGGTGGAGCCGCCCGGTCAGCTCGAGCGTCGCCCGGGTGGTCAACGAGGCCCAGGAGCCGAGCACGTCCGGCATCCACCCGGTGAGCGCGCGGACGCCACCCGGATCCCGCAGGGGGTCCAGGCCGCCGATCCGGATCGTCCCGGCGTCCGGAGCGAGCAGCGTCGCGAGCATCAGCAGCAGGGTCGTCTTGCCCGAGCCGTTCGGGCCGATGAGGCCCGTCACACGACCGGGGGAGGCGGAGAAGGTCATGTCCCGCACCGCGTGCGTGGACCCGAAGGATCGCCGCACCCCCTGCACGACGACGCCGGCGGGTGTCGAGCCGGTGGGGTCCATGGGTGGACCGTAGCGAGCACACAGGTTCGGCCGCCTCATCCTGCAGGGGGAATCAGGGGTCTGCGCCGCCGCCTGGGAGGATGGACCGCGTGGCAGCACCGGTGAACCCGCCTCGCGGCATGCGCGACCTCCTTCCCGCCGAGAAGGCGAAGCGGGAGCACGCGCTCGCCGTGATCCGCGCCGTCTACCGCAGCCACGGCTTCGACGAGATCGAGGCGCCCGCCCTCGAGGACTACGACCGCCTGCACGCCGGGCTCGGCGGCGACAACGAGAAGCTCTCCTACAGCGTGCTGAAGCGAGGGGTCGGTCCCGATCGGTGGCGGGAGGCGGAGGACGTCGCCGCGCTCGCCGACCTGGGGCTCCGGTACGACCTCACGGTGCCGCTCGCGCGGTTCTACGCGACGAACCAGGCCGCCCTGCCCGCGGTCTTCCGCGCAGTGCAGATCGGGCCGGTCTGGCGGGCGGAGCGGCCGCAGAAGGGGCGCTACCGCCAGTTCGTCCAGTGCGACATCGACATCCTGGGGGAGGAGGGCCCGATCGCGGAGCTCGAGCTGATCGGCGCCACCTCCGCCGCCCTCGTCGCACTGGGCCTCGAGGGCGCCTCCATCCGGATCAACGACCGCCGCGTGCTGAACCGACTCCTGCTCACCTGGGGCGTCGCCGTGGAGTCCGCGTCGCAGGCGCTCATCACCATCGACAAGCTCGACAAGATCGGGGTCGCCGGTGTGGTCGACGAGCTCGGGGAGCAGGGCGTCGACACCGCCGGGCTCGATGCGGCCTTCGGCGAGCTCGCGACCGCCGGATGGGACCTGGCCGTGGACCCGCCCGCGTGGCTGGACGTGGAGGCGTACACCGAGCTGCTCGCGCTGAAGGATGCGCTGCCCGAGGTCGAGCTCGTCTTCGATCCGACGCTCGTGCGCGGGATGGGCTACTACACGGGCACCATCTTCGAGATCGCGCACCCGTCGTCCACCTCCTCGCTCGGCGGCGGCGGGCGCTACGACGGCATGATCGGCCGGTTCCTCGGGAGGGAGGTCCCCGCGGTCGGCTTCTCGATCGGTTTCGAGCGGATCGTCGACCTGCTGCCCGACCGGACCACGGGCACGGTCGCGACCGCGCTCCTCCACGACGCCGACGTGCCGGCCGCCGCCCTGCTCGCCGCGAAGCGCGAGGTGCAGGAGGCGGGTGGTCGCGTGCGGCTCGAGCGCGCGCGGAAGAACCGCCGCGTGCAGCTCGAGGTGCTCGCCGCGGACGGCTTCACGCACGTCGCGCAGGTGACCGCCGACGGTCTGGGCCCCCTCCGCCCTCTGTCCTGACGTGTTCGCGGCCCCGCGGACCTCAGCGCAGGAGGCGCCCCGGAGCGCTGCGGCGCCAGGACGCGTCGAGCAGCTCGGCGATCTCCTCCCAGTCGGTGCCCGGCTCGTCGACGTCGATCCCGAGCCAGCCCTTGCCGCCGAGGTAGGCGGGGACGAAGAACCGCGGGTCCTGGATCCGGGCGGGCCGTTCGTCCTCGTCGACGTGCACGACGACGGCATGGGGGTGCACGACCTTCGACGGACCCCGTGTGCCGCTGCCGTACACCGCGAAGCCCGGTCGCCCGACCGCCGCGAACCAGGGCCGCCCGTGCTGGATCCGCTCCTCCACTTCCGGCAGCGCGAGTGCGAGCGCGCGCACGCGAGCGAGCAGCGGATCGTCCGCGTCGAACATGATCGGGTGCTCCATCCGCCGATGCTCGCGGATCCGGAGATCCTGCGCGACACCCCGGGCGCTGCGCTCGCGCGCCGGGGTGTCGCC
>JABBOB010000069.1 GCA_019352055.1 Acidobacteriota bacterium
CTGAGACCGCGAGCTCCTCCGTGCTGCTCGTGTCCATCGTCGCGGCGGTCGTGTGGGCGTCGGTCGGCAGCGGGTACGAGCGGTTCTGGGAGGTGCCCGCCCGGATCTCCCTCGGGGAGCTCCAGCTCGAGATGTCGGTGCGCGAGTGGGTGAGCCGTGGCCTCATGACGTTCTTCTTCCTCGTCGTCGGCGTGGAGGCGAGGCGTCAGCTCGACCTCGGGGACCTGCGCCGGCGCGACCGGCTCGTGATCCCGGTGCTGGCGGGCGTCGTGGCGATGGCGATCCCGGCCATGGTCTTCGTGCTCGTGAACCTGGGGAGCGACGCTGCGACCGGGTGGGGAGTCGCGATGTCCACGGACACCGCGCTGGCGCTCGGTCTCCTGACGCTCGTCGGGCGGGGGGCTCCGGAGCGGCTCCGCGGCTTCATCGTCACCGTGTTCATCGTCGACGACCTCGTCGCGCTCGTCGTCATCGCGCTCTTCTACAACAGCGGCGTGCAGGCGGGTCCGCTGGCGGTCGCGGTGCTGGCGTTCCTGCTGACGCTCGCGCTCCGGCGCTGGACCACCGTGCCGGGCACCGCGTACGCCGTGCTCGGGGTCGTCTGCTGGGGCGGTCTGCTGCTCGGCGGGGTCGACCCCGTCGTCGCGGGGCTGGCGCTCGGCCTCGCCTCGCCGGCGTACACCCCGGAGCGACGCACGCTCGAGCAGGCGACCGGCCTCTTCCGGCAGTTCCGCGAGCAGCCCACCTCTGCGCTGGCCCGGTCGGCGAGCGCCGGGCTGATCGGCGCGATCTCGCCGAACGACCGGCTGCAGGACCGCTTCCAGGGCATGACGAGCTTCGTCATCGTGCCGGTGTTCGCGTTGGCGAACGCCGGGGTGCGGGTCGGTCCGCCCGAACTGGTGCATGCCCTCCGATCACCCGTCACGATCGGCATCGTGCTCGCGTACGTGCTCGGGAAGCCGGTGGGCGTGCTGCTCACCTCGGGCCTCGCGACCGCGGTGTCGCGCGGGCGGATCCGCCCGCCGGTCGGCTGGGGCGCGGTCGCCGGCAGCGGCACGATCGCCGGGGTCGGCTTCACCGTGGCGGTGCTGATCGCGGCGCTCGCCTTCTCGGCGCGCGACCTCGCGGACGCGAAGGTGGGCATCCTCGCGGCGGCGCTGGCCTCGGCGGTCGTGACCGGCGTGCTGTTCCGGGTCATCCACCTCCTCCCGTCGGCGACGCGGAACCTCGCACTGAACGGCAGGTCGGTGCAGACGCTCGATCTGAGCCGGCCGGTGGACTCCGCGCGGGATCACATCCGCGGGTCCGGCACCGCGGTGGTGACCGTGGTCGAGTACGGCGATTTCCAGTGCCCCTACTGCGGTCGAGCGGAGCAGGGTGTGCGCGAGCTGCGGGCCGAGGCGGACGTGCGCTTCGTGTGGCGGCACCTCCCGCTCGGCGACGTGCATCCCCGCGCCGAGCGGGCGGCGCAGGCCGCGGAGGCCGCCGCGGAGCAGGGCACGTTCTGGGAGATGCACGACCTGCTGCTCGCCAACCAGGCGGACCTGGGGGAGGAGGACCTCCTCGCCTTCGCGGACGAGCTGGGGCTGGACCGGCAACGGTTCGTGCGGGACCTCGACGACCCGGCGATCGCCGCACGCATCCGAGCGGATGTCGAGAGCGCCGACGCGAGCGGGGTCTCCGGCACGCCGACGTTCTTCCTGAACGGAGCCAGGCACTACGGCGCCTACGACTTCGAGTCCCTCGCCGCGGCCGCCCGCGAGGCGCGGACCGTCGCCGTGCTCAGGGATCGGTCCTGAGGGGACGGGCGGGTGAGGTGGCGCCGGCCCCCGGTCAGTGGGCGAGCGCGGCGAGCGCCTCCGGATCGATCGTCGCGATGGCACGGGTGTCCTGGAACGCGCGGACGCCGTCGATGCCCTGCTCGCGGCCGAGGCCGGACTGCTTCATCCCGCCGAACGGGGCGCGCAGGTCGAGCCGTGTCGCGCCGTGGTCGTTCACCCAGACGTAGCCGCAGACGAGCCGCGAACCGACCCGCTGCGCGGCTGCCGGGTCGGCCGTCCAGACCGAGCCGCAGAGGCCGGCCCACGTGTCGTTCGCCAGGCGGATCGCCTCGTCCTCGCTGTCGAAGGGGATCACGGGGATGACCGGGCCGAACTGCTCGTGCGTCACCACCCGGAGCGCGGGATCGGCTCCGACCACGATCACCGGCCGCACGAAATGGCCGGACGCGAGGTCGCCGGTCGGCAGCTCGCCGAACTCGCGCACGTCCGCGCCCGCGTCCTTCGCCTCCTGGACCAGTTCGTCGACGAACGCCTTCTGGGCGGCCTGGTGCAGCGGCCCCATCGTCGTGGCGGGATCGAGACCGTGCCCGAGCCGCACCCGCTCGAGTCGCTCCGTCAGCCCGGCTACGAGCTCGTCCTGGCGGCTGCGGTGCACCAGCACGCGCTTCGCGTTCATGCAGATCTGCCCGGTCGTGTCGTAGACCGCGGCGAACAGCCGGTCGAGATGGGCGTCGTCCAGCACCGCGTCCTCGAGGAACACGGCCGCATCGTTGCCGCCGAGCTCGAGCGTGACCCGAGTCAGCGTGGCGGCGGCGAGCTCCATGATCCGCTTGCCGCCGCCGACGCTGCCGGTGAAGCAGACCTTGGCGACGTCGGTGCTCCGGATCAGGCCGCTCATCTGCGCGTCCTCGCCGGTGACGACGTTCAGGACGCCGGGCGGCAGCTGCTCGGCGACCCGCTGCACGAGCCGCGCGGTCGCGAGCGGTGCGGAGGGCGGCGGCTTGACGATCGCGGTGTTCCCGGCGAGCAGAGCGTGCGGCAGCGCGGCCCCGAGGATCGCGATCGGCCAGTTGAACGGCACGATGACGGTCACGACGCCGAGCGGCTGGTACCGCACCTCCGTCGACACGGGGATCCCCGGCGCGACCGGGAGCGTGCGGACGGCGTCGACCTCGTCGGCGAGCTCCAGCGCGAGGTGCCAGCGCAGCTCGAAGACGAGCGCGTCGATCCACGACTCGAGCCGGATCTTCCCGTTCTCCTGCGACAGGATCGCCGCGTCGTCGTCGCGCTGGTCCGCGATCCCCGCGACGGCCGCCGCCATCGCGGTCGCACGCTCCCGCGGCGACAGCGCCGACCAGGACGGGAAGGCCGCGCGCGCCGCGGCGACCGCGTCGTCCACGTCGGCGGCTGTCGCCGCGGCTGCGAACCCCACGACGACGTCCGGCCGGGCCGGGTCGACGACGGTGAGGTGCTGCTCGGTGTCGCGCGCCGCGCCGCCGATGTACAGCGGGGAGGTCACGGTGGGAGGGGTCGTGGTGTCCGTCACCCTGCCATCCTCCGCCGTCCGGGCCCGTGCTGCCGCCTGCCTCCGCATCCGAGGCATCCGGGTGCTTCCCCGCGTGCCGTGCTCGGGGCGGGGCACGCGGGCAGCAGGATGTCGCAACCCGAGACGAGGGTGTGGGGGAAGGGCGGTCCGTGGCGATGTTGGGACGGCGACGTGCGAACGCGGTCGAGCACGGCGAGATCGTGCTCGCCGCCGCCGACATCATCGAGACGGAGGGGCCGATCGCCGTCACCGCGGAGCGGCTCGCGCGCGCCCTCGACGTGCCGACCCGGGCCCTCGAGGCGGATCTGGACGCGGTGGTCGCGGAGGCGTACCGCTCGTTGAGCGTGTCCGAGATCGCCGAGGTCAAGCGCGCGATCCTCGCGAACCCCTCGCCGGCCGAGCAGATGCGGGCGCTGCTGACCTGGCTCGCCACCCCGCCGACGGACAGCGACGGGGTCCGGCTGGAGGCCTGGGCCCTCACCCGGCGGAACGCCGCGCTCCGGGCGGTCGTGCTCGAGGGCGAGGCGGCGTGGCACGGCCTCGTGGCATCCGTCGTGCGACGCGGGGCGCGGAGCAACGAGTTCCGGCAGGCCGACGCCGACGAGATCGCGGCGCACATCATCTCCCTGATCGACGGGATCAACAACTACCAGACGATCGGGTACCGATCGGATCTCGACCGGATGGTGCTGCTCACCCGGGTGGTGCAGGCCGAGCTCGGACTGGCCTGGGGCCCGCGGCTCGTCGAAGCACTCGCCTGAACAGCAGCTCGACGGGCCGGGACGACCCCCACCGCGGTCGATGGCAGGCTCCGGGCTCGCGGTGCCCGGGCGGCGTTGCGCTGCGGTGGAGGTGCCTGGCTCTATCGTCCGACCATGCCCGATGGTGATCGATCTCGACGGTACGACGTCAGCCGGCGGTCCTACGTGGCGGTCCGGATCCTGATCGCCGCGATCGTGGGCATCATCGTGGGCATCGTCGTGGCGCTCACATCCGGCGTCGTCACCATCGCGCCGACGGCGGGCTGGATCGCGTTCACGATCGTGTTCCTCGCGGTCACCTGGCGGGTCGTCGGTGGGATGGACGCCGCGCTCACCGCGGCCCACGCGACACGGGAGGACCCCACACGCCGGGCGGGCAGCGTCATCCTCACCGTCGCGAGCGTGGCGAGCCTCGGCGGCGTCGCGCTGCTGCTCCTCGGATCGCACCAGGGCAGCAAGGTCCTCGAGCCGACGCTCGCAGTCGCGAGCGTCGCGCTCTCGTGGTTCCTCGTCCACACGCTCTACATGCTGAAGTACGCGGCGCTGTACTACTCCGGCCGCGACGGGGGAGTGGACTTCAACCAGAAGGAGGAGCCCGACTACGAGGACTTCGCCTACCTGGCGCTGACGCTCGGGATGACCTACCAGGTGTCGGACACCTCCATCGTGAGCCGGGACATCCGGCACGCGGCCCTCCGCCACGCGCTGCTGTCCTACCTCCTCGGCGCCGTCGTCCTCGCCGCGACCATCAACCTCATCGCCGGGCTCGCCAAGTAGCGCGGGCATCGACGCCGTTCAGGGGCGGACGACCCGATCCACGAACGGCCCGCGGAAGACGCCGTCGGGGTCGATCCGGCGCACGAGGGCTCGGAACGCCGGCAGCTGCGGGTACAGCGCCTCCATGGCGTCGGCATCGAGCGACGACATCTTGCCCCAGTGCGGACGCTGCTCGAACGGCGCCAGCGCCGACTCGATCTCCGGCAGGAGCGCGGCGACCGCATCCGCGTGCTTGCGCCAGGTGAAGGCGATGCACAGCACGTCCCGGCCCTGCGTCGGGCTCAACCAGGCCGGGTCCGCCGCCACCGTGCGCAGCTCCGCGGTGTGCAGGTGCGGGCGGATGCGCTCGCCGAGACCCGCCACGGCGTCCAGGGCCTCGGCGCCGCGCGCGAACGGCACGAAGTGCTCGCTCTGGATCTCGGAGCCGTTCGACGGGGTGCCGCCGATGAGGAAGTGGGGGAGCCGGTCGCACCAGGCGCCGACGGTGCCGTCGACCGGTGTGGAGCGATCCGACGGTGCGCGCGGCGGCATCCGCAGGGCGCCGAACAGGTCGTCGGGGACCTCGACGTCCTCCGCGCCGTCGGGCACCCGCGACTTCAGGAGCACCTCGCGGACGCGGCCGTCCCACTCGGTGAAGAGGCAGACGCTGTAGGCCGCGTCGAACACCTCCGGCAGGTGATCGAGGAACACGTCCCACGGGAGGTCGGAGTACGCGTCCTGGCGCATCCGGTAGGAGGGCTGCACATCGAGGGTCAGCCGCGTGGTGATCCCGAGCGCGCCGAGCGCGACGACGCTGCCGTCGAAGTCCCGGTCGCCGCGGCGCACGGTGCGGAGGCCGCCGTCGGCGCCGAGGATCTCGAGCGTCGACACCGCGCTGGAGAGCGCACCGAGTCCGACTCCCGACCCGTGCGTCGCGGTCGCGGTCGCGCCGCCGACGGAGATGTGCGGCAGGGAGCCCATGTTGTGCAGCGCCAGACCGTTGCGCTCGAGCTCGCGCGCGATCACGCCGTACCGGGTGCCGGCGGTGACCGTCGCACTGCGGCGGTCCGCGGCGATCTCCACCTCCGTCGGCAGGCCGGTCAGGTCGACGAGCACCCCGGGCCCGTCGGCGATCTCGTTGAAGGAGTGCCGGGTGCCGAGCGGGCGAACGCGCGCACCAGAGGTGACGAGCTCGCGCGCCTCGTCCAGCGAGGTCACCCGCACGATCCGCTCGGCGAGGTAGCCGTAGGTACCGGCCCAGTTCAGCTCGTGCGCGACGTCGACCACCGCGCCATCCTGCACGCGACACCCGGGTCCCACCTGGCCGGTCTCCCTCCCGACGCCGCGCGGATCCGCCTCATTCGATCGAGTCGAGCTCCGCCCGCATCGCGATGAGGGCCCGGGCGTGCCGGTCGAGGCGGCGGTCCTCGTCGCTGACGAGCTGCAGCGGCGCCACCTCCGCAGTCCGGCCGGCGTCGTCGAGCGGCACGAAGACGCTCATGCACCGCGTCGTGGTCCGGTACTCGCCGACGACCGGGTCCGCGGACCGCACGTGGGTCGCGAGATGCACGCTGTGCGGTCCGGTGTGCAGGATGCGCGACTCGACCTCGACGAGCGAGCCGATCTCGATCGGTGCGTGGAAGTGGATGCCGCCCGCGTAGACGCCGACCGTCTGTCGCCGCGTCCACGACCGGGCGCACGCCTGCGCGGTCTCGTCGATCCATCGCATGACGGTGCCGCCGTGCACGCGGCCGCCCCAGTTCACGTCCCGCGGCGTCGCGAGGAACCGGAGGAGGAGGCGCGGCGCCGTGCCGGCGGTCGTGTACTCCTGCGCCTCCATCGCCGCGCGGATCCGGGCGCGGACCGCGACCCGCTGCTCGGCCAGGTCGAGCAGGTCCAGCTCGACCGCGTTGGACGCGCGCCACCGCGGCACCCGCCGAGGACGCCCGTCGCCGTCGACCGCGACGAGCACGAGGAGGCAGTGCGCGACGCGGTGGGGGTCCCCGCCCGTCGGAGGCGCGGCGTCGACGGTGACGAGCACCTGCATGCTCGAGCTGCCGGTCGCGATCACGCGCGCGGTCGTCTCGACGAGGCTGCCCGCGCTGATCGGCTGGTGGAACCCGACGTTCCCCACGTAGGCGGTGACGCAGTACGACCCGCTCCACGCCGCCGCGCAGGCGAAGCCCGCTCGGTCGATCCACTCGAGCACGTGCCCTGACTTGATCGTCCGCCCGTCGAGATCGACCTCGTTCGGCGGAGCGAGGAACCGCAGCACGGTGGCCTCCCGGTCGGCGCCGACGGCGCCGGGCCGATCGAGCGTCCGGGCGACGGGCCGGGTCATGCTCCCGCGTCCAGCATGCGTCTCCGATCCTCGAACACGTCGTCCAGCCTCACCGACGGATGCACGCGGATCGAGGATCGAGGCCCGAAAGAGTCGGGGTTCTTCACCGTGTCGGAAGTGCGCCGCTTCCGCCGGCGCCCGGCCATCAGCGGGCGATCGGCGGGGCACCGATCGACGGGAGCGCCCTCGGTTCAGAACGGGTAGGTCGCGATCTCGCCCTGCACGGTGACCCACTGGGTCTCCGTGAAGGCCTCGATGTTGGCCTCATGGCCACCGAACCGCGCTCCGGTGCCGGAGAGCCCCACGCCGCCGAACGGGGCCTGCGCCTCGTCGTCGACGGTCTGGTCGTTGATGTGCAGGATCCCGGTCGAGATGCGGTCGGCGAGCTCGAAGGCCTTGTAGGCGTCGCCGGAGAGCACCCCGACCGAGAGGCCGTACTCGCTGCTGTTGATCAGCTCGATCGCCTCGTCCACGGTGTCGTAGCGGGTGACCGGCGCGACGGGTCCGAAGATCTCGTCGGTGAAGGCCGGCTGGTCCGGCGTGACCGCCGACAGCACCGTCGGTGCGTAGAAGAGCCCCTCGAAGGTGCCTCCTGTCTCGATCCGGGCACCCTGCCGGACGCTCTCCTGCACGATCGCGTCCACCTTCGACAGCTGCGTCGCGTCGATCAGCGGGCCGAGCGGCGCCCCGTCCGCCGGGTCGCCCGCGTGCAGCGCCGCGGCCCGCCTGGTGAGCTGCGCGACGTACTCGTCGTACAGGTCGGTGTGCACGAGGTGCCGACCGGTCGTCATGCAGATCTGGCCCTGATGCAGGAACGAGCCCCACGCGCCTGCGGAGGAGGCCGCCGCGACGTCCGCGTCCGGCAGGACGAGAAGCACGTTGTTCCCGCCCAGCTCGAGGTGCGCCCGCTTCAGCAGCTCGCCGGCCCGCTTCCCGATCGCCCGCCCGGCGGCGGTCGAGCCGGTGAAGGAGATGACGGGGACGCGCGGGTGCTCGACGAGCGCCGCCCCGACGTCCGCACCACCGGGCACGAGGTTGAACAGCCCGGCGGGCAGACCCGCCTCCTCGAGGACCGCCGCGAAGAACAGCCCGCCGGTCACGGTGGTGCGTGGGTCCGGCTTGTGCAGCACGGCGTTGCCGAGCGCGAGCGCGGGGGCGATCGACCGTGCCGAGAGGATCGCGGGGAAGTTGAACGGCGAGATCACGCCGATCACCCCGACCGGCAGGCGTCGGCTGAAGCTCAGCCGCGGGCGCCCGGTGCGCAGCAGCTGCCCGTTCGGCATCATCGCGGTGTCCGCGGCCGCCCAGAACTCGGCGCTGACGAGGCCGGCCTCGAAGGCCGCCTTGCCCGCGGCGGAGCCCGCCTCCGTCTGGAGCCAGCCGGCGAGGACGCCGGCCTGCCCGTCGATCAGCTGCGCTGCGCGCCGCAGCACGGCCGCTCGCTCGGTCGCGGGCCGTGCGGCCCATGCGCGCTGTGCGACGACCGCCTCCGTCACCGCCAGATCGACCTGCTCGGGTGTCGTCACCGCGTACTCGGCGAGGGGTTCGCCGGTGGAGGGGGACACGACGGTCGCCGTCGCGCCGGTCGGCCGCCACCCGCTCAAGTAGGTGCGACCGTCCCACGTCGCCTGTTCGAAGAACGTCATCGTCGACTCCGCTTCCGCCTGCTCCCACGACCGTGTGGGGTCCCGGCAGGCTAGACCGCCGATCTCGTCGGCGGCTCGGAGGAGACCGTCGTGCGCTGCGTGACCCACGGTGCGGCTGCACCCCCGACACCGGTCGCCCGCACCCGGAAGTCGTCGACGACGCGCAGGTGGTGGTGGACCTGCCCGACGCCCTCAGCGACGATGCGATCCGCGTCGGCGAGCGTGCCCCCGCGCACCTGCACGACCGCGTCGCCCTGCAGCCGGTGTCCCGACCAGCGGAGGCGGAGCTGGGTCACGTCCTCGACTCCGTCGACATGCAGGAGCGCGTGCTCCGCGGTGTGCAGCAGGTCGGGCTCGACGCCGTCCAGCAGACGACGGCCGATGGAGCGGATGGTGCCGATCAGGAGCACGAAGATCGCGATGGCGATCAGGATGCCGTGGTCGAGGACAGTTCGACCCACGCCCGGCGGACGAGGCCGCCATGGCCGAACGCTACGGGGTGGACCAACTCACCGGCAGGTCCGCGTGCGACCGACCCGACCGGACCCGCGGCGCGCACGCGCCGCACCGTGCCGCGAGCCGCGAGCAGGGAAGCGATACCGCGCGGTGAGGTGCTCGGTGGAGTCGGCCCCTCACGCCTCCGGTTCGCGTCGCAGGCGGTCGCGGATCGCGCGCGAGACCGCATGGTCCGTCGCGGCGGTCAGGTGGCCCTTCTTCGGGTACTCGACGTAGCTGGCGTTCGGGATCTCGTCGGCTGTCGCCCTGAAGAGCTCGGGGGAGTAGTAGCCGTCCTGGGCCCCGCCGAGAACGACCGTCGGCGCGGACACGCGGAGGAGATCCGGGCGCAGATCGAACTCGTCCTCCGCTTCGATCAGGACCATGAGGTCGTGATCGCTCCTCCCGATCACCACGCGTCCGAGGGTGAACCCCGCCGCTCTCAGCAGGCGGCGCCGGATCGGGCGTCGTGTCGTCGCAGCCAGCATCGTCCCGGCGGCACGTCTCGGTCTGCCGGCGCGGAGGCTGCGGACGACCTCGCGCTGGGCTGCGCGCCCGGCACCGGGCATGCGAGAAGCGGCGGAGATGACGATCAGGCGCTTCACGACGTCCGGATGGTCCAGGGCGAGCTGGAGGGCGATGCTGCCACCGGTCGACTCGCCGATGACATCCACCGGCGCAGGGAAGCGCGACCGGATGGCTCGAGCGTGCTCCTCGGCCAGGCCGGCGATCGTGGTCCCCTCCTTCAGCGGCGATCGTCGGCCGACGACCCACACGGCGCGGTGGAGCCCCACGCCGACGAGCTCGCTGCGCTGGACGGCGCGCTGCAACCGGGTCCGGTTCGTGGAGTGCGGCCCGAGACCCGGCAGGTAGACCAGCGGCGCAGTCGATCGTCGCGGGCCGGCCAGCGCTCGCCACAGGAAGACGTCGTCCTGCTCGGAGCAGTCCCGGCCTCCTCCATCGCGCACCGGCCCTGCGGCGCGCACGGACAGCGGCGTGGAGGTCCTTGCAGCACGCCCCGCCATGCGGCGATCCTCGGCGCCACGCCTTACCGAGGACTAGGACGCCGCTGGCCGCCGACTATGAGTTGCGCAGCGTGCGTTCCGCGAGCGGACCGATCAGATCCACCGGCTCGGTCCATCCGGTGGTATCGGGCACGGTGAGGGCGCGGCCTTCACGCACCATGCCCGGGATGTCCAGCGCGACAGCCGGCGGGCCGCGATCGCGCGGCTGCACAGGGCACGATGCCCGCGTGAGCGACGCCCGGAGACGTGAGATCGGCGAGTCCGACGAGCCGGTGGAGGACGAGGTCGCGGAGTCCTTCGACACGGTCGTCGCGGAGGGAGCCGAACGCCTCAACCGCACCTGGCCGGCGGTGCTGGTCACCGGCCTCTCCGGAGGCCTGGAGGTCGGCGTCGGTGTGATGGCCTACCTCGCGGTGCTGCACGACACGGGCAGCCACCTGCTCGCCGGGCTGGCGTTCTCGGTGGGCCTCATCGCGCTGCTGCTGGCGCACAGCGAGCTGTTCACGGAGAACTTCCTCGTTCCGATCGCTGCGCTCGCGGCGAAGGAGGGCACGGCCTGGCAGCTCGGGAAGCTCTGGATCGGCACGCTCGTCACGAATCTGGCCGGCGGCTGGCTGATCATGCTCCTCGTCGTCGCGGCCTTCCCCGCCTGGCATCGCACCCTCGTGGAGGCCGGCCGCCACTACCTGGACGTGGGGTTGGGTGGGAGGGGATCAGCCTCGCGCTGCTCGGGGGCATGACGATCACGCTGATGACCCGCATGCAGCACGGGGACCGATTCGGATCCCGCCAAGATCGCCGCTGCGGTGGTCGGGGGACTCCTGCTCGCCGGGTTGCAGCTGATGCACTCCGTGCTGGACTCGCTGTTGATCTTCGGGACGATCACCCTCGGGGAGGCGACTCCAGGCGAGTGGGTGACATGGTTCGTGCCCACCGCGGTGCTCAACGTGATCGGGGGCGTCCTGCTCATCACGGTCCTGCGACTGATCCGCAGCAAGGAGCTGATCGCCAAGGCTCGGCACTGAGTCCACGACGACGCGACTCCCCGCGTCGCGCGACGATCGACGCCGTCGGCGCGGCCCGTGGAACGGAACCGGCCGGCGCGGGCGACCCTCACTGCGGTGGTGCCGCGTGCATGCTCCCCGTCACCGCCTTCACGCTCGCAGGCCGCGTCGCCGAGGCCGCCCGGCCCGGCGATGCCGCAGGCATCCCGGTCGCAGGAGGCACCACCGTCCGGCTCTCCGTGCTGTCGCACATCGCCCGCGAGGACGGCTCGGGCGCCGCGTCGACCCTCGGTCCGAGCGCGGCGCCCGTCATCGTGCACCGGGCGGACACACTGCTCTCGGTCTCCTCCAGCGCATGCCCGTGGTCGCCTGCGCGGGGCTCGTCGTCGATCGGATTCCCTGAGATCCGAAGCGGAGGCGGTCAGAGGCCGAGGCGCTCGGGTCCGTGACGGCGGTCGGCGCCCCCGTCGGGCACCACGAGATCAGTCGTCGTCCGCGACCGAGAGCAGCAGTCCGCATGCGCGGGTGAGGATGGCGCGGTCCTCCTCGGAGAACAGAGCGAGGCGGGAGTCGAGCCAGGCGTGGCGCGCGGCACGGGTGGCGCCGGCGAGCTCGGCTCCCGAATCGGTCGTCTCGATCGGTACCGTCCGCCGGTCGTCCGAGTCGGGGGTGTGGTGGGCGCACTCCTGGTCAGTCCGGTCGGGGGAGAGATCGCAGCCATCGATTCGCTTGGGCGTGGCTGCGTAGTCGCACGATCGGCAGCGTGGGAAGGGTCTCGTCCACGGCGAGAACGCGCGGGCGTGTTTCGGGGTGCGTGCGCCATGCCCAGCGCACGATGTGGTCGCGGTCTCGCAGTACCGTCCACAGTGCTGGCTCTCGGTTGCCGTTCCACATCTCTTGGTGGTGGAGGCGGCGCTGCACGGTGCGAGTGATGACCTGCTGCATCACCTGTCGGCGTGGAAGGTCCAGCCAGACCATGAGGTCGGCGCGCTCGGCCAGGAGCTGCCGCACCGCTCCGTATTGCCATTCGGTGACCCATCGGTCTTGCCGGCTGAAGGCGTCGACCTCGGCCGCGAACTGCGGTCGTGGGGTCCAGCCGGGACCGTGGAAGAGGGCGTCGATCTCGACGTGCACCAGGTTCAGGGACGTACCGATCGCAGCTGCCAGGGTGGTTTTGCCCGCGCCTGAGGTGCCTGCGACGAGCACTCGCGACGGCGTCTTCGCCAGAATGCGCCCTGGCTCGACCAGCATGTGGGCACTGTACGAGGTGGCTGCCATTTCGTGGCGGTGGGCAGGACGCGGGAGCACGGTGCAACGTGCGCCGGAGAACACTCCACGTGGTCGGCCGAGTCCCGCTGCACGACAGACATCTCGTGAGCAGGCGGACGAGTCGCTGGACGGCTGGAACTCTCGG
>JABBOB010000013.1:0-16457 GCA_019352055.1 Acidobacteriota bacterium
CCCCTGACCCCCTGCATGCCATGCAGGTGCGCTACCAGCTGCGCCACAGACCCGTGCACCGCCGAAGCGGCCTGTCGAGTGTACACCGAGGCGCGGGTCCGGCCCTCCGCCCCGCGGCCGTCATGCGCTCGCGGCGTCGTTCAGCAGGGGACCGAGGCGCTCGCTCGAGCGGGACGCCGCCCGCGTGTTGCTGAGGGACGCGATCGCGACGATGGCCGCCCCTGCGGCGGCGATCGTCCACCAGAGCGGGTGGGCGTCCGTGGCGAACGAGCTGGGGACGCGGCCACCCGCGCCCGCGGCACCCGTGATCGATCCGGCGAGCGCGATGCCGAGGGATGTGCCCACCTGCCTCCCGGTCGAGGCGATCGCGGAGGCCGCTCCGGCCTGATCGTTCGGCATGCCGGAGACCGCGGTGTTCGTGATCGGTGCGTTCACGAACCCGAACCCGAGCCCGAAGAGCGCGAACACGACCGCGACGAGCACGACCGGGGAGGAGGCGGTGGTGAAGGCGAGCGCGATCGCCGCGGCGGCGACGAGCAGGCCTGCGAGGCTCATCGGCAGGCGGGTGCCACGGGTCCCGACGAGGCGCCCCGAGACGGGTGAGCCGGCCAGGATCGCGATCCCCGCGGGCATGAACAGCAGGCCCGTCAGGATGGGCGGGAAGCCCTTCACCTCCTGGAGGTACAGCGTGTTCGAGAACAGGAAGGCGCTCCAGGACCCGAACGCCAGCACCGCGGCGACGACGGCGCCCGTGAAGGGGATGCTCGTGAAGAATCGCGGGTCGATGAGCGGCTCGTCGCGGCGCAGCTCCACGGGGACGAAGAGGGCGAGCGCGAGCGCCGACACCGCGAACGCTCCGAGCGTCGCAGGCGAGGCCCAGCCGAGCTGCGGTCCCTCGATGATCCCGAAGACGGCGCCCGCGAGCAGCAGGACGACGAGCAGCTGACCTGGCGGGTCGATGCGGCGCGCTCTCGCGGCGCGCGACTCCGGCACGAACAGCGTGGTGAGCACGAGCGCGGCGACGACCACCGGCACGTTCACCCAGAAGATCGCGCGCCAGCCGACGGTCTCGACGAGGAGGCCGCCGACGAGCGGGCCGAACCCCAGGGAGACGCCACTGATCGCGCCCCAGACGCCGAGCGCACCCGCGCGCGCCTTCCTGTCCTGGAACGCGTTGGTGATGATCGACAGCGAGACGGGGTTGAGCATCGTGCCGCCGAGCGCCTGGAGCACGCGTGCCGCGATGAGGAAGGAATCGGACGGCGCCGCGCTGCAGGCGAGCGAGCCGAGACCGAAGACGACGAGTCCGATGCGGAACACCCGCTTCCTACCGAGCCGGTCCGCGCTCGAGCCGGCGAGCACGAGCAGGCTGGCGAGCGTGAGCGTGTACGCGTCGAGGGTCCACTGCAGGCTCGTCACGCCCGCGTGGAGGTCCTTGCCGATCGTGGGCAGCGCCACGTTGGTGACGGTCGCGTCCAGGGTGACGATGAACAGGCTGAGGCAGCAGATGGCCAGGATCACCCGCGGGTGCTGCTGCCGCTCGGGCACGTCTCGACTCACCGGATGAGGCTACGGAAGCCCGGCTCCGTGCTTCCCGGCCTCGCAGCGGGAGGGGGCGTGCTCGCCCATCCGGAGAGCTCCCGCGACACCCCGCGCACAGGGGCTCCCGCCTGGGTGCCGTCCGGGTACTCGCCGACCCGCGAACGAGATCCGGATCCGGATCCGGATCCGCGGGACGCGATCAGGTGGAGGGAGGCCCCAGCACCGCGGTCGCGATTGTGCCGAGAGCGGAGTCGGCGGTGGAGGGGTTGAATGCCCCTCCGAGGACGTCCCGGTAGAGCCGCGAGAGCTCGGACGACGCGGCGTAACCGCTTCCGCCAGCGACGAGGAGTGCCTGGTCGACGACCGCTTTCGCCTGCTCGGTCACCCGGACCTTCAGTCCGGACGCCTTCGCGAACCACAGTCGGCCGTGATCCACCGCGGCGTCCACGTCCCGCGCGAGCGACCGGATCTGCGGGTCCAGCGCGTCGTCGAGCAGCGCCGCGGTGGCCACCCGGCGGCGCACGTCCGGGTCGTCGGAACGCGGCGCGCCGCCGAGCCGCAGGGACGTCCGCCGCTTCGCCGCCTCTGCGGCCAGCTCGACCGCGCGGTGGGCGATGCCCGCGTACACGGAGGCGAGCAGGATCTCGAAGTTGACGAACACCCCGAAGATCAGCAGGTCCGGGTTCGGACCGGGCGGCAGACGGCGAACCACGCGCTCGCTCCGGGCGATCGCGCCCGTGAGACGGGTCGTGTCGCTGCGGGTGGCCCGCTGGCCGAGCGGGTCCCAGTCCTCCGCGACGTCGATGCCCGCGGTGTCCCGATCGAGGAAGCCCCACACGATCCGCGGTGCGTCGTCGCTGAACGAGTCGAGGCCGAACGTGCCGAGGCGCGTCCAGACGGGGGAGAGCGAGGTGAAGGTCTTGGTGCCGGTGTAGGCCACCGATCCGTCGGGGAGCGGCCGCGCCTCCACCGTCGAGGCGAACAGGACGAGATCGTTGCCCGCCTCGCTCACCCCGAACGCGAAGACCTCGCCGGCGGCGGCCTCGTCGAGCACGAAGTCGAGGCCCGCGTCGCCACGGTCGTGCAGCGTCTTGGCGACGGCGGTCCAGACGAGGTGCATGTTCACCGCGAGCGCCGTCGCGGGTGCGGCCGCGGCGAGCCGCGACTGCTGCCGGGTCAGCTGCTCGAGCGTCAACCCCCATCCGCCGCGGTCCTCCGGGACGAGGGCGGCGAGGTACCCCGCGCTCCGCAGCTCGGCGAGGTCCTCGTGCGGGAACGTGCCGTCGCGGTCGTGCGCGGCGGCGCGGTCGGCGATCCGGGAGAGCAGGTCGGCGTCGAGCTCGAGGGCGGGGGAGGGCACGTGGCAACGCTACGCGCGGCGCACCGACCCGGCGCGGCGTGAGTGGGCGTCTGCGGCCGCCGCCCTCAGCGGACCTCCACCGCTCGTCCAGGCGCTGCTCCCTACGCTCCCGGCGTGACCTCCACCACGATGCTCATCCTCGGCGCCAGCGGCGACCTGACGAAGCGACTGCTCCTGCCCGGCATCGGCAGCCTCATCGTCGGGGGGGACGCGTCCGATCTCGAGCTCCTGGACGGGCTCCGCATCGTCGGCAGCGGCCGTTCGGACAAGGGCGCCGAGTGGCAGGACACCGTCCACGGGGCCTTCACGCAGGTGGGTGCGGACGGGGACGTCGCCGAGGCGGTCCTGCACGCCACCCGGTACGAGCAGGCCGACCCCACCGATGCCGACGACTGGAAGCGGCTGCTGTCCGGCGTGGACGGCGACCTCGTCGTCTACTTCGCGCTGCCTCCCTCGGTCGTCGTGAAGGTCGCCGGCGTCCTGCAGGACCTCGACCTGCCGGACCACACGGTGCTCGCCCTGGAGAAGCCGTTCGGCGACGACGCCGACAGCGCGACGGCGTTGAACGAGGAGCTCGTGAAGGTCGTGCCGGAGGAGCGCATCCACCGCGTCGACCACTTCCTCGGCCAGCGCGCTGCGCTCGCCATGCTGGCGACCCGCTTCAACAACCGCCTGCTCGAGTCCTCCTGGAGCGCGGACGACATCGAGCGCGTGGAGATCGTCTACGACGAGAAGCTGGGGCTGGAGGGGCGCGCCGGCTACTACGACACCGCCGGCGCACTGCGCGACATGCTGCAGTCGCACCTGCTGCAGGTGCTCGCCGTGACGGCGTGCGAGGCGCCCGCCGGGCTGGACCCCGAGCACCTGCGGGACTCCCTCGCTGCCGTGCTCGCGGTGACGAAGCCCTGGACCGGAGCGCCGGTGTTCGCGAACACCGACGGCCCCTCCCGTCGTGCCCGGTACACCGCGGGGGAGGTCGACGGCGAGCAGGTGCCCGACTACAGCGCCGAGCCGGGCGTCGATCCGGCCAACGGGACCGAGACGCTGGCGCAGATCGCGCTCGAGGTCGACAACGCCCGGTGGGCCGGTGTCCCCTTCCTGCTCCGTTCCGGCAAGTCGATCGGCGACCCGGCGAACGAGATCCTGGTGCACTACCGGCCGGTGCGGTTCCGGCCGGACGGGCAGTCCGGCGACGGCAGCGCGGAGGTGCTGCGCTTCGGCTTCAAGCCCCCGCGCATCGAGCTGCGGTTCACCTCCGGCGGTGGGGACATGCCGTTCGAGCTCGAGCCGGTGTCGATCAGCGGAGCGCTCCCGAAGAGCCCCGTGACGGAGTACGGCGAGGTGGTTCGCGGCGTGCTCGGCGACGACCCGACCCTGTCCATCCGCGGTGACGTCGCGGTGCAGTGCTGGCGGATCGTGCAGCCGATCCTCGACTCGTGGCAGCGGGGCGACGTGCCGCTCGACGAGTACCCGGCCGGCTCGGAGGGCCCCGACGCCTGGAGCTGAGGTCCACGAGGCGCAGGGGGAACCGATGCGTCAGAGGATGCCGTGCTGCTCCAGCGCGGTCACGAAACCTCCGCCGTCCGGGGCGTAGCTCCAAGCCACCTCCGTCGCCTGCTCGCGCCAGTCCTGCCGCGAACGGCCGCCGGCGAGCACGGCCTCGCTGTCGGACAGCTGCCGGATGCAGATCAGCGCGACGTTCTCCGGATGTGCCTCCGCGAAACCGCTGTAGGTGGCTTCGTCGTGCTGCCCGTCGTCCCCGATGAGCAGCCACCGCATGTCGGGGAACTCGGTCGCGAGCCGCTCGAGCTCCTCGATCTTGTGCGCGCGGCCGGACCGGAACACGCGGTCCGGCGTAGGACCCCAGTCGGTCAGCAGGAGCGGGCCCGGCGGGTACAGGTTGCGGCTCAGGAAGCGGCCGAGGGTCGGTGCGACGTTCCACGCGCCCGTGGACAGGTAGAGGAACGGCGCGGCCGGGTGCTCGTGATGGATCCGGTCGTAGAGCACGGCCATGCCGGGGGTCGGGCTCCGGGCGTGCTCGTTCAGCACGAACGTGTTCCACGCGGCGAGCAGCGGTCGCGGGAGCGCCGTGACCATCACGGTGTCGTCGATGTCGGACACGACGCCGAAGGGCGCAGCAGGGTCCAGCACGAACACGGGGGCCCGGACCTCAGGCGAGCGCTCGCCCACGCCCTCGGCCTGCAGCCGGATCCGATGCCATCCGGGTGTCAGCCGCGCCTCGACCCGCACGTCGATGACGCCGCCGCTGTCGGTGACCACGTGGTGCACGGTGTCGCCGATGGTGACCCGCACCGGTGCGCCGTCCACGGGGATGCCGGTGAAGCTGCGCCACCCGCGGAACGACTCCTGCGGTGACTCCGAAGGCGCCTGCGTGGTGATCAGCACCCGGCCGAGCACACGGACCCAGGACGTCGACCCGTACCCCGTGTAGGGGATCACCGTCGGGACGCGGCCCCGCCGAAGCGCCCGCTGCTCCCGGAACTCCCGGATCGCGTCGTCGACGCGCATCGCCCGCCCCACCGCCTGCTCGACGGCGGGCGAGGGCTTGCGCCGCCGGAACGGGCGACGCTGCGGGTGGGCCACGACCGAAGTCTCGCAGACGCCTCCCGTGCTCACGCGGCGTCACAAAAGCTGTGGGTCCGCAGGGTGCGCGCTTGGATGTCCGAACCCGTTCGTATATTTGTGGCCGCTTCAGCCGCCGGAGGAGAGGACGCAGGGTGAGCATCGAGTTCCGCCACGTGCGCAAGACCTACCCCGACGGCACCACGGCGGTGGAGGACTTCTCCGTCACCATCCCATCGCACTCCACCACGGTGTTCGTCGGGTCCTCCGGCTGCGGCAAGACGACTCTGCTGCGCATGATCAACCGGATGGTCGACCCGAGCGAGGGGGAGGTCCTCATCGACGGCGAGCCGGTCTCCGGCATCGAACCCGTCGCCCTCCGGCGACGCATCGGCTACGTGATGCAGAACTCCGGGCTGCTGCCGCACCGCACGGTCCTCGACAACGTCGCCACGGTCCCGGTCCTGACCGGCACGCCGAAGGCGAAGGCGCGCCAGGAGGCGCTCGCGCAGCTCGACCGGGTCGGCCTCGACCGCTCGCTCGCGAACCGCTACCCGGGCCAGCTCTCCGGCGGCCAGCAGCAACGAGTCGGCGTGGCCCGCGGGCTCGCCGCGGACCCCAACATCCTGCTGATGGACGAGCCGTTCGGCGCCGTCGACCCGATCGTGCGCGACGAGCTGCAGCAGGAGCTGCTGCGCCTGCAGCGCGAGCTCGGCAAGACCACGGTGTTCGTGACGCACGACATCGACGAGGCGTTCCTGCTCGGCTCGCAGGTCGTCATCCTGCAGCGCGGTGGGATCATCGCCCAGATCGGCAGCCCGGCCGAGATCCTCGCCCATCCCGCGAGCGACTTCGTCGCGGACTTCGTCGGCGCCAAGCGCGGCAAGCGCCGCCTCACCGCTGAGGAGCGGAGCGCCGGAGACGACGTGCTGCTCGTGGACGCCGGCGGCTACCCCGCCGGCGTCATCAGCGCTCCCGACGGCCGGCTGATCCTCGCCGGCGCCGGCCCGAAGTCGCGGAGCGTCTCGAACAAGACGGACCAGGCGGGCGACGCCTGATGGCCTGGGTACTGGATCACCTCGACCTCGTCTGGTCGTTGACCCTCACGCACGTGGGCCTCTGCGTCCCGCCGATCGTGCTGGGGTTCGTGATCTCCGTACCCCTCGGCTACTGGGCGTCGCGGTCGTCCGCCGCGCGGAGCGTGCTGCTCACCGCCGGCAACATCGCGTACACGATCCCCGGCATCGCGCTCGTCGTGCTGGTCCCGGTCGTGCTCGGCCTGCCGATCCTGAACCCGTTGAACGTCGTCGTCGCACTGCTGCTGTACGCGGTCGCGATCATGGTCCGCTCGGCTGCCGACGCCTTCGCGTCCGTCGCTGCCGAGGTCCGGCAGTCCGCGACAGCGCAAGGATTCGCCGCCACCCAGCTGTTCTGGCGGGTCGAGCTGCCGCTCGCCGGTCCGGTGCTGCTCGCCGGGGTCCGGGTCGTCTCCGTCAGCACGATCAGCCTCGCCACGGTCGCCGCACTCGTCGGCATCCCGAGCCTCGGCAGCTTCTTCACCGACGGGTTCCAGCGCAACTTCGCCGTCGAGACCCTCACCGGGCTCGTCGCCGTGCTCGTCGTCGCGGCCGTGTTCGACCTGATCCTCGGCGGCCTCGGGCGGCTGCTGATGCCGTGGAACCGCCGTCGGCGGCTCTCCTCCTCCGCCGCGAAGGCGCTGTCGCAGCCGATCCCGACGACGGGACGGTTCTGATGCTCTTCGTCCAGGCGATCCAGTGGATCCTCGACGGCTCGCACTGGTCTGTGGTCAACTTCCAGGCGGGCATCGCGCAGGAGCTCGCCGACCACCTCTGGATCAGCTTCGTCGCCGTCGTCTTCACAGCGGCCGTCGCCCTGCCGATCGGTCTCTTCATCGGGCACACCGGCAAGGGACGCGCCGGTGCGGTCGTGATCGCCAACGTGGCGCGCGCCGTCCCGACGCTCGGCCTGCTCTCGGTACTGCTCGTGATGTGGCTGGCGTTCCCGCCGACGGTGCTCGTGTTCGTGCTGCTCGGCGTCCCACCGCTGCTCGCGGGTGCGTACGCAGGGCTCGAATCGATCGATCGGCAGACCATCGACGCGGCCCGGGCGGTGGGCATGACGGAGCGGCAGATCCTGTTCCAGGTCGAGCTGCCGCTCGCGGCGCCGCTGATCCTCGGCGGCCTGCGCAGCTCGACGCTGCAGATCATCGCGTCGGTCGCGCTCGTGTCGAACTTCGGGATCAACAGCCTCGGCGACTTCATCCTGGGCGGTCTCGCCGCCAACGACTTCGTGCAGATGACCGCGGGAGCGATCCTCGTGACCGTCCTCGCCCTGCTCGTGGACGGCGTGCTCGCCGTCCTGCAACGACTCGCCGCACCGCGTGGGGTGTCCCGCGGCCGCGGACCATCCACAGCACGCGTCCGGCGCCTGCCGGTCGCACCCCGTGGGGCACCCATTCCGGAAGGGAAGTAGCACCATGCACCGCATCACACGAAGAGGCGCCCTCGGGGCGGCCGCCGTCGCGGCGGCGCTGTCCGTCGGCCTCGCCGGCTGCTCGAGCTCGAGCAGCCTCGCCGGGAACGGCAGCAGCAGCGCGAGCGCATCGGGAAGCGCCGCATCGGGCGCCGCCAAGACGATCGTCGTCGGCTCCGCGAACTTCGGCGAGAACGAGATCCTCGGGTACATCTACGGCGGCGCGCTCGCGGACAAGGGCTACACCGTGTCCTACAAGCCGGCGATCGGCGCTCGCGCCGCCTACCTGCCGGCGCTGCAGTCCGGAGAGATCAACCTGGTCCCCGAGTACGCGGGATCCCTGCTCTCCTACCTCGACAAGACGGCCAACGCGAAGTCCGGCGACGCCGTCAAGGCCGGCATCGATGCGAAGGTCGGGACGCTGAACGCGAAGGCGCTCGACTTCGCTCCCGCAGCCGACTCCGACTCGCTCAACGTCACCGCGGCGTTCGCGAAGTCGAAGGGACTGACCTCCATCGCCGACCTCTCGAAGGCGGGCGCGATCACCCTCGCCGCGAATCCCGAGTTCGCGACGCGGCCGGACGGCATCAAGGGGCTGCAGTCGGTGTACGGCCTGAAGAACATCACCTTCAAGGCGATCAACGACGGCGGTGGCCCGACCACGCTGAAGGCGCTGCTCGCGAACCAGGTGCAGGTCGCCGACATCTACTCGACGACCCCGTCGATCCAGCAGAACAAGCTCGTCACGCTGACCGACCCGAAGAACCTCTTCGCGTCGCAGCAGGTCGTGCCGATCGTCAGCACCAGCAAGGCGACCAGCGACCTCGACACGATCGTCAACGGCGTCTCGGCGAAGCTGACCACCGCGGATCTGCTCGACCTGAACACGAAGGCGTCGGGCAGCAGCAAGCCCGACTACCAGGCGCTCGCAACCGCCTGGCTGAAGAGCAAGGGCCTCTGACCGCTCGCGGCACGGCGGAGGGCCGTCACCCGGTTCGGGTGGCGGCCCTCCGCCGTCCGCCGGGATCGACGCCTCAGGGGCGCTCGAGTCGGTGCAGGAGCTTCCTGGCGAGCCACGCGATCAGGAGGAACAGCGCCATGCCGCCGAGGACCAGCCAGCCTGCGAAGTGCAGCTCGCCGGAGAGCGCCCGATAGCTGGAGCCGGCCGCCTGGCCGACCGATACGTACAGCGCCGCCCACATCACGCACGCCGGAGCCGTCCAGGCGATGAACCTCCGGTACGGATAGCTGCTCGCGCCGACCGTCACCGGGATGAGGGCGTGCATCACCGGCAGGAACCGGCTGAGCAGGATCGCGACGCCGCCGCGGCGATCGAGCCAGCGCTCGGCGCGCAGCACGTGCCGCTCGCCGATCCGCCGGCCGAGCCGGCTGGCGCGCAGCCGGGGCCCGAAGGAGCGGCCGATGACGAAGCCGAGGGTCTCGCCCCCGAGGGACCCCGCGACGACGACGAGCACGAGCAGCAGCCAGTCGCCCGCGCCGCGCCCGGCCGTCGCCGTGAGCAGCACGATCGAGTCGCCCGGGACGAGCAGGCCGATGAAGAGGCTCGTCTCGCAGAACATGCCGGCGAAGGCGACGAGGTACCTCCAGTCGCCGAGGGCCGCCAGGCCCTCCAGCAGGGCGGTCAGCCAGGCGTCCAGGTGGCGCTCCTTCGTCGTCCGGGTCAGCGTACGTCGTCGTCCGGGTGGCGTGCAGCGCCTCGCGACGCGAGGGGCGGAGCACCGACCTCTACAGTTGAATGCTGTTCCTTGCCTGACCTGCGCCGGGCTCCTGCCTGAAAACACTGAGGATCTTCGATGCCCGAGCCGACCGCCGACGAGCTGCCGACCCCCGCGCAGCTGCAGGAGAAGTGGCTGCCCATCTGGAGGGACGGCGACTTCTTCCGCACCGACGACCCCGCGGACAAGCGGCCGCGGAAGTACATCCTCGACATGTTCCCGTACCCCTCCGGCGACCTCCACATGGGGCATGCGGAGGCGTTCGCGTTCGGTGACATCACGGCGAGGTACTGGCGCCAGCGCGGTTTCAACGTGCTGCACCCGATCGGCTGGGACTCGTTCGGCCTGCCCGCGGAGAACGCCGCGATCAAGCGCGGGTCCGACCCGCGGGAGTGGACGTACTCCAACATCGCCCAGCAGAAGGCGTCGTTCGAGCGCTACGCGGTGAGCTTCGACTGGAGCCGCGAGCTGCACACCTCCGACCCCGAGTACTACAAGTGGAACCAGTGGCTGTTCCTCGAGCTGTACAAGAAGGGGCTGGCCTACCGGAAGGACAGCTGGGTCAACTGGGACCCGGTGGACCAGACGGTGCTCGCGAACGAGCAGGTGCTGCCCGACGGCACGAGCGACCGGTCCGGCGCGATCGTCGAGAAGAAGAAGCTGACGCAGTGGTACTTCCGCATCACGGAGTACGCCGACCGGCTGCTGGACGACCTGAAGCAGCTCGAGGGCACCTGGCCGTCGAAGGTCATCGCGATGCAGCGCAACTGGATCGGCCGGAGCAACGGCGCCCAGGTCGACTTCGTCGTCGAGGGCCGCGACGAGCCCATCACGGTCTTCACGACGCGACCCGACACGCTGCACGGCGCGACGTACATGGTCGTCGCACCCGACTCCGACCTGGCCGCCGAGCTGATCGCGGGACAGGGCGCCGAGATCGCCGAGCCCTTCGCCGCGTACCTGGCGCGGGCCCAGTCGACCACCGAGGTGGAGCGGCTGAACACCGACCGCGCCAAGACCGGGGTCCCCCTCGGCCGCTTCGCGATCAACCCGGTGAACGGTGAGCGGCTGCCGATCTGGGCTGCCGACTACGTGCTGTCCGACTACGGCACCGGCGCGATCATGGCCGTACCGGCGCACGATCAGCGCGACCTCGACTTCGCCCGCGCCTTCGACCTGCCGGTGAAGATCGTCGTGGACACGTTCCAGCCGGTGACCGGCATGATCCCCGTCATCCCGCCGGGCGGCGAGCTGCCCGAGATCGAGTCGGTGGACCCGGCGGTGACCGGCGTCGCGCTCACCGGCGACGGGCGCCTGGTGAACTCCGGCAGCCTCGACGGCCTGTCCAAGAACCGCGCGATCGAGAAGGTCGTCAAGGAGCTGGAGTCGTCGGGCGCCGGCCGTGCCGCGAAGAGCTACCGGCTGCGCGACTGGCTGATCTCCCGCCAGCGGTTCTGGGGCACCCCGATCCCGATCATCCACGCGGCCGACGGCACCGAGATCCCGGTGCCCGTGGAGGACCTGCCGGTGCGCCTGCCGAGCACCGAGGGCCTCGACCTGAAGCCGAAGGGCAGCTCGCCGCTCGGCGCCGCGACCGACTGGGTGAACGTGCCCAGCCCACTCGACGGCACTCCCGCGAGGCGCGACGCCGACACCATGGACACGTTCGTCGACAGCTCGTGGTATTTCCTGCGGTTCCTGTCCGCGAACGACGACTCCCGGGCATTCGATCCCGCCGAGGCGGACAAGTGGGCGCCCGTCGACCAGTACGTCGGCGGCGTGGAGCATGCGATCCTGCACCTGCTCTACGCGCGCTTCATCACGAAGGTCCTGTTCGACCTGGGGCATGTGCGGTTCACCGAACCCTTCAGCGCGCTGCTGAATCAGGGCATGGTCCTGTCGGGCGGCGCGAAGATGTCGAAGAGCCGCGGTGGGGTGAGCCTGTCCGACGAGCTGGAGCGGTACGGCGTCGACGCCATCCGCCTGACGATGGCGTTCGCCGGCCCCCCGGAGGACACGATCGACTGGGAGGACGTGCGGCCAGGCGGTCAGGTGAAGTTCCTGAACCGTGCACTGCGCCTCGCGATCGACGTGTCCAGCCCGCCCGATGTGGTCTGGGCGAGCGGGGACGCGTCGCTGCGCAGGCAGACGCACCGCTTGCTCGCTGATGTGCCCGGGCTGGCCGAGACGTTCAAGTTCAACGTGATGATCGCCAGGATCATGGAGCTGGTCAACGCGACGAGGAAGGCGATCGACAGCGGGCCCGGCGCCGCCGACGGCGCGGTCCGGGAGGCGGTCGAGACGATCGCGGTGGCCCTCAGCCTCTTCGCCCCGTACACGGCCGAGGAGATGTGGGACCGCCTCGGCTACCCGCCGTCGGTCGCCCTGCAGGGCTTCCGGAAGCCCGACCCGACCCTGCTGGTGGAGGACTCGGTGACCGCGATCGTGCAGGTCGACGGCAAGGTGCGCGCGAAGCTCGAGGTGTCGCCGAAGATCACCGCGGAGGATCTCGAACGGCTCGCGACGTCGTCCGACGTCGTGAAGCGGTCGCTCGGATCGAAGCGCATCACCCGGGTCGTCGTCCGGGCGCCGAAGGTCGTGAGCATCGCCACCGAGTGACGATCCGGTCCTCCACAGCAGCGGATCCGCTCGTCCCGTGCTGAACCGGCCGGAGCGGTCCACGGGGGCGCCGTAGCGTCCACGGGTGGACTTCCTCCGGACCCGGTTCGCGGCGGCCACCGGCGGGCGGTTGATCCCGACGCTCGTCGTCGTCGGGCTCGTCGTCGCGGTGCTCGGCGCTGCTGTGCTGATCGCAGCCGGGCAGGCCTCCGGCAGCACGGCGGAGCGCTCCGTCGTCCGGGTGGCGCCGAGCTCACCGGTCCCCACGCCGCTGCTGGTGCACGTGAGCGGCGCGGTCAGGTCACCCGGTCTGGTCTCGCTCCCCGCCGGCGCACGGGTCGTCGACGCCGTGACAGCGGCGGGCGGCGCGACGACGGCGGCCGAGCAGTCGGGGATCAACCTGGCCGCCCGCGTCGTCGACGGCCAGCTGATCGTCGTACCCACGCGGGGTGCCGCGCCCTCGAGCGCCGCGGCGGACGGCGGCAGGGCGACGGCGACGGGTCCGATGAGCCTGAGCAGCGCGACCGCGGCGCAGCTCGAGACGCTCCCGCAGATCGGGCCTGCGCTCGCGGCACGCATCATCGCCTACCGGGACGCGCACGGCGGGTTCCGCTCCGTCGACGACCTCGGCCAGGTGGGCGGCATCGGCCCGAAGACCCTCGCGGGTCTCCGAGACCTGGTCGCGCCGTGAGCGACCGCCTGATCCGCACGGGCCTGCTGCTGCCGACGGCGGCGGTGTGGCTGATCGCTCTGCTCGGCACCGCCGTCCCCGCGGCCGCACCCGCAGGGGCGGTCGTCGCGCTGCTCGTCGCCGTCGTGTCGCTCGGTCGCGCCGTCCGGTGCCGGACCAGGGGCACTGCGCTGCTGGCCGCCGGCGCGATCGCGATCTCGTGCCTGCTCGCCGCGGTCGTCGTGGGGGATGGGCGCCGGCATCCGGCGGATCTCCCGCTCGACCGGCCGGTCCTGATCGACGTCCGGGTCGACCAGGGGAGCACGACCTCCGGCAACGACGCCCGCGGAGCGCTCACAGCCCGTCTGATGCTCCGGGGAGCCGTCGTGCGCGAGCACGGCCACGCCGCGGACGTGCCTGTGCTGCTCTTCGCGGACGGCGGCTCGGCGACCGCGCCAGGCGGCGTGCTGCGGCTCCGGGCCGTGCTGCATCGGGCAGCCCCGACGGACTCGGTCGCCGTGGTCGGATCGGTCGTGTCCGGCACGGCGTTGGTGGAGCGGCCGCCTCCTGCGCAGGTCGTCGCGGCCGAGCTCCGGCACGGGCTGCTGCAGCGCACCGCGCGGCTGCCCGGCGACGGGGGAGCACTGCTGCCCGGCCTGGCGGTCGGCGACACCTCGCGCGTCGGCGCCGACCTGCAGCAGGCGATGCGAGATGCCTCGCTCACGCACCTGACCGCCGTCTCCGGCGCGAACTGCGCGGTCGTGACCGTCGGGGTGCTCGCGCTCGGCGCCGTGCTCCGACTCCCGCGCGCGCTCCGCGTGATCGCCGCCGGCGCTGCGCTCTCCGGATTCGTCGTCCTCGTCTCACCGCAGCCGTCGGTCGTCCGTGCGGCCGCGATGGCGGCCGTCGCGCTGGCGTGCGCGTTCCGCGGCGGTCGTGCGGCCGGCGTGCCGGCGCTCTCCGTCGCGGTGCTGGTGCTGCTCGTGGGGGACCCGTGGCTGGCGTGGAGCGCCGGCTTCGTGCTCAGCGCCGCGGCGACCGCGGGACTCCTCCTCCTCGCGCCTCCGCTGGCCGAGCGGCTCGCCAGGGTGCTGCCGCACCGGCTCGCGCTGGTGCTGGCCGTGCCGATCGCCGCCCAGGTCGCGTGCCAACCCGTGCTCGTGCTGCTGCAGCCGGGCATCCCCGTGTTCGGTGTGATCGCCAACCTGCTCGCCGAGCCCGCCGCGCCGCTCGCGACGGTGCTCGGTCTGCTCGCCTGCCTCATCGGGCCGTTCGCGGCGCCGCTGGCGTCCGGGGTCGCGGTGCTCGCGTGGCTGCCGGCCGCCTGGATCGGCGTGGTGGCGAGGACGACGTCGCGGCTGCCGCAGCTCGGTTGGCCGGCGGGGGCGGTCGGTGCGGTGCTCGCCGTCGTGCTGCTCGTGTCCGGCGTGCTGATGCTGATGCGCTCGGCTCCGGGGCGGTTCCGCGTGGTCGGCGCGGCGACGACCGCGCTCGCGCTCGTCGTGGTCATCGGTGCCGCGGCCGGCGGTGCGGTCGGGCGGCTCGCCGGAACACCGCAGGACTGGACCTTCGCGGCGTGCGACGTCGGTCAGGGCGACGGGCTCGTGCTGAACGGTGGCGGCGGCAGGTACGCGGTCGTCGACACCGGCCGGGAGGACGCGCCGATCGCCGCATGCCTGTCGCGCCTCGGCATCGGGCGGATCGACCTGCTCGTGCTGACGCACTGGGACGTCGACCACGTGGGCGCGGCCCGGTCGCTCGCCGGCCGGGTGGCGACGGCCCTGGTCGGCCCCACCGACGGCACCGCGGACGTCGCGCTGCGTTCGGACCTCCAGCACCGGGGCGCCACGGTCCGGCAGGCCCGGCGCGGCGATGTCGCCCGGCTGGGCCGGCTGCGGCTCGAGGTGCTGTGGCCTCCCGATCCGCTCGGTCCGATCGTGCCGGGCAACCCCGCGAGCATCACGCTGCACGTGACGGGCGGAGGCGCCTCCGTGCTGCTGACCGGCGACCTGGGGGAGGACGCGCAGAACGCGCTCCTCGCAGCCGGCCCGCTGCCGAAGGTCGATGTCGTGAAGATCGCGCATCACGGTTCCCAGGACCAGAGCCCCTCCTTCTACGCCGCAGCCGCTGCGGCCTGGGGGATCGTGTCGGTGGGGGCGGCCAACGACTACGGGCATCCGACCGGGCGCCTGCTCGGGATCCTCCGGGCGACGGCCACCCAGGCCGTTCGGACCGACCAGGACGGCCTGGTGCTGGTGTCGTGGCGGACGGGGAAGGTGCGGGTGTGGACCGAGCGGCCGGTGACCGCGGCCGTGTGGGCCCCGGCGAAGTAGGTTCTTCCCTATGGCAGCCCGGCCCGCAGCGCGAGCCGCGACCCAGAAGATCCAGCAGGTCCCGTGGGATCAGGCCCGTCCGGCGCCGATCGTGCTGGTGTCCGGACCGGAGGACCTGCTCGCCGACCGGGCGATCCGCCGGATCCGGGAGATGCTCACCGCCGCCGATCCGAGCGTCGAGGTGACCGATCTCGATGCGTCCGCTGCGGTCACGGGCGACCTCACCACCCTCGCCAGCCCGTCCCTGTTCGGTGAGCCCCGCCTCATCCGCGTCGCGTCGGTCGAGCGGCTGTCGGAGGCGTTCCTGTCGGAGGCGTTGCGCTACCTGGAGGCTCCGGCCGACGGGGCGACCGTCGTGCTGCGCCACGGTGGGGGTGTGCGCGGGAAGAAGCTCCTCGACACGATCCGCAGCGGGACCGGCGGCGGCATCGAGATCGCCTGCGCGGAGGTGAAGCGCGACGCGGATCGATCCGCCTTCGCGGCCGCCGAGTTCAGGTCCGCGGGCCGCCGTGTCGCACCGGGCGCCCTCCGTGTGCTCGTGTCCGCCTTCCAGGGCGACCTGGCTGAGCTCGCGAGCGCCTGCCGGCAGCTGATCGCGGACACCACCGGCGACATCGGCGAGCGGACCGTGCAGACGTACTACGCGGGCCGGATGGAGACCGACGCCTTCGCGGTGGCCGACGCGGCGCTCGCGGGCAGGGCCGGCGAAGCGCTCGTGCTGCTTCGGCACGCGATCGACAGCGGCGCGGACCCGGTGCCGATCGTCGCGGCGCTCGCCGCGAAGCTGCGCGCCATGGCGAAGGTGCTCGACGCCCGGGGAGCCGCGGCGACCATCGCCGCCGAGTACGGCATGGCGCCCTGGCAGGTCGACCGGGCGCGACGCGACGCGCAGGGTTGGGATGCCGTCGGACTCGGTCGCGCCATCGCGTTCACCGCGGAGACGGACGAGCGCGTGAAGGGAGCCGCCCGCGATCCGGAGTACGCCGTCGAGCGGCTGGTCACCCTCATCGCCCGCCGCGGCGAACCCGGGTGACGCCGGATGGGCCGGTCACCTGCGCGACGCGCTCGGCTCTCCGTCCCGCGGAACGCGTTCTGCCCGGATCTCGGACGTCCGACCCCGC
>JABBOB010000013.1:16467-49360 GCA_019352055.1 Acidobacteriota bacterium
TGCGGGCGGCCCCTCCGGTGAGCGTCTCGGCGCCGACTAAAGCGCAGCGACCTGCTTGGCGATCGCCGACTTCTTGTTCGCGGCCTGGTTCTTGTGGATGACGCCCTTGGAGACGGCCTTGTCGAGCTTCTTGGTCGCCGTGCCGAGGGCGACGATCGCCTTGTCCTTGTCGCCGGCGGTGATCGCGGTGCGGACGGCCCTGATGTGGGTCTTCAGCTCGCTCTTCACCGCCTTGTTGCGGTCGGTCGCCTTCTTGTTCGTGGCGATGCGCTTGATCTGGCTCTTGATGTTGGCCATGCGGATGCTCCTGCTGGTTCGAAGATGGGAGGGAGGCCGCTCCTTGTGGGGGAGGAGCCTCGACGGACGGCGCGAGAGGGCGCGCTGGTGCCCGAAAGCCGACCGGCAGCCTAGCAGCCCGGCACCGCCCGTGCGACGGCGCTTGAATGACGTGGTGCCGTCGTACACGCCGAACGCGCTCAGCGTCCCCGAGAGCGGGATCCGCCGTATCCACGAGATCGCCCTGCAGCTCGAAGGGGTGATCCCGCTCGCGGTGGGGGAGCCCGACCTGCCGGTCGCCCCGCACGTGCTGCGGGCCGCCAGCGAGGCATGGCTCGAGGACGACACCCGCTATACGGCGAACGGCGGCATCCCGCCCCTCCGCGCGGCCATCGCGGCGAAGCTCCGCCGGGACAACGGGATGGACGTCGACGCCGAACAGGTGTGGGTCACCCCAGGCGCGACGGAGGCGCTGTACCTGGCGCTCGGTCTGATCCTCGCTCCGGGAGACGAGGTGCTGATCCCGGACCCGGGCTACACGACCTTCACGATGGCGCCGCGGATGCAGTTCGCGGTGCCGGTGCCGTACCGCCTCGTCGCCGAGCGCGCGTTCCTTCCGAGCCTCGAGGAGCTCGAGACCCTCGTG
The DNA here is from genome assembly GCA_019352055.1 of Acidobacteriota bacterium. Lineage (GTDB taxonomy): Bacteria > Actinomycetota > Actinomycetes > Actinomycetales > Microbacteriaceae > Amnibacterium. The sequence goes on from JABBOB010000013.1 coordinate 17,390, forward strand.
ACGCCGCGCTCGAGGGCGATCGTCCTGAACTCGCCGTCGAACCCGCTCGGCGTGGTGTTCCCGGAGGCGGTCCTCGTCGACCTGGTCGCGTTCGCGCAGCGGCACGACCTGTGGATCGTGAGCGACGAGGTCTACGAGGCCTTCACCTACGGCCTCCCGCACATCAGCCCGGCGTCGATCGATCCGAGCCGGGTCCTGACCGTGCAGTCGTTCTCGAAGACCTACGCCCTCACGGGCGGCCGAGTCGGCTACCTCGTGACGCCGCCGGGCCCCAGCGGCCTGCTGCGGAACTTCCAGGAGGCCCTGATCTCCTGCGTGAACACCCCGGCGCAGCGCGCGGCGCTCGCCGCGCTCGATGGGCCGCAGGACGCCGTGGCGGCCGCTGCCGCGCACTACCGGGACAACCTCCGCGCCGCGACGTCCCTGCTCGCCGACCGCGGCATCGCCTACCGGGAGCCGGAAGGCGCCTTCTACCTGTGGATCGACGTGGCCCACGCCTCCGGCGGCGACGTGGCCGGCTGGGCGGAGCGGTTCCTGCTCGAGCACCGTGTTGCGGTCGCGCCCGGGAGCGCCTTCGGTGCCGCCGGTCAGGGCTGGATCCGCGTCTGCGCGGCGGCGACCCGCGAGGACCTCCTCGAGGGCCTCCGCCGACTCCCGGCCCCCCGGCCCTCCGTCCGGTAGGACGCGGCGTCCTCCAGGACGGAGGGTGCCCGTCGCGCGGGTCTCAGGCCTGCAGCGCGAGCGCGAAGGGCAGCACGGATGCCGCGCCGGCCTCGCGCAGCAGGCGCGCGGCGACCGTGAAGGTCCAGCGGCCGTCCGCGACGTCGTCGACCAGCAGCACCGGTCCGCTGGTCACCGCGAGCCGAGCCCGCAACTCGTCGGGGACCCGGAACGCCGACCAGACCCCGGCCAGCCGCGCGAGACTCGCACCGCCTCCACCGGCTGGAGGGCCCGGCGTCGTCGACTCGAGCGCGCCGAGGAGGGGGAGCCGACCGATCACGGAGAGTGCCCGAGCCGTCGAGTCGACGAGCATCGGGTGGCGGTGGGACGGCACGGCGACGACGCCCACCGGTCGCTCCTCCCAGCGCCACTCGCGGAGCACCTGCACCGCGGCGTCGACGACCGGCCGCGGCACCTCCTGGTCGGGTGCGCCCGGCGCGAGCAGCTGCCGCAGCGCCCCGCCCCAACCGAGATCGGTGAGCCGCGCGATCGCGCGCCCCTCCTCGGGGCGCTCGGCAGGCGCGATGCCCCCCTTGACCGGCAGCCCTCGGGAGTCGGCGCCGGTCGGCCACTGCTTGCGCGGTTCGATCGGCACGCCGACGCGGTGCAGCGCCGCCCCCGCCGCCCCTGCGGAGCCGTCGGACACGTCCGTCGGGAACCAGACGCCCGCGCAGCTGTCGCAGCGTCCGCAGGGCGAGGCCGTCGGGTCGTCGAGCGCGCGCTGCAGGTACGCCATCCGGCAGCCCTCCTCGCCGGCGGGGAGCGCTTCGTAGTCGAGCATGTGCCGCTGCTCGGCGCGCCGAGCGGCGGCGATCCGCTCGTAGCGCTCGGCGTCGTAGGTCCACTCCCGCCCGGTCGAGACCCACCCACCCCGCACCCGTCGGACCGCCCCGTCGACGTCGAGCACCTTGAGGAGCAGCTCGAGCCGGCTGCGCCTGATGTCGACCAGCGCTTCGAGCGCCGGCGTGGAGATCGGCCGCTCGGGATCCAGCTCGCGCAGCACCGCGTCCGCCTTCTCCTCGGTGGGCATGCTCGCGGTGGCGAAGTAGGTCCAGATCGCCTCGTCCTCCGAACCGGGCAGCAGCAGCACGTCGGCGGAGGCGGTGGCCCGTCCCGCGCGCCCGACCTGCTGGTAGTAGGCGACCGGGGAGGAGGGCGCGCCGAGGTGGACGACGAAGCCGAGATCGGGCTTGTCGAACCCCATGCCGAGCGCGCTCGTGGCGACCAGCGCCTTCACCCGATTCTCCTTGAGCGCCTGCTCGGCGGCCTCCCGCTCGGCGTTGTCCGTCCGGCCCGTGTAGGCGAGCACGTCGTACCCGGCATCGCGCAGCAGCCGGGCGGTGTCATCGGCCGCGGACACCGTCAGGGCGTAGACGATCCCCGACCCCTCGAGGTCGCGAAGATGCTCGACGAGCCAGCCGAGCCGGGTCGCCTGGTCGCGCGTGCGGAGCACGCCGAGCCGGAGGGAGGCGCGCGCGAGCGGCCCCCGGATGGTGACGACCTCGTCCTCGCCGCCCAGCTGGGCGGCGACGTCGGCCACCACCCGGGCGTTCGCCGTCGCGGTGGTCGCGAGCACCGGCGTGTCACCGGCGGACGCGACCAGCTCCCGCAGCCGCCGGTAGTCCGGGCGGAAGTCGTGGCCCCAGTCGGAGATGCAGTGGGCCTCGTCGATGACGATCAGGCCCGTGCGGGCGATGAGCGCCGGGAGCCGCGTGTCCCGGAAGTCGGGGTTGTTCAGGCGTTCGGGCGACACGAGCAGCACGTCGACCTCGTCCGCGTCGAGCTGCCCCCGCACGTCGTCCCAGAGGTGCGGGTTGGACGAGTCGATCGACGCCGCTCGGACCCCGGCCCGGGCCGCGGCCGCCACCTGGTCGCGCATCAGGGCGAGCAGCGGGGAGACCAGCAGCGTGGGGCCGGCACCCCGGTCGCGCAGCAGCTTCGTCGCGACGAAGTACACGGCGGACTTGCCCCACCCGGTCCGCTGCACGACGAGCGCCCGCCGGGAGTCGTCGACGATCGCGGCGATCGCCGCGAACTGGCCGTCGTGGAAGTCGGCGTCGGGCCGCCCGACGAGCGTGCGGAGCACGGCGAGCGCGGCGGTGCGGGTGTCGGTCACCCGGAGAAGGTGCCACGCGCCGGTGACAGGCGCCCGCGCGGTCCGACGCCGAAGACGAGGGATCGACGCACGGTCCCTCGTCGAACGGTGCTCGATCGAGCACCGTCCCGCGGGGAGTCAGGCCTCGGCGTCGCGGACCAGGACGGTGTCGGCGCGGTCCTCGAGCGCGCGGTGGATCCTCGCCAGGTACCGCTCGGGAATCTCGGGCAGCGCGTCGAGCGGGAACCAGCCGGCATCGGTCGACTCGTCGTCGCCCACCTCCGGGGTCCCCGAGACGTACCGGAGGCGGTAGGTGTGGTCGGTGAAGCGGGTGCGGTCGCCGTTCGGGTACTCGTACTCGCGGGTCACCCCGACCGCTGCGAGGCGCTCGACGACGGCGCGCACCCGCGCCTCCTCCCACACCTCCCGCTCGGCCGCATCGGCGGAGTGCTCGCCCGGCTCGACGATCCCGGCGACGGGGGTCCATTCGCCCGTGTCGGCACGCTTCACGAGCAGCAGACGATCGCCGTCCACGACGACCGCGGTGGTGCCCACGAGCCAGAGCGGCGTCCGGCCGATCCGCTCCCGGAGACGGAGGATGAAATCGGGCGTCGGCATCCCCCGAACCTACGGGAGCACCTGAGCAGGCTCTTCGCGCTTCGGCAGGCCACCAGGCGCCGTGCCGGCCTGCCGAAGCGAGTTCGGCCTGCCGAGGTGCTCGTTCGGCCTGCCGGAGCACGGGTGAGCGTGCGGTATGGGGGAGACTGTCGGCGCCATGCCCCGCGCCCTCACCCCCCTCCAGCCCGCCTCGACGGACCCGGCGCGCATCCGGAACTTCTGCATCATCGCCCACATCGACCACGGCAAGTCGACGCTCGCGGACCGGATGCTCGGCATCACCGGCGTCGTCTCCGAGCGCGACGCGAAGGCGCAGTACCTCGACCGGATGGACATCGAGCGGGAGCGAGGGATCACGATCAAGAGCCAGGCCGTGCGTCTGCCCTGGCAGGTCGGCGCGGACACGTTCGCGCTGAACATGATCGACACCCCCGGCCATGTGGACTTCACCTACGAGGTCTCGCGCTCGCTCGCCGCCTGCGAGGGCGCGATCCTCCTCGTCGATGCGGCGCAGGGCATCGAGGCGCAGACCCTCGCGAACCTGTACCTGGCGCTCGAGAACGACCTCGAGATCATCCCGGTGCTGAACAAGATCGACCTGCCTGCCGCGGAGCCGGAGAAGTACGCGGCCGAGCTCGCGAACCTGATCGGCGGCGATCCCGCCGAGGTGCTCCGGGTGTCCGGCAAGACCGGCATGGGCGTCGAGGAGCTGCTGGACCGCGTCGTCGAGCGGATCCCTGCGCCGAAGGGCGACCCCGACGCGCCGGCCCGCGCCGCCATCTTCGACTCCGTCTACGACGCGTACCGCGGGGTGATCACCTACGTCCGCATGGTCGACGGGAAGCTCTCGCCCCGCGAGCGCATCCAGATGATGTCGACCCGAGCGGCCCACGACATCCTCGAGATCGGCGTCTCGTCACCCGAGCCGGCCCCGACGAACGGGCTCGGCGTGGGGGAGGTGGGCTACCTGATCACCGGCGTGAAGGACGTGCGGCAGTCGAAGGTCGGCGACACCGTCACCACCGCCGTGAAGCCCGCGTCGCAACCGCTACCGGGCTACACCGAGCCGAAGCCGATGGTCTTCTCGGGCCTCTACCCGATCGACGGCGCCGACTATCCCGACCTGCGGGAGGCGCTGGACAAGCTGAAGCTCTCCGACGCCGCGCTCGTCTACGAGCCCGAGACCTCGGTCGCGCTGGGCTTCGGGTTCCGCTGCGGCTTCCTCGGCCTGCTGCACCTCGAGATCGTGACCGAGCGCCTCGAGCGGGAATTCGGGCTCGACCTCATCGCCACCGCGCCGTCGGTGATCTACGAGGTCTCGACGGACGACGGCAAGGACGTGACCGTCACCAACCCGAGCGAGTTCCCGGTCGGCAAGGTCTCCGCGGTCCGCGAGCCGATGGTGAAGGCCGCGATCCTCGCCCCGAAGGACTACGTCGGCACCGTCATGGAGCTCTGCCAGAGCCGGCGCGGCGCGCTGGTCGGCATGGAGTACCTGTCGGAGGAGCGGGTCGAGATCACCTACACGATGCCGCTCGGCGAGATCGTCTTCGACTTCTTCGACCAGCTGAAGAGCCGCACCGCGGGCTACGCGTCGCTGGACTACGAGCCCGTCGGCGAGCAGGAGGCCGACCTGGTGAAGGTCGACATCCTGCTGCAGGGGGAGCGGGTCGACGCCTTCAGCGCGATCGTGCACCGCGACAAGGCCTACGCGTACGGGGTGCTCATGACGGAGCGCCTGAAGAAGCTGATCCCGCGCCAGCAGTTCGAGGTCCCCATCCAGGCCGCGATCGGCGCGCGCATCATCGCCCGCGAGTCGATCAGGGCGATGCGCAAGGACGTGTTAGCCAAGTGCTACGGGGGCGACATCACCCGCAAGCGCAAGCTGCTGGAGAAGCAGAAGGAGGGCAAGAAGCGCATGAAGACGATCGGCCGGGTCGACGTCCCCCAGGAGGCGTTCATCGCGGCGCTCTCCGGCGACACGGACGTCGCGAAGAAGTGAGCGCCCTCCGCGCCGGGGCTCCCGGCCCCATCCGCCGAGGCGGTGCCGCTCCCGTCGACCTCGGCCTGAACTACGCCGCGATCGGTGCCACCGCCCGTCCCGACGTCATCGCCTACCCCCCGACCGGGTTCAAGGCCGCCGAGTACCGGCACCGCATCGGCAGCGGCGCCCGGCGGTTCGACCTGGCCGGCCGAGCGCTCATGACGTGGGGCGCGCTGCGCTCCGCCGGCTACCGCGTGGAGGACGTGCGCGCGGAGGCGGTGGCGCCGTCGCCCCGCGGCGGCGGCCCCCTCTACCTCGAGGACGGCACGCCCTGGATCACGCCGGGTATGACCGCGATGGTGAGCGCGGACGAGCCCGTCGCGTCGACGGGTCGCGTCAAGGTGATCTCGGTCGTCGACGAGCCGGGGAGGATCGGCTTCGTCTCCGGCTCGATGGCGGGCCACACCGAGACCGCCGAGCGGTTCCTCGTCGTCGAGCACGACGAGGACGACGCGGTCTGGGTCACGCTCCGATCGCTGTGGGAGGCGCCCGTCTCCCGTCTCGGCCGCTTCGCGCGGACGGCGGAGGCGCAGCAGCGGAAGGTCGACGAGCGCATCGTCCGCTCGCTCCACCCCTCCAACGTCGGCTGAGCCGCGCCGCTCCCCGCCGCACCGCCGAACAGGGCGGCAGGATGACGTCATCATGCGGCGCTTCACCTTCGACTTCCTCCCCGGCACCGTCCTGACCGACGAGCGGCCGCGGGGGTACCGGAGACTCGTCCGGCAGACCGTGATCGGGACCGCTGCCCGGTTCGAGCGCGCCGCCACGGCGGTCCTCGACTGGCAGGTGCAGCGTCGCAGCGGGATCGCGGCGCTCTCGGACAGCGGCGACGACGCCCCGCCCGTCTCGGAGGGGCTCGAGGGGATCGTCGTCGTCCCCGTGCTCGGCGTCACCGTCTCCGCGCCGTTCCGGGTCACGCGGGTCCTCCGGGAGCCCGATCGCGTGGGCTTCGCGTACGGCACCCTGCCCGGGCATCCGGAGGTGGGGGAGGAGGCGTTCCTCGTCCGCCGGGTCGGTCGCGAGACGGTGTTCGAGCTGCGGGCGCTCTCGCGGCCGGCGTTCCCCTACTCGCTGGCGGCCCCGGTCGGCCTGCTGCTCCAGCGGCGGTTCAGCGACCGATACCTGCGCGCCCTCTGAGCCCGCCGGATCGAGTGCGTTTCGAAGGGGATTCGGGGGCCTTCGGCCCGCCGAATCCCCTTCAAAACGCACTCAGAGCCGCCAGCAGCGCCGGGAGGCCCCGGACCAGGTCCGGGAGGACCACCCGGGCGGAGGTGCCCCGCAGGTCCTCCTCCGAGTACGCGCCCGTGGCGACGGCGAGGAACGGGAACCCGACCGCGTCGGCCGCCTCGCCGTCGGCGGGGGTGTCGCCGAGGATGACCGCCGTGGTGTCGCCCAGGTCGGAACGGGCCGCCGCCGTGAGGTCGCTGCGCCGGAGGTACCGGCCGCCGAACCAGGACCGGTCCCAGTCGAACGCGGCGACGGCGATCCCGGCGCCCTCCAGCTTCACCCGGGCGCGATGCGGCGAGTTGCCGGTCAGCAGCCCGTTCGTCCAGCCGGCCGCCGCGAGGGCCGTCACGGTGGCATCGACGCCGGGCGCCGCCCTCCTGCGGGCCGCGTCCGTCAGATAGGCGTCCGACAGCTCGTCCATCCTGCGCGAGACGGCGTCGAACAGGGCCGGGTCGCCGCCCCAGCGCTCGAGACGCTCCGCGAGGATCTGCCCGTCGGTCTTGCCGTGCTCGACGGCGTGCGGCTCGTCGGGGTGCGGCCCGACGCCGGCCACCTCCCGGATGGCGTCGTGGTAGAACGCGCCCGCCGTCGCCGAGTTCAGCAGCAGCGTGCCGTCGATGTCCCAGAGCACGATCCTCGTCCGCACGGGACCAGTCTCCCGGAGTCGGACAATGGTCGGATGCCCAGCGCCCTGCCGATCGGCGATCCGGCCCCCTCCGACGGCCGGCTCCCCGCCTCCGTCCGCGCCGGCGCGGACGGTCGAGCACTCGGCGTCTACCTGCACGTGCCGTTCTGCCGGGTGCGCTGCGGGTACTGCGACTTCAACACCTACACGGCCGATCAGCTGCGGGGAGCGAAGCGCAGCGATTTCGCCGCGCAGGCCGTCGAGGAGGTCGCGCTGGCGGCCAGGGTGCTGGCCGATGCGGTGCTCCCGGCTCGATCCGCGAGCACCGTGTTCTTCGGCGGCGGCACCCCCACCCTCCTGCCCACCGCCGACCTCGCGGTGATGCTCGGCGCCGTCCGCGACACCCTCGGGATCGCGGACGGTGCGGAGGTCACGACGGAGGCGAACCCCGACTCGGTCGACGCCGCCGACCTGCTCGCGCTCGCCGAGGCGGGCTTCACCCGGGTGTCGTTCGGCATGCAGTCCGCGGTGCCGCACGTGCTCGAGGTGCTCGACCGGACCCACGATCCCGAGCGCGTGCCGCTCGTCGTCGGCTGGGCGCGCGACGCCGGTCTGGACGTCAGCCTCGACCTGATCTACGGGGCACCCGGCGAGTCGCTCGACGACTGGCGGCGCAGCCTCGACGGTGCCCTGGCGCTCGAACCCGACCACCTGAGCGCGTACGCGCTGATCGTCGAGGACGGTACCGCGCTCGCCCGCCGCATCAGAGCCGGTGAGGTGCCGCATCCCGACGACGATCTGCAGGCCGACATGTACGAGCTCGCCGACGACCGGCTCGCGGCAGCGGGGTACGACTGGTACGAGGTGAGCAACTGGGCCCGCCGGCCGTCCGCCAGGTCGCGCCACAACCTCGCCTACTGGACGGGCGAGGACTGGTGGGGCGTCGGTCCCGGCGCGCACAGCCACGTCGGCGGCGTCCGCTGGTGGAACGTCAAGCACCCCGCCGCGTACGCTCAGCGGATCGCGGCGGGGCGGTCCCCGGCGGCCGGCCGGGAGACGCTCGACGACGCGACCCGCGCTCTCGAGCGGGTGCTGCTCGAGACGCGGCTCGCGGACGGGATGCGCCTCGACCGCCTGGGCCCCGCCGGGAGGCGGGCGGTCGCCGGGCTGATCGCGGACGGCCTCGTCGACCCTGCTGCGGCCTTCGCCGGCCGCGTCCTGCTCACCCGCACGGGCCGACTCCTCGCGGACGCGGTCGTGCACCGCCTCCTGCCGGCGGACGTGCCGGCTCCGTGAGGCCGCGCTACTTCAGGAACCGGATGGTGAGCGGGTACTCGTACCGCTGACCGCGGCTGGCTGCGACCGCGGCGATGATCGAGCACACGATCACGACGATGTAGATGCCCGCGGTGATCAGGAAGCCGATGAGCAGGATCCAGAGCAGGCCGGCGACGACCGCCGCGATGAACATCGTGATCTGGAAGTTGAGCGTCGTCTTCGCGTGCTCGGCCACGAAGGCGCTCCGGTCCTTCAGCACCAGCAGGATGATCAACGGGCCGAGCCAGCCGAGGGTCCCGACGCCGATGAAGCTGCCCACCAGCGCGGCGAGGTGGGTGAGCGTCGCCCAGAGCCGTTCGTCGTGCTCGCTGAGCGGGCGGAGCGGCGCGGCGGACCGCTGGTCGTTCGTCACGAGGACTCCTTCATCTCGTCCATGAGGACGGAACGGAAGGACGCGGGGGCGCCCGGAGGCGTCGCCCGCGTCGGGTCGAGGATCGCGCTACTTGATGAACGCGATCGTCAGCGGGTACTTGTACACCTGGCCCTTGTTGGCTGCCAGGGCGCCCATGATCGAGAAGACGATGCTGAGCACCCACACCAGCGGGTACGTGATGAACCCGATGAGCACGAACATCAGGATCCCCGACGCGATGTAGCCGATGAGCACCGTGATCTGGAAGTTCAAGGCGTTCTTGGCGTTCTCGCCGACGAAGGCGCTGCGGTCCTTCAGCAGGAGGTAGCCGAGCAGCGGGGAGATGAAGCCGATGACGATGCCGCCGACATGGATGAGGGTCGCCCACATCCGCTCGTCGCTCGGGCTGAGCGGCTGAGCGGGCGCGTAGGCAGGAGTCTGGTCGCTGGTCACGGGAGGGTCCTTTCGATCACTTGATGAGCCGGAGCGCGAACGGGTAGCGGTACGAGCCGCCGTTGTCGACCCGGACCGCTCCCACGATGGAGAACACGACGAGCAGGATCCAGACGGCGAACTCCGCGAGCCCGACCAGCAGGCCGAGCAGCCCGAAGATCAGGCCGATGCCGCCAGGTGCGTCGGCGCCGAGCACACCGAGGATGCTGCCGAGGATCAGGAGCGCGATGACGGCGATGGCGGCCGTGATGACGAAGTCCAGCGCCTCCTTCGACTCCCGCTGCACGCGCATGCTGCGCGGACCGAGGATCACGAGGATCAGGAGCGACGGCAGGAAACCGACGATGTTGCCCACATGGGCGAGCGTGGACCACAGCGTCTCGTCCACAGGCGACAGGGGCTGGGCCGCTGGAGCGGGTCGGGACTGCGTCATTGCTGGTCTCCTGGTGTCTCACGGCACGAACCGGTGCCGCTGAACAGCGTTCAGGCTATCGACAGGCCGCTCCGGAGCGCCAGAGTCTTAGGTCCTGGCGGTAGAATTGGCAGTCCAGTGCAACGAGTGCCAGACGGAGGAGGCGCGATGGTCTCGGAACGCGGCCTCGACGTCCTGCGGGCCATCGTCCAGGACTACGTCGCCTCGCGTGAGCCCGTCGGCTCGAAGACGATCGTGGACCGCTACTCGTTCGGGGTGTCGGCGGCGACGATCCGCAACGACATGGCAGCACTCGAGGAGGACGGCCTGATCGCGGCGCCGCACACCTCGTCCGGCCGCATCCCGACGGACAAGGGCTACCGGATGTTCGTCGACCACCTCGCGGAGGTGCGGGCGCTCTCGACCGCCCAGCGCCTCGCCATCCGGACGTTCCTGGAGGAGGGGGCGGACCTCGAGGACGTGCTGGCGAGGACCGTGCGCATGCTGTCCCAGCTGACGAACCAGGTCGCGCTCGTCCAGGTTCCGGTCGTGCCGCGCTCCTACGTCCGCCACATCGAGCTGGTCGTGCTGTCCGCGAGCCGGCTGCTCGTGGTCCTCATCACGGATGCCGGTCGAGTGGACCAGCGCGTCGTCGAGCTGCCGCAGAGCGACCACGAGCACCTGGACGAGCTCGAGCTCGGCGAGCTGCGGGCTCGGATCAACGGCGCCCTCGTCGGCCGACTCATCGTCGATGTCGCGCCGGCGCTCACCGCGCTCGCGGAGGAGCTGTCGCCGACCCGCCGCGCGGTGCTGGAGCGGATCGGTGCCGCCCTCGCCGCGACCGTCGACGATCGGCGCCAGGACCGCCTCCTGCTCGCCGGCACGGCGAACCTGGCGCGCACCGAGCGGGACTTCCCGGGCAGCATCCTGCCCGTGCTGGAGGCGATCGAGGAGCAGGTCGTCATGCTCCGTCTCTTCCGGGAGATGGAGCTCGACGACCGCGGCGTCTCGATCTCGATCGGGCGCGAGAACCCGCTGATCGGCCTCGCCGAGACGTCGATCCTCGCGGGCGGGTACCGCTCGTCCGCAGGCGAGGTGGCGCGGATCGGGGTGCTCGGTCCGACGCGCATGGACTACTCGCAGAACATCGCCGCCGTCCGGGCGGTGGCGCGATACCTGTCGAAGCTCCTCGGCGAGGAGTGACCCACCTGGCCGCTGCGCGGCCACGACATGCCGCCGCGCGTCGTCGCGGCGACGAGGAGGGCCCACGTGGCTGACCACTACGAAGTGCTGGGCGTCGCTCGCGACGCCTCGGCCGACGAGATCAAGAAGGCGTACCGCCGCCTCGCGCGCCAGCTGCACCCCGACGTCAACCCCGGCGCGGACGCGTCCGAGAAGTTCAAGGACGTCACCCACGCGTACGACGTGCTGTCCGACCCGCGGCAGCGGCAGGAGTACGACATGGGCGGCGCGCAGGGCGCCCAGTCGTTCGGGTTCGGCGACATCTTCGAGTCGTTCTTCGGCGGCGGCATGCGCGCCGGCGGCCCGAAGTCGCGGCAGGAGCGCGGCCAGGACGCGCTGCTGCGGGTCGAGATCGACCTCGAGGACGTGGTGTTCGGCACCCATCGTGACCTCGAGATCGACACCGCGGTGCTCTGCGAGGTGTGCCACGGCGCCTGCACGCAGCCCGGGACCTCCGTCGCCACCTGCGACATCTGCCACGGGTCGGGCCAGATCCAGCGGGCGGTGCGCTCCCTCCTCGGCAACGTCATGACGTCGACGCCGTGCACCGTCTGCCGCGGGTACGGCACCGTGATCCCGTACCCGTGCACGAACTGCGCCGGTCAGGGCCGGGTCCGTGCGCGGACCACGATCCCCGTCGACATCCCCGGCGGCGTCGAGACCGGCGTCAGGCTCCAGATGGCGGGCTACGGCGAGGTCGGTCAGGCGGGGGGGCCGGCCGGCGACCTGTACCTCGAGATCAAGGTGCGGCACCACGACGTGTTCAGCCGTGCCGGCGACGACCTGCTCGCGACGCTCGAGGTGCAGATGACCGACGCGATCCTCGGCACCACCGCGACGCTCGAGGCGCTCGACGGTCCGGTCGAGATCGAGGTGAAGCCGGGGGTGCAGAGCGCCGAGGTGATCACCGTGCCGTTCCGGGGCATCACGCGGCTGCGCGGCGCGGGACGCGGCGACCTCAAGATCGGCGTGCAGGTCGTCACGCCCACGAAGCTCGACGCGAAGGCGACCGAGCTGATCCGGCAGTTCGCTGGCCGCAGCAAGCAGAAGGCGCCGACGTTCGCACACTTCCAGCAGGGCCTGTTCGCGAAGCTCCGCGACCGCTTCCTCGGCGTCTGAGTGGCGCACTTCTACCTCGCCGATCCCTTGACGGGAACCGAGGCGGCGCTGACGGGGGAGGAGGCGCGGCACGCGGCGCAGGTCGCGCGCCTCCGGGTCGGCGAGCGGGTCGTCGTGGGCGACGGTCGCGGCCGGGTCGCCGACGCGGAGGCGGTCGAGGTCGCGCGGGACCGGGTCGTGCTGCGGGTGCTGGCGCTCCGCGAGGAGGCGGCCCCCGAGCGCCGGCTCGTGCTCGTGCAGGCGCTCGCGAAGGGCGGCCGGGACGAGGCCGCGATCCAGGCGGCCACCGAGCTCGGCGTGACCGCGGTCGTGCCGTGGCAGGCCGCGCGCAGCGTCACGCGCTGGTCCGGCCCGAAGGCCGTCGCGGGCGGCGCGCGCTGGACCTCGATCGTCCGGGAGGCGGGCAAGCAGTCGATGCGGCCGTGGGCCGCCGAGGTGCTGCCGCTCGCGTCCACCGCGGACCTGGCGGCGCTCGCGGCCACCTCCACCGTGCTGGTGCTCGAGCCGACCGCGGCGGTGCGGCTGCTCGCCGTCGACCTCCCCGCAGGCGGCGAGGTCGTGCTCGTCGTCGGTCCGGAGGGCGGGATCGCGCCCGAGGAGCTCGAGCGCCTGACGGCGGCGGGGGCCACCCCGGTCCGCCTCGGCCCGCTCGTGCTCCGCACCTCGACGGCCGGGCCGGCGGCGCTGGCCGCGCTCGCGGCGAAGCTCGACCTCTGGCCCTGATCCGGCCCCGTCCCTCCAGAATCCTTGCGGCCCGGAGGCGCACCGGAGCCCCGGGCGGATGAGGGCGGCTAGTCGGTGCCGGCCTCCATCGCGGCGGCGTCGAGGGCGGACTCCGCGCTGTCGTCATGGCCGGACGACGCGATGGACGCCGCGCGACCCGCCTCCAGCTCGCCGACGAGCGCGTGCACCGTGCCGCCGAAGACGCCGAGCGAGTCGAAGTACTCGAGCTTCGCGCGCGAGTCCGCCAGGTCCAGGTTCCGCATGGTGAGCTGTCCGATGCGGTCGGACGGGTCGAACGCGGCGTCCTCGGTGCGCTCCATGGACAGCCGCTCGGGCTGGTAGGTCGCGTTCGGCGAGACGGTGTTCAGGACCGTCCAGTCGTTGCCGCGACGGAGGCGCAGCGTCACCTCGCCCGTGACGGGGTCGCCGACCCAGCGCTGGAGCGACTGGCGGATCATCAGGGACTGCGGCTCGAGCCAGCGTCCCTCGTACAGCAGGCGCCCGAGCCGGCGACCGTCCGCCATGTACGACGCGAGCACGTCTTCGTTGTGGATCGCGGAGACGAGGCGCTCGTAGACGACGAACAGCAGGGCCATGCCCGGCGCCTCGTAGATCCCGCGGCTCTTCGCCTCGATGATGCGGTTCTCGATCTGGTCGGTCATCCCGAGGCCGTGCCGCCCGCCGATGGCGTTGACCTCGTCGACGAGCGCCACCGGGTCGTCGTAGCGCATGCCGTTCACGGAGACCGGACGGCCTCGCTCGAAGCCGACCGTCACGTCCTCCTGGTCGATCGCGACGGCCGGGTCCCAGAACTTCACCCCCATGATCGGCTCGACGAGCTCCATGGAGCTGTCGAGGTCCTCGAGCCGCTTCGCCTCGTGGGTCGCGCCCCAGATGTTCGCGTCGGTCGAGTAGGCCTTCTCGGCGCTCGCCCGGTACGGCAGTCCCCGCTCCGTCAGCCAGGCCGACATCTCGGCCCGGCCGCCCAGCTCCGTCACGAAGCGGCGGTCGAGCCACGGCTTGTAGATGCGGAGGTCGGGGTTGGCGAGCAGCCCGTAGCGATAGAACCGCTCGATGTCGTTGCCCTTGAAGGTCGACCCGTCGCCCCAGATCGAGACGCCGTCGGTCTCCATCGCCTTCACCAGCATCGTGCCGGTCACGGCGCGCCCGAGCGGCGTGGTGTTGAAGTAGGGGGTGCCGCCGGAGCGGATGTGGAACGCGCCGCAGGCGAGGGCGGCGAAGCCCTCCTCCACCAGGGCGGCCCGGCAGTCCACGAGGCGCGCGCCCTCGGCACCGTAGGACTTCGCGCGGCCGGGCACCGAGGCGAGGTCGGGCTCGTCGTGCTGCCCGAGGTTGGCCGTGTAGGCGAAGGGGACGGCGCCGTGCTCGCGCATCCAGGCGACCGCCACCGAGGTGTCGAGCCCTCCGGAGAAGGCGATGCCGACGCGCTGGCCGACGGGGAGGTCCGAGAGGATCTTCGACACGCACCGAAACTACCGGTTCGGTCGGGCGGTGATCCGCTCAGGCCCTCGGCGACAGGCTGTCGCGCGCCCAGCCGGCGAGCAGCTTCAGCGCAGGGACGACCGCGCGGCCCGCTTCGCTGAGGGTGTAGCAGACGGAGACCGGCGGCCCGGCGTCCACGGACCGTTCGACGAGTCCGGCGCTCGTCAGCTCGGCGAGGCGGTCGGAGAGCATCGAGTCGCTGATCGAGCCGAGCGCGCGGCGCAGCTCGCTGAAGGCGGCGGGATCGTTCGCCAGCACGCTCAGGATCATCCCGTTCCAGCGCTTCCCCAGCACGTCGAACGCACGGACCATCGCGCTGTCGCAGGCGCGGACCTCGTGTTCGGGCACGCTGGCACTCTACCCCGAAGCTGCTAGGTTGTTCGGTGTTGCTATGAAAAAACGAGCAGCACCGATTCGAGTAGCGAGGGTGATCATGTCCCTGTTCCGCCTGGACGCCAGCATCAGGATCGACGGCTCCGCCAGCCGTGCGATCGCCGACATCGTGGAGGCGGAGTGGCGCGCGGGCGATCCCGGTGCCGACGTCGTGCGCCGCCACATCGGCACCGAGCCGATCCCCGCCACCGCGTGGGCGGACGCCGTGTCCGCGGCAGGGATCCCCGAGTCGCAGCGCACCCCCGACCAGTCCGCCGCCACCGCGCTCGCCGCGGCCCTCGTGGACGAGCTCGTCGATGCCGACGCACTGCTCCTCGCGGTGCCGCTGTACAACTTCGGCGTCTCGCAGCACTTCAAGACCTGGGCCGACCTGGTGATCGCGGAGCCGAGGATGAGCCCGGGATCCACCCTGCTTGCCGGGAAGCCCGCCGTGCTCGCGACCGTGCACGGCGGCAACTACTCCGCAGGCACCCCGCGGGAGGACTGGGACCACGCGACCGGTTGGATGCGCCGCATCCTTGGGGACGTCTGGGGCCTCGACCTCAAGGTCGTGACCCGCGAGTTCACCCTCGTCGGGGTCAACCCCGCGCTCGACCGGTTCTCGGACCTGGCCCACGAGCTGCGCGTGCAGGCGGAGGAGACGGCTCGCGAGCACGGCCGGGCCCTCATCGCGCAGCGCCAGCCGGCCTGACCGCCACGGGGGTGCGGGACGCGCCGACCGCCTCCCGGACCCCTGTCTCCGGATCGAGCACGGACGTCGACGCCGCCAACTACACTTCTGGCCCATGACGGAGCGCGTCGGCACGGAGCCATCGGTCTTCACGCGCATCCTGCACGGGGAGATCCCGAGCGCGATCGTGCTGCAGACGGACGACGTCTTCGTCATCCGCGACATCGCGCCGCAGGCGCCCGTGCACCTGCTCGTCATCCCGAAGACGGACGCGTACGCCGACGTCACCGAGCTGGCGGCGGCCGACCCCCGGCTGCTCGCGAACATGGTCGCGGTCGCGAAGGCGGCCGCCTCTCAGGCAGGCGCCTCCGACTTCCGCCTCGTCTTCAACACGGGCGCGGGCGCCGGGCAGACCGTCTTCCACGTGCACGCCCACGTGCTGGCCGCGACCGCCTCGCCGCTCGGCGAGCGGACCATGACCCTCGGCATGCCCGATGGAGAGGAAGCGTGACGGACCCCGACGACCTCCGTCCGACCGCCGGTCGCACCTCCTCCTCCGTGACCCGTCGGTACCCGTCGGTCGGTTCGGAGACCCGGACCATGGCGGTGGACGGCATCGCGATGGTCCGCCTCCTCGGGCCGCAGGACCGGCTGCTCGGTCAGATCGAGAAGCAGTTCCCGCTCGTCGAGGTCCTCGTGCGGGGCAACGAGATCACCCTCGACGGCGAGCCCGCGCAGGTCGCCTCGGCGCAGCGCCTGATCGAGGAGCTGCTGCAGATGGTGCGGGACGGCCACGACCTCGGTCCGGTCGACGTGGACTCGTCCGCGCGGATCCTCGAGGGCGACAGCTCCTCCCACCCGGCTCAGCTGCTCGGTCAGGCGATCCTGATGGCGAAGGGCAGGGCGATCCGGCCGAAGACCCTCGGTCAGAAGGCGTACGTCGAGGCGATCGACCACAACACCATCACCTTCGGCATCGGCCCCGCCGGTACCGGCAAGACCTACCTCGCGATGGCGAAGGCCGTGCAGGCCCTCACCCGCAAGGAGGTCTCCCGGATCATCCTCACGAGGCCGGCCGTCGAAGCCGGTGAGCGGCTGGGCTACCTGCCCGGCACGCTCACCGACAAGATCGACCCGTACCTCCGGCCGCTCTACGACGCCCTCAACGAGATGATGGATCCCGAGCTGGTCCCGAAGCTCATGGCCACCTCCACCATCGAGGTGGCCCCCCTCGCCTACATGCGCGGCCGTACCCTGAACGACTCGTTCGTGGTGCTCGACGAGGCGCAGAACACCACGCCCGAGCAGATGAAGATGTTCCTCACCCGGCTCGGCTTCAACTCGAAGATGGTCGTCACCGGGGACGTCACGCAGGTCGACCTGCCCGGCAACGTCTCGGGCCTCCGAACCGTGCAGCGGATCGTGAACGGCATCGACGACATCCACTTCTCGATCCTCGGCAGCGAGGACGTCGTGCGGCACTCGCTCGTCGGCAAGATCGTGAACGCCTACAGCCGGTACGACGAGGAGCGGCTCGCCGCGGCGGCCGCCCGGCGGCCCGAGCGCGCCGGCACCTTCGAGCCTGCGAGCACCCGTCCGCCGACCGACTACCGGCCGCCGCAGAACCGGGCCGAACGCCGTGCCGATCGCGACCAGGGACGGCACCGATGAGCGTCGAGCTGAACAACGAGTCCGGCATCCCGGTCGATGAGGCGGCGATCCAGCGCCTCGTCACCTTCGGCCTCGACCTGCTGCACGTACACCCCGACGCGGACGTGGCGATCCTGTTCGTCGATGAGGCCGCGATGGAGCAGCTGCACGTCCAGTGGATGGACGAGCCCGGCCCCACCGACGTGCTGAGCTTCCCCATGGACGAGCTGCGGCCCGGCACCGACGACGCCCCGACGCCCGCGGGGCTGCTCGGCGACATCGTGGTCTGCCCGCAGGTCGCGGAGGCCCAGGCGAAGACCGCCGGCCACTCGGTGCTCGACGAGATCAAGCTGCTCACGGCGCACGGGCTGCTGCACCTGCTCGGCTTCGACCACGCCGAGCCCGAGGACGAGCGGGAGATGTTCGGGGTGCAGCGCGACATCCTGGTGGGCTTCGCGGTGCAGGAGAAGCAGCAGCGCCGAGCATGACCGCGCTCTTCCTCGTCGCCGCTCTCCTCCTCGTCGCGGTCGGCGGGCTCCTCGCCGCCTGCGACGCCGCGATGGTGACGCTGTCGCGCGCCGAGGTGCAGGAGACCGCGATCCGCGCCCGGTTCCGGGCCTCCCTCCTCGCGATCGCGGTGGACCCCGGCGCGCACATCAACGCGGTCAACTTCCTCCGCGTGCTCGCCGAGACGAGCGCGGCGGTGCTCGTCACCCTCGCGATCGCGACATTCGTCGACAACCCGTGGCTCGTGCTGCTGATCGCGGCCGTCATCATGACCGGGGTCTCGTTCGTGCTCGTCGGCGCGAGTCCCCGCAGCGTCGGCCGGACCCACCCCCGTGGTCTCCTGCGCGCGACGGCGCCGGTGATCCACGCGTCGCGGCTGATCCTCGGGCCGCTCGCCGGCGTGCTGGTCTGGCTCGGCAACCGCGTGACGCCCGGACGCGCCCGCGCCGCCTCCACCTTCACCTCGGAGGAGCAGCTGCTCTCGATGGTCGACGAGGCGACCGAGCTCGACGTGCTCGAGCAGGTCGACCGCGAGCTGATCCACTCGATCTTCGAGTGGGGCGACACGGCTGTGCGCGAGGTGATGGTGCCCCGCACCGACATGGTGACCATCGAGTCGACCGCGAAGCCCGAGAAGGCGATGAAGCTCCTGCTGAACCGCGCGCTGTCCCGCGTGCCGGTGCGGGCGAAGGACGCGGACGACATCGTCGGGGTGCTCCACCTCCGCGACGTCGCGCGGGCGCTGACGGAGTCGAAGAAGTCCTCCAGGCAGACGACCGCGGCGGAGCTGTCGCGACCCGTGCTGTTCGTGCCCGACTCGAAGAAGGCGGACGAGACGCTGCGGCAGATGCAGCAGGCCTCGAACCATCTCGCGATGGTCGTCGACGAGTACGGTGGCATCGCGGGGCTCGTGACCCTGGAGGACCTGATCGAGGAGCTCGTCGGCGACATCACCGACGAATCGGACCGCGGGGCTCCCGAATCCGTGGTCCTGGGCGAGCGGCGGTGGCGGGTGTCCGCGAGACTGCAGCTCGACGAGCTCTCGGATCTCACGGGGCTCGAGGTGGAGGACGAGGACGTCGACTCGGTCGGCGGCCTCCTGACGAAGCATCTCGACCGGCTGCCGATGCTCGGCGACCGGGTCGAGGTCGACGGGCTGCGGCTGACCGCCGAGCACATCGAGGGGCGCCGGAAGGGGCTCAGCCGGGTGCTGGTCGAGCGGATCGGCTCCGACGACCAGGAGTCCGAGGAGGACGCGAAGGTGATGGGCGCATGAGCGACGAGCCGTTCCGATCGGGGTTCCTGACCTTCGTGGGGAGGCCGAACGTCGGGAAGTCGACGTTGATGAACGCCCTCGTCGGCGAGAAGGTCGCGATCACGTCGCCGAAGCCGCAGACGACCCGGCGGGCCATCCGCGGCATCGTGAACCGGCCGGACGGTCAGCTCGTCGTCGTCGACACCCCGGGGATGCACCGCCCGAGGACGCTGCTCGGGGAGCGGCTGAACGACGTGGTCGCGACGACCCTCTCCGACGTGGACGTCGTGGGCTTCTGCGTGCCGGCCGGCGAGCCGATCGGACCCGGCGACCGGTTCCTGCACCACCGGCTCGACGACGCGCCGCGGGCGAAGCGCATCGCCATCGTCACGAAGATCGACGCCGTATCCCGGGATCGCGTCGGCGAGCAGCTGCTCTCCGTCAGCCGGCTGGGGGAGTGGGACAGCGTGATCCCGGTCTCCGCGCAGGACGGCATCCAGCTCGACGTCCTGGTGCAGGAGGCGTTGAAGCTGATGCCGGAGGGCCACGCGCTGTACTCGCAGGAGGCCGTGACCGACGAGACGCTCGAGCAGCGGATCTCCGAGTACATCCGCGAGGCCGCGCTCGAGGGCGCCCGCGAGGAGCTGCCGCACTCGCTCGCGGTCACGATCGACGACATCGAGGAGCAGGAGGGGATGACCCGGATCTTCGCGAACGTCTGGGTCGAGCGGGACAGCCAGCGCATCATCATGATCGGCAGCAAGGGCTCCCGCCTGAAGCAGATCGGGACCACCGCCCGGGCGCAGATCGAACCGCTCGTCGGTACGAAGGTGTTCCTCTCACTGCACGTGAAGGTCGCCAAGGAGTGGCAGCGCGACCCGAAGCAGCTGGGCCGCCTCGGCTTCTGAGTGCGTTTTGAAGGGGATTCTGCCTGTCAGAGGCGCCGGGATCCCCTTCAAAACGCACGACGGCACGGTTCGAGTCAGGCGACGAGCCGGGTCGCCCGCCCTCCGGACAGGAGGGGCAGGAGGTGGTCCAGGTGCGTCTCCGGGGCGAACAGGGCCGACACCTCCCGGGCCCCTCCTGCCGCGGATCGCACCCGCGCGGGATCGAGCGCGAGCTCGACGAGCAGGTCGGCGATGCCGTGGGCGTCCGGCGACGCGGTGAGCAGCCCCGCCCGATCGAGTCCCTCCGTCAGCCTGGCGTCGGTGTGGACGACGCCCCGGCCCGCCCGGATCGACTCGACCACGGTCATCGGCTGGTTGTCGAAGCCGTGCGAGGTGAGCGCGGACACGTGCGACGCGGCGAGCAGCCGGCGGACGCCCGCCCGGTCGACCCGGCCGAGGAACACGGTGCCCGGTGCGCCGACGCGCTCCGCGACGGGGAGCAGCAGCCCGTCGCCGGCGATCGCGACGCGGAGGCGTCCTTCCGGCAGCCGCCGCTGCGCGATGCGGACCGCGCGCACGAACGTGAGCAGCCGCTTCTCCGGCACGCAGCGCCCGATCCACGCCACGTGGAGGCGCTCGTCCGCCGGGAGCGGGGTGGCGGTGGTCCCTGCGTCGGCGCAGTTGGGCAGCACGACCGCGTGGGGGGCGCCGAGCCGCCTCAGATCCGCGGCCTGATGCACGGACGGCGACACGACGACGTCGGCCGCGAGCGCCGTCGCGAGCGTGTGGTCGAGCAGGGGGTTGCCGGTCGCACGGGGGACCGGCCCCGCGATCCGGGCGAGCAGCCGACGGACCGCCCGCCGAAGCGGTACCGGGACGGCCGGCCAGTACGCGGTGTGCACCGTGTGGAGCACCGGCAGGCCCAGCACCCGAGCGGCGTGCAGCGCCGCCCGCGCGTGCCCGAACTCGGAGTGCAGGTGGACCGCCTCCACCCGTGCGGAGCGGAGGTGGCGCACGAGTCGGCCACGCAGCGCGTCCTCATCGGCGACGAGCGGGAAGTCGAGCGCCGGCAGGCGCCTGGCGGCCGTCCACATCGCGTCGGCGCCCGGCGGCAGCACTGCCGCCGGATCGGCGGGCCTCGGTGCGACGAGCAGCACGCGGTGCCCGGCGGCGACCAGTGCCGCCGCCTCGTTGAGCGCGGCGCGCTGGGCGCCCCCGATCAGGTCGAGCGAGTAGTCGATGACGAGCGCGATGTGCATGGAGCCAGCCCATCGAGCCCGTGCGGTCGCGCGGTGTCGTCTCCCGGGTGACCGCCGTCATCCCGCGGGATGATTCGCCGCCGCGACCGACCCGGCAGCCGCTGCGACTGCCTAGCCTTGCGCCGTGCAGCTGCCCCCGATCGTCCGTACGGTCCTGCTCGACCCGAGGACCCGATTGGCGCTCGCGTCTGCGGCCGCCTTCTGCTGGTACCTCCTCGCGATCGCGGGGGAGGCCGGGCGTAACGCCGCGCCGGCCGCCATCGTCGGCATCCCGGCGGTGCTCGTCCTCGTCTGGTGGCGCGTCCGTCCGTGGCGAGCACTCGGTCTCGCGACGACCGCGCTCGTCCTCATCGGAGTGACCTCCGTGCTCTCCTCCCCGGGGGCCGGCGTCTTCATGCTCGCTTTGACCGGATGGTTCGCCGTGCTCGGCGGATCGCTGTCTCCGGATCAGAGGCTCCGCTGGGCGGCGGCCGCGTTCGCGGCGTTCGACTGCCTCGTCGCGCTCGTCGTGTTCGGCGGCTACGGCATGGGGAGCTTCCTCGGCGTCGCCTTCCTCAGCGCGGTCGCCGTCGGACTCGGCTGGGGTTGGCGCCAGCTGCGCACGTCCGGACTCCTCCGCACCCGTCTCGCGCAGACGGAGCAGCATGCGGCGACCGCCGAGCGCGACGTGCTGCTGGAGCTCGAGCGGAACCGCATCGCCCGCGAGGTGCACGACGTCGTCGCGCATTCGCTGGCCGTCGTGATCGCGCAGGCCGACGGGGCCCGGTTCGCAGCCGAGACGAAGCCCGCCGCCGTCGCTCCCGCGCTCGAGGCGATCGCCGACACCGCACGCCGCGCCCTCGGCGAGGTGCGGACGATGCTGCACGACCTCCGCACGAGCGGGGAAGGCGGCGCCGTGCCGGGGCAGGAGGACCTCGCAGGACTCGTCGAGGGCATCCGGGTGCTCGGGGTCGACGTGGAGGAGTCGAGCTTCGGCGAACCGCGTCCGCTCGACGAGGCGACCGGGCTCGCGCTCTACCGGGTCGCGCAGGAGGCGCTCACGAACGCGATGCGGCACGGCGACGGGACGCGGGCCGTCGACGTCGAGGTCGACTGGGGCGAACGGGAGGTCGTGCTCGTCGTGACCAACGCCGTCCCGCCGGAGGCCGTGCCGGCGACCGAGCGATCCGGTCACGGGATCGTCGGGATGCGCGAGCGCGCGGCCGACGTGGGCGGAGACTGCTCCGCAGGCGTCGGGAGCAACGGCCGCTTCCGGGTGCGCGTCGCGCTGCCGATCGCCCTCCCGGCGGAACCCGAGGCTCCGGCGCCGAACCCGCTGGCCGAGCTGCTCGCCCCGCTCTCCTCCTCGCCTCGTGCCTGACGTCATCCGCATCGTCCTCGTCGACGACCAGCGGTTGTTCCGTTCGGGCCTGAGGATGCTGCTCGACTCCCAGCCGGACCTCGAGGTCGTCGGGGAGGCGGGGGACGGCGACGGGGCGCTCGCCGAGGTCGAGAGGACCGACCCCGACGTCGTGCTGATGGACGTCCGGATGCCCGGCATGGACGGCGTGACCGCGACCGAGCGGCTCGCGGCGCGGGGGGACCGGCCGAAGGTGCTGGTGCTGACGACGTTCGACCTCGACGCGGCGGCCGCACGGGCCCTCCGCGCCGGGGCATCCGGGTTCGTGCTGAAGGACGCGAGGCCGGAGTTCCTGCTCGCCGCGGTGCGGACCGTGCACGCGGGTGCGGCGGTCATCGCTCCGGCTGCCATCGGCCACCTGCTGGACACGTTCGGCGGGGGCCGAGGGCGCCGCGACGACGAGCTGGCCGTGCTCAGCCCGCGGGAGCGCGAGATCTACGAGCTCGCCGGTCGCGGGCTCAGCAACGGGGAGATCGCAGCCCGCGAGTACGTCAGCGAAGCGACCGTGAAGACGCACGTGTCCCGCATCCTCGCCAAGCTCGGGCTGCGCGACCGCGTCCAGCTCGTCGTCCACCGCCACGGCGGCTGATCGGAACCGCAACGATGCAGCGCGCTGCGCGTCGACGACGCGCCGGTGGTGCACTCTCGAAGGTCGCGCCCAGATGGTCGGGCGCCAGCAGGAGGTCCTCCACACATGCCACCTTGGCTCGCAGCGGTTCCGATCGAGCAGAGCGAACTGCTGACGACGGTCTACGTGATCGCCGGCGTGCTCGTCCTGGTGATGCTCGTGCCCCTCCCCGGGATGCGCGCCTCGATGCGCACCCGCGTCGGCGCCATCGCCCTCGGGGCGGGTCTGGGCGCGCTCCTCGGCTGGGGTGCCGTGTGGTGGCTCGTGGATGTGCAGGACGTGTTCGGCGCGCCCGCGTCGACCGTGATCCGGGCCGGAGCGACCGGCGCCGGGGCGGCCGTCGGGGTGGGCATCGCCAACCTGATCCGCACCCGGTGGTGGCGCAAGGCGGTCGCCGTCGTCGCGATCGTCGCCGCTGCCGCCGCGGGGGGCCTGGTCATCAACCGCGACGTCGCCTACTTCCCGCGCCTCGGCGACGTGTTCGGGCAGACCGGGGTGAAGGCGCTGGCCCTGGACGCCGGCGCGGGGACGGCTCCGAGATCCCTCAGCGCCTGGCAGCCGCCCGCGGGCATGCCGACGACGGGCACCGTGGGCACCGCGGACATCCCCGGCACGGTGTCCCACTGGCACGGACGGACCGCCTGGATCTACCTGCCCCCGGCGGCCCGGGTGAAGAACCCGCCGAAGCTGCCGGTGGTCATCGCGTTCGGCGGTCAGCCGGGCTACCCGTCCGACGTGTTCCTCGCCGGCGACCTGCAGAAGCCGCTCGACGCGATCGCCGCCGCTCATCGCGGGCTCGCACCGATCGTCGTGGTGCCGGACCAGCTCGGCTCGTACAACGTCAACCCGATGTGCATCAACTCGAAGGTCGGTCAGGTCGCGACCTACGTCACCGTGGACGTGCGGGACTGGATCCTGCACCACCTCCCGGTGTCCACATCGCGCCGGGAGTGGACCGTCGCCGGGTTCTCGCAGGGAGCCACCTGCGCCGTGCAGTTCGGCACCGGGGAGCCCACGCTCTTCGGTTCGTTCATCGCCGTCTCGCCGGAGCTCGGACCCTTCAACGGCACCCTCGCGCGCACCATCAAGCAGGGCTGGAACGGCAGCCGTGCCGGGTGGGAGGCGGCACAGCCGATCGCGATCATGGAGCGCACCAAGCATTACCCGGCGACCGCGGCGGTGTACGCCGTCGGAGAGTGGGACAAGCGGTACGGCGCCGACGCGGGCGCGCTCGCAGTCGAGTCGCGGAAGGTGGGCATGCGGGTGTCGTACCGTGATCTCACCGGGCTCGCGCACAACTGGAACACCGGCGCCGCGGGCCTCGCCTACGGTCTGCACGAGCTGGTGTCCTGGTGGAGGCTCCCGTGATCGGCTGGCTCGCGGCGCGGCGCGCGTCGATCGCGCTGGCGGCCGTGGTCCTCCTGCTGGCGGCCGTCACCCGATCGCTGCCGTTCGGGCCGGATCCTCGTCTCACGGCGTCGGTCGGGCTCGGCATCGGCGAGGTCTACCAGCACGGCCAGGTGTGGCGGCTGCTCACCAGCGTGCTGTTCGCCCGCGGAATCGAGCTCCCGGTCGTGATCGCCGCGCTCGTGCTCGGCGTCGGCGCCTGCGAGCGGCGGATCGGATCCGTCCGCGTGCTCGTCGCCTGGTTCCTGACCGCGGTGCTCGGCGGCGCGATCGGCACCGGGCTGCGGGCCGCCGGGCTCCTCACACGCAACTTCTGGGCCGTCCCCCCCGCGAACTCCCTCGTCCTCGACCCCCTCACGCCCGCGTTCGGCGTGGTGATGGCCGCGAGCTCCTTCGCCGGGCCGCTCTGGCGTCGGCGGATCCGGCTGGTCGGGTTCGCGGGGCTCATCGTCCTGGTGCTCTACTCGGGTCAGCCCGCCGACGTGAACCGGCTCGCAGCCGCGCTGGTCGGTCTGGTGCTGGGCGGGGTGCTCGCTCGCAGACGTCCCCGCCTCCGGTTCCTCCGCAGCTCCCACCACGAGTCGCGGAGCCTGCTCGCCGCGGTCCTCGCCGTGTCGTCCATCGGACCGGTGGTGGCCGTCGTGCAGCCGAGCGGGTACGGCCTGCTGCGTCCGTTCGGACGCCTGTTCCTGGACACGCTGCCCGGAGCGCAGACCCTCATGGAACGCTGCGTGGCCGCGGTCGAGGACCCCGGCTGCTCGCGCGAGGTGCTGCTCGCCCGGCTGAACGGCCCCGGCGCCCTCGTGCTGACGGTGCTGCCCCTGCTCGTCATGCTGCTCGCGGCGTTCGCGATCCAGCGCGGCCGGACCGTCGGCGTCTGGCTGGCCGTCGCCGTCAACGGCCTGCTCGCGCTCTTCGGCGCCGTCTACTACGGCCTCTTCCCCGTGCTCGGCGACGCCGACCAGATCAACGACCTCCGTTCGGGCGTGACGGTGCAGTCCGCGCTGGCCGTCGCGCTCCCGCTCGCACTCGTCGCCGGCGTCGTGATCGGCCGCCACCACGTGACGGCACGGCCGTCACGCCAGGCCCTGATCGTGGGCGCCGGCATCTTCGTCGGAGCCGTGGTGGCGTCGGCGCTGCTCTACGTGGGTCTCGGCACCCTCGTCCGGGCGCAGTTCCGGCCGATGCCGTCGGTGCTCGATCTGCTGCTCGAGCTGCCGCAGCGGTACGTGCCGGTCGGGTTCCTCCGGTTCCGGCGGGTCGACTTCGTCCCGGTCGGCCCGATCGCGCAGCTGCTGACGGGCTGGGTCGGGCCCCTCGCGTGGTTCGCGCTGCTCGTGGGCGGCGGGGTCGTGGCGGGATCGGTGCGGAACGTCCGCTCCGAGCGCGACCTCGTCCGGGTCCGTGAGCTGCTGAAGGCGGGCGCGCGCGGCTCGATCTCCTGGATGACGACCTGGTCCGGCAACCGCTACTGGTTCAGCGAGGACGGCCGGCACGGGGTCGCCTACCGTGAGGGCTCCGGCGTGGCGCTCACGGTCGGGGAGCCGGTCGGGCCTGACGACGGCGCGATCGAGGCGGCGAGGGCGTTCGCCGTGCACTGCGACGACATCGGGCTCACGCCGGCCTTCTACTCGGTGCGTCCGGAGTTCGCGGCGGCGCTCGGCGGACCGGGCGCGCCCTGGTCGTCGATCGAGGTGGGCGAGGACACGGTGATCGATCCGTCCTCCTTCACGATGCGGGGCAAGCACTGGCAGGACGTCCGCTCCTCCATCAACCGTGCCGACCGACTCGGCATCCGGTCCCTGTGGACGAGCTGGGACCAGCTGCCGCTCGGCTGGCGATCCCAGATCGAGGCGATCAGCGAGGAGTGGGTGGCCGACAAGCGGTTGCCCGAGCTCGGCTTCACGCTGGGCGGCGTCCCCGAGCTCGCCGACCGGGAGGTGCGGCTCATGCTGGCGGTCGGGCCGGAGGACCGCATCGAGGGCGTCACCTCCTGGCTGCCGACATGGGAGGGGGGCGAGATCGTCGGCCAGACGCTCGACTTCATGCGCCGTCGCACCGGGTCCCCGAACGGCGTGATGGAGTTCGTCATCGCTGCGGTCATCGCGCACGCCGCCCAGCGCGGACGGCGGTTCGTGAGCCTGTCGGTCGCCCCGCTCTCCGGCGCCTCCCCGGACTCCGACAACCGCATCGAGCGGCTGCTCGATTCGCTCGGCAGGCTCCTCGAGCCCGCGTACGGGTTCCGTTCGCTCGCGAACTACAAGCAGAAGTTCCGTCCGGATCACCGCCCCCAGGTCCTCGCGTTCGCCGACGCGGTCGTGCTGCCCGCCGTCACCGTCGCGGTCGCCCGCGCGTACCTGCCGGACCTCACGCTGCCCGCGATCGCGCGGATGCTCGGTGCGCTGCGGCCGGAGGAGGAGCCGGTCCAGATCGCGCCTCCGGCTTCCCCTCACTCCGGGGCGGCTGCGTTCGAGCCCGCGCCGGAGCCCGCGCCCGACCGTCCCGGGCCGGCGGACCCGCCACCGGACGAGCGGGCGTAGTCGACGGGACTCGACGGGTCGGCGGTGGTAGCGTTGGCGCGTGCAGACGGCGCTCCTCCTCCTTCGCTGCCGCGACGAGGCCTAGACACTCAGGCCCTCCTCGTCGCGGAGTCCTCGCGTTGGCCGGAATCGACGAGTAGAAGGAACGCACCCCTCATGCAGAACCGGCAGCAGCCGTCCCCGATGCCTACGCACCGGTATCGCCCCTATCTCGACCAGTTCCGGGTCGACCTGCCCGACCGCACCTGGCCGGACAACCGCATCACGAAGGCGCCGCGCTGGTGCGCGGTCGATCTCCGCGACGGCAACCAGGCCCTCATCGACCCGATGAGTCCCGAGCGCAAGCGCACCATGTTCGACCTCCTCGTCCGCATGGGCTACAAGGAGATCGAGGTCGGCTTCCCCTCCGCGAGCCAGACCGACTTCGATTTCGTCCGCAGCCTCATCGACGAGAACGCGATCCCGGACGACGTCACGATCCAGGTGCTGACGCAGGCGCGCGAGCACCTGATCGAGCGCACCTACGAGTCGATCAGGGGGGCCGAGCAGGCGATCGTCCACCTGTACAACTCGACGAGCATCCTGCAGCGCGACGTGGTCTTCCGGACCGGCCGGCAGGGCATCGTGGACATCGCGCTCGAGGGCGCCCGGCTGTGCAAGCAGTACGAGGCGACCGTGCCCGAGACGACGGTGTACTACGAGTACTCGCCAGAGTCCTACACCGGCACCGAGCTCGAGTTCGCGGTCGAGATCTGCAACAGGGTGATGGAGGTGCTCGTGCCCACGGCCGAGCGCAACATCATCCTGAACCTGCCGGCGACCGTCGAGATGGCGACGCCGAACGTGTACGCCGACTCGATCGAGTGGATGCACCGCCACCTCGACCACCGGGAGCACGTGATCCTCTCGCTGCACCCCCACAACGACCGCGGGACCGCGATCGCGGCCGCCGAGCTGGGGTACCTGGCCGGCGCCGACCGCATCGAGGGCTGCCTGTTCGGCAACGGCGAGCGGACCGGGAACGTCGACCTGGTCGCCCTGGGGATCAACCTGTTCACGCAGGGGATCGACCCCCAGATCGACTTCAGCGACCTCGACCGGATCCGCGCAACGGCCGAGCACTGCAACCAGCTGCGGGTGCCCGAGCGCAGCCCCTGGGCCGGGGACCTCGTCTACACCGCCTTCTCCGGCTCGCATCAGGACGCCATCAAGAAGGGCTTCGAGGCGATGGAGGCGACCGCCGAGCAGACCGGGACGCCGGTCGAGGCGCTCGAATGGGCGGTGCCCTACCTGCCGGTCGACCCGAAGGACCTCGGCCGCAGCTACGAGGCGGTGATCCGCGTGAACTCGCAGTCCGGCAAGGGCGGCGTCGCCTACCTCCTGAAGACCGACCACGCGCTCGACCTGCCTCGCAAGCTGCAGATCGAGTTCTCGGGCGTCGTGCAGGCGAAGACGGACGCCGAGGGCGGCGAGGTGACGAGCGACGAGATCTGGACCGTGTTCCAGGACGAGTACCTGCCGCATCCGGATCCGGAGTCGAAGTGGGGTCGTTTCGAGCTGGTGCGCACGCGCACCTCGAGCGAGCTGGGCGGGGAGGTCGACCTCGGGGTGCGGCTCCGGATCGACGACGAGGTCGTCGATGTCGAGGCCCGGGGCAACGGGCCGATCGATGCGTTCATCCGCGTGCTGGGGGAGCAGGGCTTCCGCATCTCCCTCTACGACTACGTGGAGCACGCGCTCAGCGCGAGCGGGGATGCGAAGGCGGCGGCCTACGTGGACCTCGAGGTCAACGGTGTCCGGCTGTGGGGCGTCGGCATCGACGGTGACATCTCGACCGCGTCGCTGAAGGCGATCGTGTCCTCGGTCAACCGGGCCGTCCGTGCCGGGGTGGGCGAGCTCGCGCTGGCCTGACCGGGTCATCGGGGGTCGCGTGGCGTCCTGCGGAGGGTGCCACGCGACCCGATCGTTCGGTGAAACGACAGAACTGCAACGGGTGCCAGGACTTCCCTGGGCATATCCGCTCGTGATGTGTTCGTTATGGGCGAACTTCAGCGACTCGTAGGAAACATTCTGTGAACGCTGCTGGCGTGCCGGGAGTGCGTCGGGCACCCTTGGGGCCATGACGCTCACCACCTCGACTCTCGATTCCGTCATCGTCATCTGGCATGTCGCGGTGAACAACGGGGACGGCGCAACCGCTGCCGCCGCGTGCACCGACGACGTCGTGGTCGCGGGGCCCAAAGGCGAGTCCTCCGGTCGTGACGAGATGGTCAGATGGGTTGAGACGGCCGGCGTGCGGCTGATGCCGCGCGACTGCTACGACGTGCCCGGCGGCATCGTCGTGGCCCAGGACGCGACCTGGAACAGCGACGCATCGAACACCCCGCTGACGGTGTACTCGACGTTCGGGCTGCGGAACGGCTCGATCTCGAGCATCCACCGGTTCGCCTCGCTCGACGAGGCACGCGCCTTCCCCCTGGCGCAGGTCGCCTGACCGCACTCGAGACCTCCAGGGGGCCGTCCGCAGCGATGCGGGCGGCCCTTCGTGCTGCGCCGCGCCCGGCTGCGTCGGAGCGGGCTGCGACAATCGGGGGGTGCCGACCTACCGCGACGAAGCCGTCGTGCTCCGAACCCACCAGCTGGGGGAGGCGGACCGCATCATCACGATGCTCGGCAAGCATCGCGGGAAGATCCGCGCGGTCGCGAAGGGGGTGCGCCGTACCTCCAGCCGCTTCGGCTCGCACGTCGAGCCGTTCATGGTCGTGGATCTGCAGTGCTACGAGGGGCGCAGCCTCGACGTGATCCAGCAGGCCGAGTCGCTCGGCGCCTACGGGTCGCCCATCGCCGCGGACTACGCGAGTTTCACCGCCGCGAACGTGATCGTGGAGACGGCCGACCGCCTGACGGACGAGGCCTCGCCGCAGCAGTACCTGCTGCTCGTCGGCGCGCTCCGGGCGCTCGCCAGAGGCGACCACGGCGCCTCGCTCGTGCTCGACTCCTACCTGCTCCGCGCCCTGTCGATCGCGGGGTGGGCGCCCACCTTCGGCGACTGCGCGGTGACGGGTGCGCCGGGGCCGCACACCGCGTTCGTCGCGCAGCTGGGCGGGGTCGTCGCCGACGAGGTCGCACCTCCGGGCGCGCCGCGACTCACACCGGCGACGATCGAGCTGCTCGGTGCGCTGCGGTCGGGCGACTGGGTCGTGGCCGACGCCGCGCCCGCCTCCACGCGCGGGCAGGCCTCCG
Organism: Acidobacteriota bacterium; assembly: GCA_019352055.1. Classification (GTDB taxonomy): domain Bacteria; phylum Actinomycetota; class Actinomycetes; order Actinomycetales; family Microbacteriaceae; genus Amnibacterium. The sequence continues at coordinate 47,699 of JABBOB010000013.1, forward strand.
GGATCATCGCCGCGTACGTGCAGTGGCACCTGGAGCGCGGGCTGAAGTCCCTCCACCACCTCGACCGTGCGGTGACCGCGTCTGCCGGTCGAGGTGCGAGCGCGGCGAGCCTCGAGGCCGCCGGGACGTCCGCCTGATGGCCCGGGTGCAGCTGGACCCGATCCGTCCCGTCGACTGGACCCACGAGTACCCGCCCGTGTTCGCGAAGGTGCCCGAGCACGTCGCGATCGTCATGGACGGCAACGGCCGCTGGGCGAACCGGCAGGGCCTGCCGCGCATCGAGGGACACCGGGCGGGGGAGGCGGCCCTGCTCGACGTCGTCGCCGGCGGTCTCCAGGCCGGTGTCAAGCACATCTCCGCCTACGCGTTCTCGACGGAGAACTGGTCGCGCTCGCCCGACGAGGTGCGTTTCATCCTCGGCTTCAACCGGGACGTCCTCCGGCGCCGGCGCGAGCAGCTGCACGAGTGGGGTGTCCGCATCCGCTGGGCCGGCCGAACACCTCGGCTCTGGCGCACGGTGATCGGCGACCTGCGGAGCGCGGAGGAGCTCACCCGCGACAACCGCACGCTGACGCTCACGATGTGCATCAACTACGGCGGCCGGGTGGAGATCCAGGACTCGGTGCGGAAGGTGGCCGAGGAGGTCGCGGCCGGGCGGCTGAAGCCGAACGCGATCACCGAGAAGACGATCGCGCGGCATCTCTACCTGCCGGACATGCCCGACGTGGACCTGTTCGTCCGGTCGTCGGGGGAGCAGCGGACCTCGAACTTCCTCCTGTGGCAGTCCGCCTACGCCGAGCTCGTGTTCCAGGACACCCTCTGGCCCGACTACCGCCGGACCCACCTGTGGGACGCGATCGCGCAGTACAACGCCCGCGATCGCCGCTTCGGCGGCGCCGTGGACGTCCCGACGGCCGACTCCGCCTGATCCCGGGCAACTCGAGCGACCCCGGACGCCCCGGATCGTCGGGACATCACGATCCGCAGGACGGCGTCGTGCCGCACTGCCTCGCGGGCACGCTGCTCCGTGGCGCCAGGATCGGCACGAGCACCGCGCGACGTCATATTCGGACGCATCCTTGCCGATCCGGCGGCCATGCCGTGGGCTGATCGGCGATGCCATCGGGCATCGGAACGGAGTGCTTCATGACGGTCACGGACGAGCTGCTCGAGAACAACAGGGCCTACGCGGCCGACTCCGCGGGGCCGCTCCCGCTGCCGCCCGCCAAGCACGTCGCGATCGTGGCGTGCATGGACGCGAGGCTCGACGTCTACCGGGCCCTGGGCCTGCAGGAGGGAGAGGCGCACGTGATCCGCAACGCCGGCGGCGTCGTCACGGCCGACGAGATCCGATCGCTCGCGATCAGCCAGCGGCTGCTCGGCACGACGGAGATCGTGCTGATCCACCACACGGACTGCGGCATGCTCACCTTCACCGACGAGGAGTTCTCCGCGCAGCTGAAGGCGGACACCGGCATCGCGCCGGACTGGACGCCCGAGGCGTTCGACGATCTGGACACCGACGTCCGCGAATCGATCGATCGGATCACGGCGAGCCCGTTCGTCCCGGTGAAGGACTCGATCCGCGGATTCGTCTTCGACGTGGCGACGGGCGCCCTGCGGGAGGTCGCGCCCGCGTGACCGGCGCGGCCGAGCGGTCGC
>JABBOB010000013.1:49370-50362 GCA_019352055.1 Acidobacteriota bacterium
CCAGCGCATGGCTGAGCGGGGCGTCGAGCGGCGGATCGGCGCGTGATCCCCGCACCGCAGCCGACCCCGAGGCGTGCTCCCTACCGTGACGCGTCCGCGGCTGACGGATCGGCATGTCGCCCGGCCGGGCGCACCTTCGGCACGCGGGGACGGGGACGCGTGCGTGTGATGGAGACGACGGCCGAGATGATGACGTCGGCGTTCATGAAGGACGGGGCGGTGCCCGAGGGCATGGACCTGGGCATCGACATGAGGACGATGCAGGGCGCGATCGACGCGTGCTCGATGTGCGCGCAGGCGTGCACGATGTGCGCCGACGCCATGGGCGGCATGGTCGGTATGGGCGTCTGCGCGTCCCGCTGCGCGTCCCGCTGCGCGGCGTGCGCGGACGTCTGCATGACGACGATGCGCATGATGATGCGTCCCGCCGGCATGGAGCGCACGGCGATGGTCGCGATGCTCGAGGCCTGCATCGCCATCTGCGCCGCGTGCATGACCGAGTGCCGCACGCACGCCGACACGAGCGCGACGCGCGCGATGTGCGCCGACGCCTGCGAGGCCTGCGACGCCGCCTGCAGCGCGATGCTCGCCTCGATGACGGCGGACGCCGCCTGAGGGGCCGTCCCCCTGAGGTGCCGTCAGCGCTGCGCGACGTTCAGCCGGTGCTCGCCGGCCGCCAGCACGCCGTAGCGCTCGTGCACCGACACCGCCGAGCCGGTCACCAGCAGATCGCTGCGGTCGACGTGATGCCAGACGCGGATCACCGCATCGTCGGACCAGCGGCGGAGCACCACCGTGCCGTCGTCGGCGGTGCCGGCGACCACCGCGTCCGCCCAGCCCTCCGGCTGCAGGTGCGCGAGACGGAGGTGCATGAGGGTCACCGCGTGGCCCGGGCGGTCGTCGATGCACATCGCGCCCTGCTCGCAGGACACCAGGGCCTGCTGCTGGGCTGCGTGGTGGGTCATCGTCCGCTCCTGAACCGCCGGACCGCC
>JABBOB010000014.1:0-45337 GCA_019352055.1 Acidobacteriota bacterium
CACACGACCGCCGCGACGATGGACACGAGCAGCACGGAGGAGCTCGCGGTCTCAGTCCTCGCGAACCGCGTGAGCCGGCCGGCCACGCTCCGCGTCCACGGAGTCCGCGTCAGGGCGGTCGGTGCTCCGCTCATGGCTGGCCTCCTGACGGCGACGGCGGGGTCTCGTTCGCGGTCGAAGCCTATTGGCGGCCTCGCACCCCACCTCCGACCCGATGCACAGGGGCCCATTCCGACGCAAGCCCCCCGACGGGACCGGCGGCCACGGCTACCGTTGGCTGCGATCCGGCACGCGCAGAGCATCCGATGAACCGCCACCAGCGGCGCCGCTCGCCGCGGATCACGACACCGGGGTCACGAGCCCCGAGCAAGCAGGTCACGGTGACGAGTCCGTCCCCCCGCTCCGCCGACGAGGCGATCTCCTACAGCGTGCGTCCCTGCACGAAGTGCTCGGCCCAGATGGCACCGGGCCGGTCCCGGCTGGGCCTCCCGATCTGGGAGTGCCCGACCTGCGGCAAGCGGTCGAGATGACACGGAGGCCCCTGCTCCCCCGGGGCCGCTGACCGGAGCACCGGGACGGCAGGACCGACCGAGCGTCCGACGCCGCCGGCCGATCCGTCCAGGTCCGCCGGTCCATGCTCCTTGCGTGCGCGTCCGACGGGCGCAGGAGGACGGATCGATGGATGCTGCGCTCCAACCGCTGCTGATGGGCGGAGCCGTGAGCCTCCACCCCATCGCGGCCGTCGCGAGCGGATCGATCCTCGCGGGCATCATCGGCGCGCTGTTCGCGGTGCCGCTCACCGCTCTCGGCGACCTCCGCGATCACCGACATCGCGGGAGGCGAGTGGCGGCAGCGGCCGGCGCCTCCCACGGTCCCCCCGCCTTCGGGCGGTGCGCCGCTGCAGGGCGGCGGCGCGGCCTCCGCGGCGGTCGCGCGAGGGCGTTCAGCGGGTCGGGCGCCGTCCTCGGCGCCGGAACCCGAGCGCGAGCAGCACGATCCCGACGAGGCCGACGATCAGCCCGATGACGAGCCAGGTCCGGTCGCCGGTCATGAAGCTGCCAGGGATCAGCCCCATGCCCTGACCGACCCAGATCGCGCCGGCGATCAGCGCGATGAGGCCGAGGACGATGAGGACGATGCGGGCGCCGGAGCTGCTCATGGCGCTCACCGTACCCATGACCAGCCGCAGGTCCGGCGTGGACGCGTCAGCGCTCGGGTCCGCGCTCCGGCTGGACGGCCCGGAAGCGCTGCTGCGCTCCCTGCTTGCTCAGGCCGTAGCGCGCGCCGATCGCCTTCCAGGTCGCGCCGGCGTCCCGGGCGGAGCGCACGGCCTCGACCTCCATCTCCTCCAGGTGCTCCCGTGCCCCGCGGACCGCATCGAGCCGCGTCAGCGGGTCGGGGATCGCGCGCAGCGCGTCGACGGCTCGCTCGAACCGCCTGCGCTCCGTGCCCTCGCTCACGGCGACGAGGGTAGCGAGCGACGGCTCGACGTCAACCCCCCGTTGCCTTGCGGGTCAAGACGACGTTGACTACGCTCCTCGGATCCCGTGCTGCGGGGTCGGGATCGACGGAGGGAGGCGACGATGGCCAAGAAGAGCAAGAAGGACAAGAAGAAGGGCAAGAAGAAGGGCAAGAAGTAGCGTCCGCCCTTCCGACACCCGCCGCGCCTGCACGCCGCAGGCGGCGGGTGCTCCTCCGTCGCGAGGGGGCACACTGAGCCCATGACCGCCCCGCGACTCATGCTGCTCGACACGGCCGCGCTCTACTTCCGCGCCTTCCACGGCGTGCCGGAGACGATCACCGCGCCGGACGGCACGCCCGTGAACGCGGTCCGCGGCCTGCTCGACATCATCGGCCGGCTCGTCGGCGAGTTCGCGCCGACCGGGCTCGTCGCCTGCTGGGACGACGCGTGGCGGCCGACGTGGCGTGTCGCCCTGGTCCCCTCCTACAAGGCCCACCGGGTCGAGGAGGCGGGCGGCGACGGGCAGCCCGACCGGGAGACCGTGCCGGAGGCGCTGGTCCGGCAGATCCCGATCGTCCGCGAGACGCTGACCGCACTCGGCATCGCCGTGATCGGCGCGGAGGACCACGAGGCGGACGACGTCATCGGCACGCTCGCGTCCACGGCGACGACGCCCGTCGACGTCGTGACCAGCGATCGCGACCTGTTCCAGGTCATCGACGACGAGCGGGACGTTCGGGTGATCTCGACGGCGCGGGGCATGAACGCGCTCGAACGGATCACCGACGCCGTCGTGCAGGAGCGGTACGGCGTGCGCGCTGCGCAGTACGCCGACTTCGCGACGCTGCGCGGCGACCCCTCCGACGGCCTGCCGGGCGTCGCCGGGATCGGCGCGAAGACCGCCGCCTCCTTGCTGGCGCGCTTCGACGATCTCGAGGGCGTGCTCGACGCGGCAGCTCGCGCCGGGAGCGGCCTGTCGGCCGGGCAGGCGGCGAAGCTGCGGGACGGCGCGGAGTACGCCCGGCGGGCGCTCCCCGCGGTGCGCGTCGTCCGGGACCTCCCCCTCCCCCACCCGGACACGACGATCGCCATGACGCCGGGACGGCGGGCGGCGGGTGCCGCGCTCGCGGAGCGCTGGGGTCTGGGCGGCTCGATGGACCGGGTGGTCGCCGCGCTCGCCGGCGACCGAGGCTGAACCCCCGCGGATCCGGGAGGGTCAGCGTCGCCGGCGACCCGAGAGGAGCGCGTGCAGGAGGGGGACGACGGAGGCGGCCATCAGCGTCGTCCCGAGCACCGTGAGGTCCGCTCGCAGCACCGCGCCGGCCACCAGCAGCCCGACGAACAGGACCGCGGAGGTGACCCGGCCGGTGAGCCGCTCGAGCCGGGCGACGCGGCGCTCGAGGCTCGGCACCGCGGCCACGACGGAGCCGGACTCGATCCGGGCCGACAGGGCGTCCAGCCGGTTCGGGAGCCGCAGGGCGACCCGGGCGGCCTCGAGGGCCTGCTGCGCGACGTCCTGCACGACGTTGCCGCGCTCGGCACGGACCAGGCGCGCGGCGTACGGCTCGACGGAGTCCCACAGGTTGAAGCTCGGGTCGAGGGCGCTGCACACGCCGGACGTCAGCGAGACCGCTCGGATGACGAGCAGGAAGTGCTCGGGCAGCTGGAACGGCAACGACCGGACCACCTCGCCGAACTCGTTGCCGAAGTCGCGGAACTCGCGGTCGTCCACCTCCCGCAGCTCGGCGAACCCCATGCCGCCGAAGCGCGCGAAGAGCGCGATCATCGCGCGCTCCAGCTCGCCCGTCTCGGCGGTCGGCAGCAGCACGCCGACGTCCTGGATCGCCGCGACCAGCCCCTTGCCGTCCCGCGCCGCGGCGGCGATCAGCAGCCTGCGGAGCCCGGCCCGCGTCGAGGCGGGCACCTCCCCCATCATCCCGAAGTCGATGAAGGTGAGCTTCCACGGGTGCGCGCCCGAGCCCTGCGTCACGGGCGTGACGAAGATGTTGCCCGGATGCGGGTCCGCGTGGAAGAAGCCGTGCTCGAACAGCTGGTCGAACATCACCGCCGCGAACACGGGGGCGACCTCCGCCGGGTCGATCCCCGCTGCCGCGAGTCCCTCGGTGTCGGTGATCTTGATCGCGCTGACGTCCTCCAGGGTGAGGATCCGCCGGGTCGTGCTCTCCCAGACGACGGCAGGGACGGAGACGCGGTCGTCGCCGGCGAAGTCCTCGGCGAAGCGCACGGAGCTCGCCGCCTCGTGCAGGTAGTCGATCTCCTCGAGGCTCGTGACCGCGAACTCCTCCACCAGCTGCGGCATGTCGACGCGGTCGGCGACGATGTGGACGTGGCTCAGCCAACCGCCGACGCGGCGCAGCGCAGCGAGATCGACGTCGATGATCACGTCGATGCCGGGGCGCTGCACCTTCAGCACGACCGCGTCCAAGCCGGTCTCGGCCGCATCGATCGGCGAGAGCCTCGCGCGGTGCGCCTGCCCGAGGGAGGCGGCAGCCACGGGCTGCTCGTCCACCGAGACGAACGCCTGCGCGAGCGGGAGGTCCAGCTCCGCCTCCGCGCGGGCCCGGATCGCCGGGAACGGCACCGGCGGCACCTCGTCCTGCAGCCCCTCCAGCTCCTTCGTGATCTCCGGCGGCAGCACGTCGAGCCGCGACGACATGAACTGGCCGACCTTGATCATCAGGCCGCCGAGCTCGACCGCCAGCACGTGGAAGCGGCGGGCCAGACGGCGCATGCGCCGCGACCGCGTGCGCTCGGCGACGCGGGCGAACCCGATGCGAGGGAGGAAGAGCTCGAACCACCACGTGATGGCGAGGTTCTCCAGCGCGAAGCGCAGGATCCGGCGGTATCGGGCACGCGCGGCTCGGGTGCGCGCGGGCGCCTCCCTGCGGAGCGGGGTCGACGGCACCGCGTCAGCGCTCCTCGATCGACGACGACGAACCGGTCATGGTGATGTGCCCCTTGCGACCCCTGAACGATACTCACCGATATTCCGGGAGCGCTGCACGAAGGCTGCGGAGGTCGGCCCGTGCTCAGTAGCCGGACGGCCAGACGAAGGCCGCGGGCGCCTTCGGCGTCGTGCCGTCCGTCGTGACGACGACGTCGATGTCCTCGTGGCTCTTCAGCACGATCGCGCGCGGGTCGCCCGCGTACGGCTTCCCGTCGACGAACACGGCGACCCGCGTGCCGCCCTTGCCATCCACCCACGGCCCGATCTCGCCCTTCCCGAGCCGGACGTCCCACTCGGCGAACGCCTGGGCGAGGTGGAACGTGCGCTGCACGGGCGACTCGACGTGGAGGATGCCGCTGGTGTCGTGCGTGTGCAGCGCGGACAGCTGCTGGGTCGCGACATCGATGCCGAGGTCGGCGGGCACGGTGATCGCCTTCCCGTCCACGGTGATCGAGAGGTGCTGATGGATGTGCAGCGCGGTGCCCTCGGTCGTCAGCATCGACAGGCCGGCCGATCGGACGGCGCTCTCGACATCGGCGGGGAGCGCCCAGGGTGCCGCGGTCGTGCGCCCGGCTGCAGCGGACGCCTCCGCGGTGCGATCGGCGGTGCCGATCATCGCGGCCGCCCTCGTCGCTGCGGTCGCGGAGGCGGCGATGCCGCTCTCCACCCCCAGCACCACGCCGCCCGCGACGACGACCGTGCCGACGACGACCGCGGCGACCGCGATGCGCCGGTTCCGACGCTGCCGAGCGGCGAGCGCAGCCCGCTGCGCCGCCGCCTTCTCCCGTGCCGCGTTCCGCGACTCCGCCTTGGTGACCACGACCACGATCCTGGCTTCCCCGGCGCGTCGCCCGGGCACGACCGGGCCGGTCCTTGGCGAACGCAGAAGTCAGGCCGCGGAGCCGTCCCAGCTGCTCCTCGGCGGGCACGTCATCCTGGTGGGTCGCGACGGGTCGGTGGTGCGGGCGAGCGAGTGCAGGGCCATCGGGCCGCCGCAGACCGGACAACGCGGGTCGGAGGGCAGCCGGTACGGCTCCTCCGGGTGACCGGCGCCGATCTGCGCGGGCCCCATGAAGGGCAGGAGGTTCGTGTCGAGCCCCCGCGCACCGCCGAAGAGTCGCTGTCGCAACGATCGCTTGCTCACAGTTCGTACACTAACACTGAGGGTGCGTAGACTTTGGTGATGACCGAGATCGATCCGCTCGCACTCGACCGGCAGGTCTGCTTCGCCCTCGCGGCGACCAGCCGGAGCGTGATCGGCCTGTACCGACCGATCCTCGAACCGCTCGGGCTCACGCACCCGCAGTACCTGGTGATGCTCGCGCTCTGGGAACGCAGCCCCCGCACTGCGCGCGACATCGCGGACGCCCTCTACCTCGAGCCGCCGACCCTCTCGCCGCTGCTGAAGCGGCTGGAGGCGATCGGGTGCCTGACCCGGTCCCGGAACCCCGACAACGAGCGCGAGCTCCGCATCGAGCTCACGGAGCACGGTCGCACGCTGCGCCGGCGCGCCGAGGAGGTGCCCGGGCAGGTCGTCGAGCGCCTCGGCCTCCCGCTCGCCACGCTGGAGGACGCGCGGGACCGACTCACCGAGCTGCTCGCGGCGACACGACGGGCCGAACCGGCAGGAGAGGGTGGCGACGCGGTCGCCTGACGGGTGCTCAGCCGCGGAGGATGCGCTCCCGCGCGGCGTCGATGACGGCCATCACCTGCACGGTCTCGTCGTGGGAGTGCAGGGGCGATTCGACGCGCCCCTCCGCGACGTAGGAGGCGAACGCGGTGGCCTGGTCCGACAGCCCCTCGTGGAGGGTGGCGAAGCGGTCGTCCCGCCAGGCTGCGACCTCCTCCTCGCCGAGGCCGCCGCGCCGCAGCTCGATGCCCGTCGGGCCGAAGAACGGGCTGAGCAGCTTCACCCGCCCGGCCGAGCCCATCACCTGGGCTTCGACGGGCAACGACGCGACCAACGAGGTGGCCAGCAGTGCGCTCGTCGTATCCCGGCCGGTCAAGGCCAGCGCCGCACCGCTGTCGACACCGTGCTCGACCGTGCCGCTCGCGGAGCGCAGCGTCAGCGGTCCGATCACCGACGAGGCGAACGAGATCGGGTAGACGCCCGCGTCGAGCAGCGCGCCGCCCCCCAGGGCCGGATCCCACAACCGGTGCGAACGATCGGCCGGGGCGACGAAGCCGAAGTCGGCGACGACGAGCCGCAGATCCCCGATCAGCCCGTCGGCGATCACCTGCCGCAGCACGGACGCCTGCGGCAGGTACCGCGTCCACATCGCCTCCATGACCAGCACGCCGGCGGCCCGACCGGCGGCGAGGATCTCGCGCGCCTCGTCCGCCGACATCGCGATCGGCTTCTCGACGAGCACGTGCTTGCCCGCGGCGATCGCGGCCAGCGCCTGCTCGCGATGGCGGGGGTGGGGCGTCGCCACGTAGACGACGTCGACGTCGGGCGACGTGACGAGCGCCTCGACGGAGGGCAGCACGGCGGGGATGCCGTGCTCCGCGGCGAAGGCGGCCGTCCTCGCCGCATCCCTCGCGGTGACCGCGACGGCGCGCTGCCTGGTGTGCGCGTGGAGCGCGCCGACGAAGGACCCGGCGATGCCCGTCCCGATCACCCCCCAGCGCAGGGCGGGGACGGCGTCGTCGGCGACGACTCGAGGGGTCGGGAGCGTGAGGGGCATCGTCGGCCTTCCGGATCGCACCGCACGCTAGCGCAGCGCCGCCGGTCCGCCCCTGACGGCTCAGGCGCTATCGTCCGAGCGCATGAGCTACGCCGTCGACTTCGTCGATGTCTCCACCGTCGGCCTCGAGACCTCGCCGGTGGCCGAGGCGGCAGCAGGGCTCCGCGCCAACGAGGCCCGGTACTCCAAGAACAAGTACGACCACGTCTTCACCGTCGAGCCGGCGGTCGAGGCGAGCGCGACGATCGCGTGGGTGTCCGGCATCCTGAAGTCGGAGCGCAGCATCGAGATCGCCTCCCCCGCGCTCGAGGCCACCGAGTTCGAGGTCGAGGGCATCCGGATGGCCTACGTCTTCTACGAGAGCGGACTCTCCATCAACGTCATGTACGCCGTCGCCGACGGCGGCAAGCGCGCGGTGGGGTTCAAGCTGTCCGACGGCATGGCGGTGCCGGAGGAGCTCGGCGCGTTCAAGTTCGCGCGGCAGCGGTCGAAGCTGGCCGGGACGATCCGAGGCTCCTACTTCGTGATCAAGCAGGAGCACCGACCGTCGCCGCTGCCGAGCGGGAGCTGAGCGCGCCGATGCAGGAGGCCGCCGCCTACTTCGTGCGGGAGATGGGCACCCGATTCCACCCCACTGCGCTGGTCGGCGGTGCGTGGAGCACCACCGAGCAGCACATCGCGCCCGCGATCGGTCTCGTCGCGCACTGCATCGAGCAGGACCGTGATGCGCGTCGGGGCGACACGCTCCAGCTGACCCGCCTCAGCTGCGACATCCTCGGCGTCGTGCCGATCGAGCCGTTCGACATCCGGGTGGAGGTGCTGCGCCCGGGCCGCACGATCGAGCTCGTGGAGGCGCGACTCGCCTTCGCGGACCGCACGATCGTGCTCGCGCGCGCCTGGCTGACGCAGCGGCTGGACACCGCGTCGCTCGCCGGAAGCACACTGCCCTCGATCGCCGGGCCCACGGAGGTGCCGGAGGCACCGCTCGCCGCGATGTGGCCCGGGGCCTTCGTCGGCTCGATCGGCACCAGGCGCCTCGAGGCCGAGCCGGGCCAGGCGGTCGCTTGGGTGCGCACACCGGTCGAGCTCGTCGCCGACGAGCCGGTCAGCAGCACCGCCGCCGCGCTCGCGCTCGTCGACACCGCGAACGGCACGACCCCTCGGGTGCCGCCGGCCCGGGCGGCGTTCCCGAACCTCGACACCACCGCGCACCTGTTCCGCTCCCCGCGCCCCGGCCCCGTGGGCTACGACACCCGAGTCTCCTTCGGCCCCGACGGCGCGGGACTGACGCTCACGGTGCTGCACGACGTCGACGGACCGTTCGGCAGCTGCGCCCAGACGCTCACGATCCGCCCGCGCTGAGCGGCGCGGCCCCGAGGCGGTCGGGACCAGGCGGTCTCGGTCGGCACCCGGCCCGTGTGCAGGGCGCGGGGTCCCGACTGACGTAGCCTCCCGCGAGGTCGATCGTCGGCGGAGCCGGATGCTCGACCGTCCACAGAGCAGTGAAGGGTCCCACCGCGATGAGTCGGTCCACGGAGTCGGAGCAGGCGCCGGCCGAGCCGCAGGGCGGTCGAGCCGATGACGGCGTGGTCGACCCCGCCGACCCCGCCGACCCCGAGGCACCCGAGTCGGACGGCGGCGAGGCGCCCCCTCCCGGGGACGACCTGTCGCCGCACGGCGACGGCCTGCGCAAGGGGATCGTGGCGGCCGGCCTGGCCGCGCTCGGCGTCGTGTTCGGTGACATCGGCACGAGCCCGCTCTACGCGCTGAAGACCGTGTTCACGATCGACGGCGGCGTGGTGCACGCGACCCCGAGCGACGTGTACGGCGTGGTGTCGCTGATGTTCTGGAGCATCACGATCGTCGTGACGATCAAGTACCTCGGGCTGCTGATGCGCGCGGACAACAACGGCGAGGGCGGGGTCATGGCGCTGGCCGCGCTCGCGCAGCGGCTGTACCAGCACCGCCGCCGAGGGGCGGGCCTCTTCCTCGTCATCGGCATCGTCGGCGTCGCGCTGTTCTACGGCGACTCGATCATCACGCCCGCCATCAGCGTGCTGTCCGCGGTGGAGGGGGCGAAGGTCGCGGCCCCCTCGATCGGCCACCTCGTGGTGCCGATCGCGGCCGTGATCCTCACCGGGCTGTTCTTCGTCCAGCGCTACGGCACGGGCAAGGTGGGCAACCTGTTCGGCCCGGTGATGGTCCTCTGGTTCGCGGTCCTCGCGGCTGCGGGCGTCGTCGAGGTCGTGCAGCACCCCTCCGTGCTCCAGGGTCTCTCCCCCTCGTGGGCGGTCGTGTTCGTGTTCGCGCATCCGGCGGTCGCGTTCGTCGCGATGGGCGCGGTGGTGCTCGTGATCACCGGCGCCGAGGCGCTCTACGCCGACATGGGCCACTTCGGGCGGTCCCCGATCCGCCGCGCCTGGTTCTTCGTGGTCTTCCCGGCCCTGACGCTCGACTACCTCGGGCAGGCGGCACTGGTGCTGCGCCAGCCCTCGGCCCGCAGCGACCCGTTCCTCCTGCTCTTCCCGGACGCGCTGCGGCTGCCCGTCGTGGTGCTCGCCACCGTCGCGACGATCATCGCGAGCCAGGCCGTCATCTCCGGTGCCTTCTCGCTCTCCCGGCAGGCGGTGCAGCTGGGGCTGCTCCCGCCCCTCACGGTGCGGCAGACGTCGAAGCAGGAGAGCGGTCAGATCTACCTGCCCGTGGTGAACGCGCTGCTCTTCGTCGGCGTGCTCGCGGTCATGCTCGCGTTCGGCTCCTCCGACCGGCTCGCCACCGCGTACGGCGTCTCCGTGACCGGTGCGCTCGTCGTCGACACCCTGCTGATGCTCCTCGTCGCGCCGCTGCTCTGGCACTGGCGCGCCTGGAAGGTCGCGCTCGCCGCGGTCGCGTTCGGCGGTCTGGAGCTCACGTTCCTCGGCGGCAACCTGTCCAAGGTGGTCCACGGCGGCTGGGTGCCGCTGCTGATCGCGGCGGCCGTCGTCCTCATCATGACGACCTGGCGACGCGGGCGGCAGCTCGTGTCCGACGACCGCCGTGAGAAGGAGGGCTCCCTCGCCGACTTCGTCGAGGAGGTGCGATCCGAGCGGATCTCCCGGGTCGAGGGCGTCGCGATCTTCCCGCACCCGAACGGGGAGACGACCCCGCTCGCGCTCCGGGCGAACGTGGACCACAACCACGTGCTGCACGAGCGCGTCGTCGTGGTCTCGATCGAGGTCGTCGGGGTGCCCGTCGTCCCGCAGCGCAAGCGGTTCGTCCACGACGACCTCGGGTACTCCGGGGACGGCCTGGAGCACCTGACGATCCGGTTCGGCTTCTCCGAGACGCCCGACGTGCCCGCCGCGCTGCGGTCGGCGTGCGTGGCGGACGTGCTCGACGTCGATGCGGAGGAGATGGAGCGGGCGTCGTTCTTCATCTCCCGCGGCGCGATCCGGCGGAGCCGGCGCAGCGGCATGGTGGGCTGGCGGAAAGGGCTGTTCGTGGCCCTCGCGCACAACGCGGCCGACCCGGCGGCCCGCTTCCAGCTGCCGTCGGAGCGCACGGTCACCATGGGCAGCGACGTCGACATCTAGCCGTGCCGCCCGCGGCGGATCAGCCGACCTTCCGCACGCGGGTCGTCAGGGCCACCCGAGCCAGCGCACCCGCTCGATCACTCCGTGCGCACCGTCTCGCGCTCCTCCTGCTCGGAGGGGAATCCGATCCGCGTCCGCAGCATCGAGTGTTCGCACGGCGCGATCGCGGTCGTCGGGTCGATCTTGAGCGCATCGGGCTGATCCGCGACCTCGACCGGGTGCGCCGCCCGGTCCGCGTCGAGCAGCTTGGCGCGCACCGCGATCCGGCGCGTGTCCTCGAGGGTCGGGTGGCGGGTCGCCACGCGGTGCGGAGAGGACCCCACCGACCTGCGACGACGAAGCGCCCGCGGGCGGGGCCGACGGGCGCTCCGGTACGGTCAGGCGGGCTGCTGCTCGCGGTGCGGGAGCTTCCAGCCCGGGCGCACGAAGTGGCAGGTGTAGCCGTAGGGGTTCTTCTCCAGGTAGTCCTGGTGCTCCTCCTCCGCCTCCCAGAACGCACCCGCGGGCTCGACCTCGGTCACGACCTCGCCCGGCCAGAGCCCGGAGGCGTCGACGTCCTTGATCGTGTCGAGTGCGACGCGCTTCTGCTCGTCGCTCCCGTAGAAGATCGCCGAGCGGTAGCTGCGACCGACGTCGTTCCCCTGACGGTTCCGCGTCGACGGGTCGTGGATCTGGAAGAAGAACTCGAGAATCTCACGGTAGGAGATCTGCTCGGGGTCGAACACGATCTCCACGCTCTCGGCGTGGTCGCCGTGCCGGCGGTACGTGGCGTTCGGCGTCGAGTCGTCCCCCGAGTAGCCGACACGGGTCGACACGATGCCCGGGCGGCGACGCAGCAGCTGCTGCGCGCCCCAGAAGCATCCGCCGGCGAGGATCGCGGTCTCATTCGCCATGGTCAGGCCTCCTTCGTGTCGTTCGTGTTCTTCTCGATCAGGGCGCGGTAGTCGCCGTAGCCCTGGGTCTCGAGCTCGCTCTCCGGCACGAACCGGAGCGCGGCGGAGTTGATGCAGTAGCGCAAGCCGCCCTCGGCGGCGGGACCGTCGTCGAAGACGTGCCCGAGGTGGCTGTCCGCCGCGCCGGAGCGGACCTCGATGCGCAGCATGCCGAACTGGCGGTCCTGCTTCTCGACGATGCTCGATCCGGGGATCGGGCGCGTGAAGCTCGGCCAGCCGCAGCCGCTGTCGTACTTGTCGGCGGAGGCGAAGAGGGGCTCGCCGGACACCACGTCGACGTAGATGCCCTTCTCGTGGTTGTTCCAGTACTCGTTGCGGAAGGCGGGCTCGGTCGCGGCATCCTGGGTCACCGCGTACTGGTTCCTCGTCAGCTTCGCGACGGCCTCGGGCGTCTTCGCATAGCGGGTGCTCGTCGTCATCGGGTGATCCTCCTCGGTCGGGCCGCCGGCTGCGACCCATGTGGGGTGCAACCCCCGGGCGGGCCGGAACGTTCCCGCCGCCACCCATCCCGACCGGCGTCCCCCGCACACGCGCCCGCGCCCGGACGGGGTCGCTCAGGGGCGCTCGAGCCGCAGTGCGCTCCTCCTGCCCACCGCCCAGACGGTGAGCGCGAACCCGCTGAGCGCCGCTGCAGCCACCGTCACCGCCGTCCACCCGCCGGCGGACCAGAGCACGGAGGTGAGGCCGGATCCGAGCGCGCCGCACAGGAAGTTGTTCGTGACGAACGCCGTGTTGAGGCGGCTCCGCGCGGACGGATCGACCTGGAACATCCGGGTCTGCACCGTGATGTTGTGCCCCTGGACGGCCACGTCGAGCAGCAGCACCGCGACGACCAGCAGCACCAGCGAGCGCGCGCCGAGCCCTGCGATCACGAACGCGACCAGCACGAGCGACCACGCCACGCCGATCGTCGGGAGACCGAGCCCGCGATCCTGCAGCCGGCCGGCACGCTGCGCCGCGAGCGCGCCCGCGAGGCCGACCAGCCCGAACAGGCCGATCTGCGTGACGGAGAACGAGAACGGCGGCGCGCTCAGGAGGAAGGTCAACGCGGTCCAGAACATCGTGAACACGGCGAACGACGTACCGCCGAGCACGAGGCTCCACCGCACGACGCGCTCGCGGCGGACGATCGAGAACACCGACCCGAGCAGCGCCGGGTAGCTGAGCCGGTCCCGGGGCGGGATGGCCGGGATCGCGCGGAGGAGGAGCACCGCGAGCACCACGGCCACCGCCGCCGCGAGCACGTAGATCGCCCGCCAGCCCGCCGCGCCCGCGATGAGCCCGCTCACGGTGCGCGACAGCAGGATGCCGATCAGGATCCCGGAGACGACGGCGCCGACGACCCGCCCGCGCTCGTGGTCGCTCGCCAGGTCACCGGCGAGCGGGACGAGGATCTGCCCCGAGACCGTCGTGAGGCCGACGAGCCCGAGGGTGACGAGCAGCACGGGGAAGGTCGGCGCCAGGGCGGTGGCCACGAGCGCGGCCGCCGAGCACAGCAGGGCGGCCGGCACGAGGCGGTGCCGGTCGAGCAGATCGCCGAGCGGCACGAACAGGAACACCCCGATCGCGTACCCGAGCTGGGTCGCGGTCACGAGCCAGCCCGCGGCGGCCGTGTCCGTCCTGAGGTCGCGCGCGATGAAGTCGAGCAGCGGCTGCGCCCAGTACAGGTTGCCGACCGCCGCACCCGAGGCGATCGCGAAGAGGACTGCGAGGCGGCGGTTCATGAGCCGTGCGATCCTGCCGTGCCGTCCCTGATGGTGTCCTCTCAGACCTCGGGCGGGTTCGACCGGGCGCCGTGCCGCACGAGCACGGCGATCCCGAGGCCGATCACGATCGCGCCGACGATCGACACGGCGACCCACAGCGTCTCCGCGAGCCCGTCGGTGACCGCGAGCTGGGCGATGACGCTCACGAAGAGGATCAGCACACCACCGAGCAGCGTCGTGACGCCGAGACGGGAGGCGCGGGGGAACACCGCAGGAGGCGAGCGCCGGCCCTGCCTCCGCACGACGGGGATCGCGCCCGTCTCGGCGGCGACCCGCCTCCGGTGCAGGTTCCGCTGCTCGGGCAGCGACACGTCGAACACCACGGCCAGCATCCGGACGACGCAGGTGACAGCGATCCCGATCACGGCCGCCAGCGGGAGCTGCACCCCCACGGCGTGCAGGACGGCCAGGACCGCCGAGCCGCTCGCCGCCGCGACGGCGTAGAGGGAGCCGACGTGCATCACCGCGACGGGCAGCCCCATGATGACGTCCCTGAGCATCCCTCCGCCGACCGCGGCGACCACCCCGACGAACACGGCCGGCACGGCCGGGAGCCCGAGCGCGAGCGCCTTGCTCGTGCCGAAGGCGCCGAACATCCCGATCACGACCGCGTCGAGGCCGACGATGACCCCGTTCAGCCGCTGCAGCGGCGGGGCGAGCAGCATGCCGAGCAGCGACGACGCGACCGCCGTGATCAGGTACCAGTCGCTGTGGAGCGTCACGGGGGCGACGCCGAGCAGCAGATCCCGGATCAGGCCGCCGCCCATGCCGATCACGATCCCGATCACGGCGACCCCGAGCAGGTCCAGCCGGCGCTGGCCCCGGAACCCGGAGGCGAAGAGGGCCCCCTGCACGCCGCCGAGCGCGACGGCCGTGAGATCGGCCCACAGCGGGATGACGAAACCGATGGACATGCGGCCCATCGTCCCGGATGCGCGGCACTCAGGGGATGCGGCTCCGCACCAGCCGCGCCGTCGCTCCCGGGTCCACGCCGTGGTCGTGGGACTCCGGGACGACCACGAGCTCCGCGGCCGGCATCGCCTCCGCCAGGCGCTCGACCGCCCGGACGAGGAGGGGGAAGGTGGGCTCGCCCCGGAGGATCACGGCCGGCATCCGGGCGCCGGTCATCGCGGGGGTCGGGGTCTCGAGCTCCGCCGTGAGGATCGCGTCGTAGACGGTCGACTGCGCGAGGGGCACCAGCCCCGGGAAGATCGGACTCGACCGGATCTGCTCCACCACCTGGTCGGGCAGCCCGACCCCCTCCCGCTGGAAGAGGGTGACCGCCTCCTCGGGGCGACCGGCATCGACGAGCGCCTGCAGCCGGGCCGGGAAGTCGGCGGCGACCGGGTCGGCGCCGAATCGGAAGGGCGGCTCGGAGAGGAACAGGTGCGAGATCGGCGCGCCCTCCCCCGCAGCCAGCAGAGCCAGGACGGCGCCGGACGAGTGCCCCAGCACCGCGCCGGGGGCGCCGACCGCATCGAGCACGGCGGCGAGGTCCTCCGCCTCGCGCACCGGTGCGTACGGTGCGGTGTCCCCGCTCCCGGCGCGCGCCCTGCGGTCGTATGCCACCCCGGCCAGACCGAGTGCGGCGAGCGCGGTCGCGAGCGGCAGTCCCGCCTCCGAGGTCGAGAACGCCCCGCCCGCGATCACGACCGGGTACCCCTCCCCGATGCGGGTGAAGCCGATTCGGGTGCCGTCCGCGGACGTCGCGTGCTCCATCGCGTCAGTCGAGCAGATGCGACGCTCGAGCGGAAGCGCATGCTCGTCGATCCGGGGGCTCGACGCCGGTCGCCGCGCCCAGGACGGGCGAGCCCGCACCTCCGGTTCCGGCCCCCTGTTCGCCGACGGCGAACGCACAGGGTGTGGCGCGGGATCGGGATTCCGGCGGGGCGACGGTAAGCCATGGCCGAGCCCCGCACCACCTCCTCCGTCGTCTCCGGCAGCCCTGTGCCGCTCGACGCCGTGTGCTGCCGCTGCCGCCGGGAGGGCGTGTTCAGCGTCGCCCTCTTCGTGCTCACGATGGACGGTCCCCGCCAGGTCGGGGAACGCGTCTTCTGCGTCTGCGAGACGCGCACAGCCCCCAAGGCGACGATCACGAACGGCGACGCGAAGCGGACGGGCGACACGTGCGACCGCTGCAATCGCGTCAGCATGTACGAGGTGCCGTTCTACGCGATGACCCCGGCCGGGATCTCGCCGCACTCCACGAAGGTCATCTGCCGGGAGTGCGACACGCGCCCCAAGCGCTGACTCCCGTCACGGATCCGGAGATCCTCGGCGACATCCCTGGCCGCAGGCTCCGCTCGCGGGGTGTGGTCCGGCGGCTCCGGATCCGCGAGCGCGGTCCACGCATCGGACCCGCGCGATCTAGGCTCGCCCCATGCCGGCCAGATTCGTCGTCGTGCCGCAGTGGCAGGGATCCTCGTCGAGTCGCGCGCTGCGGCTGATCGACGGCGCGGAGGCGATCCGCGGCGATCTGCCGTCGGGCGCCACGCTCAGCGTCGAGGTGCCCATGGGCGCCGGCGACGCCGTCGGGACCGGCGTCAGCCGCTACTCCTCGGTCGCCACCGTGCGCGAGCGCCTCCGGACCGTGCTCGACTCGGTGCCGGAGGGGGACCTGCCCGTCGTGATCGGCGGCGACTGCGGCGTCGAGCTGGCCGCCGTCGAGCGGGCGGCGCAGTCCGCGACGGCACGCGGGAAGCGGCTCGGACTCGTGTGGTTCGATGCGCATCCCGACCTCAACACCCCGGCGACGAGCCCCAGCGGTGCCTTCTGCGGGATGGTGCTGCGGGCGCTGCTCGGCGAGGGCGCGGACGGGCTCGTCTCCGCCGAGCCGATCGACCCGCGGCGCGTCGTGCTCGCCGGCACCCGGAACATGGACGACCAGGAGGCCGACTACCTCGAGACGAGCGGCATCGCGGTGGTCGGCGCTGACGCCCTCGCCGACGATCTGGGCGCCGCGGTCGACGCGCTCGACGTCGACGAGGTGTATCTGCACGTCGACCTCGACGTGCTGGACCCGGGCGAGTTCGACGGCGTGACGGACCCGCAGCCGTTCGGCGCCGGCGTCGCGGACCTCACCGCGGGCATCGCCGCCGCCTCCGCGGGCCGCACCGTGGTCGGGGCGGGGCTCACGATGTTCGCCCCCGCCTCCCCCGACGACGTCGTCGCGGACCAGGGCACGATCCTCCGCGTCGTCAGCGCCCTCACCGCGTCGTCGCGGACGCCGCGCTGAGCGTGGGCCCGCGCCGCGAGCCCGCGTCCAGCCCTCGCCCGGTGCTCCCGGATACGGTCTCGAAGGTGTCGGACACGCAGGAGCCGCGGGTGATCGTCGAGCAGGACGGCGCCGTGCTGCGCATCGGCCTGAACCGCCCCGCCAAACGCAACGCCGCCGACCGGGCGCTGCTGCGGGAGCTCGCCGCCGCGTACACGCGGCTCGAGCGCGACGACTCCCTCCGCGTCGGCCTCGTCTACGCCGAGGGCGAGCACTTCACCGGCGGCCTCGATCTCGTCGACGTCGGTCCGTCCCTCGCCTCCGGCACGATCGACTACCGCGACGCGGAGCAGGTGGACCCGTGGGGTCTCGCGGGCCCGGAGCGGTCGAAGCCCGTCGTGGTCGCGGTGCACGGAACCTGCCTGACGCTCGGCATCGAGCTGATCCTCGCCGCCGAGGTCGCGGTCGCGGCCGACTCGGCGAGCTTCGCCCAGCTCGAGGTCGCGCGCGGCATCCTGCCGTTCGGCGGCGCGACGGCGCGGCTTCCGGCGGTGGCCGGCTGGGGGGACGCGATGCGCTGGCTGCTCACCGGGGACCGGTTCGACGCGCAGGAGGCGTACCGCATCGGACTCGTGCAGGAGGTCGTGCCGGCCGGCACCGAGCGGTCCACGGCTGCCGCGATCGCGGAGCGGATCGCCGCGCAGGCACCGCTGGCGGTGCAGGCGACGCTGCGCTCCGCCCGTGCGGCGCGTCGAGCCGTGGAGCGGCCCGTGCTCGACGCGCTGCCGGGCGCCCTCGCGACCCTGGCGGCGACCGAGGACGCCGCCGAGGGCCTGCGGGCCTTCCGAGATCGTCGCGACCCGGTGTGGACCGGGCGCTGAGCCGAGGAGAAGAGATGCCGGAGACCTACGACCTGATCGTGATCGGTGCGGGCGCGGTCGGCGAGAACGTCGCCGACTACGCGCACAAGGAGGGGCTCGGGGTGGTGATCGTCGAGAACGAGCTCGTGGGCGGCGAGTGCTCGTACTGGGCCTGCATGCCGTCGAAGGCGCTGCTGCGGCCCGCGACCGCGCTGCGCGGCGCCCGGCACGTGTCCGGAGCGAAGCAGGCGGTGACGGGGCGGATCGATCCGGCCGCCGTGCTCGCCCGCCGTGACGCGACCGTCGCGAACTACGACGACGAGGGCCAGGTGGCTTGGCTGCAGTCGGCGGGCATCGACCTCGTCCGCGGCACCGCCCGACTGGACGGGCCGAAGCGGGTCGTCGTCACCGCGCTCGACGGCACCGAGGTCGTGCTCGAGGCCGGAGCCGCCGTCGCCGTCGCCACCGGCAGCTCGGCGCTCATCCCGCCGATCGAGGGGCTCGAGGAGGCGAAGCCGTGGACCTCGCGGGAGGCCACCTCCGCCACCGAGGTGCCCGGTCGCCTGATCGTGCTCGGCGGCGGGGTGGTGGGGGCCGAGATGGCGACCGCCTACACCTCGCTGGGCTCGCACGTCACGCTCGTCGTCCGCCGCGGGCTGCTGGGCGGCATGGAGCCGTTCGCGGGCGAGCTCGTCGCCGCGTCGATGCGGGAGGCGGGCACGGACCTCCGGCTGAACGCCTCCATCACGAAGGTGGTGCGCGAGCACGGTGTCGTCACCGCGACGCTCGACGACGGCTCCACGATCGAGGCGGACGAGATCCTGGTCGCGACCGGCCGCACACCGAACACGCAGGGCCTCGGGCTCGCCTCCGTGAGGCTGGAGGACGGCGACTGGCTCCCCGTCGACGACACGCTGCTCGTGGACGCGGCGACGAACGCGGAGGACCCGTGGCTCTACGCCGTGGGCGACGTGAACCACCGGGCGCTGCTCACCCATCAGGGCAAGTACCAGGCCCGCGCCGCCGGCCGGGTGATCGCGGCCCGGTTCAAGGACGAGTCCCCGGACACCGGTCCGTGGACGAGGTTCACCGCCACCGCCGACCACGCCACCGTGCCCCAGGTCACCTTCACCGACCCCGAGGTCGCCTCCGTCGGCCTGACCGAGGCCGCCGCGAGGACGGCCGGCACCGCGGTGCGGGTCGCCGAGTACGACATCTCCAGGGTCGCCGGAGCGAGCGTGTACGACGACGCGTACGTGGGGAGGGCGAAGCTGGTGATCGACGACGAGCGCGACGTGCCGATCGGAGCGACGTTCGCCGGCTACGACGTCGGCGAGATGCTCCACTCGGCGACGATCGCGATCGCCGGCGAGATACCCCTGCAACGGCTCTGGCACGCCGTCCCGTCGTACCCGACGCTCAGCGAGATCTGGCTGCGCCTGCTCGAGACGGACGGCCGCGCATGAGCGTCGTGCTGCCCGACCCGACCCGCATGGAGGGTCGCACCGTCGTGGTCACCGGGGCGAGCTCCGGCATCGGCCGGGCCGCCGCGCGCGAGCTCGCGCTGCTCGGGGCCGACGTCGCGGTCGTCGGCAGGAACCGCGAGCGGACGGAGGCGGTCGCCGCCGAGACCGGCGGCCGCGCGTTCCTCAGCGACTTCGACCGCCTCGCCTCCGTGCGCGAGCTCGCGGCAGCGCTGCTCGACGCGTACCCCGCGATCCACGTGCTGGCCAACAACGCGGGCGGGATGGCCGAGCGCGGACTGACGACCGACGGCAACGGGATCACCTTCCAGCGCAACCACCTGGCCGGGTTCCTGCTGACGAACCTCCTGCTCGACCGGCTCCGCGAGACCGCGGCGTCCGCGCCTGCGGGAGCGGTGCGGGTCATCCAGACGGCCAGCGAGGCGAACCGGTCGGGGAGGGTGCGCCTCGACGACCTCGACTCGATGCGGGGGCTCTGGCTCGCCGGCTGGCCCGCGTACGGCGCCGTCAAGCTCGAGAACATCCTGTTCACGCGGGAGCTCGCGCGCCGGACCGCGGGCTCCGGGGTCCGGACCTGGGCGTTCCACCCCGGGTTCGTGGCGACCGGGTTCGGCGGCACCAACCCGCTGATCGCACTCGGCAAGCGCCTCGCGCTGTCGCCGGAGCAGGGTGCGCAACCGCTCGTGCGCCTCGCCGCCGCGACGGAGGTGCCTGCTCCGTCGGGCAACTACTTCTCTCGGCTGACCGCTCCAGGCCGCACGGCGCGGCAGGCGAACGACACGGGGCTCGCCCGTGCGCTCTGGGAGGCGAGCGCCGTCCGGGCCGGCCTCGGGTGAGGTCGGTGCGGCCCGACGCGCCACGGTAGATTCCCCTCCCGTGGTGCTGGCCCTGCTCGGTGGTGGCCTGCTCGTCCTGGGCCTGGTCGCTGTGGCGACCGGGATCCTGCCGGTCGTCGACGCCGTCGCGCTCGGAGAGCGCATCGCCCCCGTGCTCGGCTTCGTGGTCGCGATCACGATCGTGGCCGCCATCGCCGCCGACGCGGGCCTGTTCGACCGGCTCGCCGCGCTGGCCGCTCGGCTGGCAAGAGGGCGCGGCGCGGTGCTCTGGGTGCTGGTCGTGCTCGTCGCCGTCACCTCGACGGTCTTCCTCTCGCTCGACACCACCGCCGTGCTGCTGACCCCCGTCGTCGTGACGCTCGCGCGCCGCGTCGGCCTGTCGCCCGTCCCGTTCGCCCTGACGACGGTCTGGCTCGCGAACACCGGCTCGCTGCTGCTGCCGGTCTCGAACCTCACCAACCTGCTGGCGGAGTCCGACCCGGCCTTCGGCACCGCCTACGTGGCCCACTCGTGGCTGCCGGCGGTGGTCGCCGTCCTCGTGCCGGTCGCGATCCTCGCGGTGATCTCCCGGCGGGCCCTCGCGCACCGGTACACGCCTCCGGCGCCGGAGGCGATCGAGGACCGCGTGCTGTTCACGATCGCCGCGGTCGTGGTGGCGCTGCTCGTGCCGGCGCTCGCCATCGGCGACCCCGTGCTGCACATCCCCGTGTGGGTGCCCGCGACGATCGCTGCGGTCGCGCTGGTCGTCGCGTCGGCGGTGCGGCGCCCGGGCGTGCTGTCGCTGCGGCTGCTGCCGGTCCCGCTCGTGCTGTTCGTCTGCGGGCTGTTCCTCGCCGTCACCGCACTGGGGCGCCTCGGGCTGACGGAGGTGCTCGCCGCAGCCGCGGGCACCGGCGACAGCCCGCTCCAGCTGCTCCGGCTCGCCGGTGTCGGCACGGTGACGGCGAACCTCGCCGACAACCTGCCCGCCTACCTCGCGCTCGAGCCGGTGGCCGGCGATGCGCGCCGGCTGCTCGCGCTGCTCGTCGCGGTGAACGCCGGGCCGCTGATCACGCCGTGGGCCTCCCTGGCGACGTTGCTCTGGCACGGCCGCCTCACGGCGCAGGACGTGCACATCTCCTGGTGGCGCTTCGCGGGCCTGGGCCTCATCGCCGCGCCGCTGACCGTCGGGCTCAGCACCCTGGCGATCCTGCTCACCTGACCGGTCACCAGAACCCGGGCGGGTGGCGTCGCTGCCAGGCGAAGCGGCGCTCGAGCTGGCGCCCGATCGCGAGCAGGGCGCGCTCGCCGCCTGGTCGGCCGATCAGCTGCACGCCCGCCGGCCGGCCGTCGTCGGTGGCGCCCACCGGCAGCGTGATCGCGGGGAGCCCGGAGACGTTCACGAACGAGGTGAACGGCGCCGCGAGCACCTGCCGGTCGAACACCGCGTCCGCCCCCTCGCCGTCGGCGGTGTGCCAGCCGACGGGCCTCGGCGTCATCGCGACGGTCGGGGTCAGCACGGCGTCGAACGGCGCGAACGTCGCGATCGCGCGCCGCTCGAACGCCGCGGCGGCGACCACCGCCCGCACGACCCGCTCGGCAGGCAGCGCGCGACCGCGTTCGACGATCTCGCGCGTGTACGGCTCGAGCAGCGCCAGCTCGGCCGGGGAGCGTGCCGGGATCGGCGCGGCACCCGCCTGCCACAGCACCCGGAAGAAGTCGGGGTAGTCCTCGCCGCGCAACCGGACGGGCTCGGTGCCGTGCCCGAGCGCGTCCAGCGCGGCGATCGTCCTGGCGACCGCGGCGGTCAGCTCGGGATCGACACGCACGTCGAGGGCGTCGTCCCAGACGGAGCCCTCGAGCACTCCGATCGAGTAGCGCCCCTCCCCGCGCACCGCGTCGCCGAGGAAGGACTCGCCGTCGTCGCCGGGGACCGTGGCGTACCCGGCCGACCGGGGCCGCCCCTCCGGCCGGGTCAGCGCGTCGAGCACCATCGCCACATCCGCGACCGTGCGCGCGATGGGACCTGCGGTCACCAGGCCGGCGAGCCCGCCCTGGCCGCCCTGCGCAGGGACTCGGCCGCGCGACGGCTTCAACCCCACGACCCCGCACCACGCGGCGGGGATGCGGATCGAGCCGCCGCCGTCCGACCCGATCGCGAACGGCGCGAGCCCCGCTGCGACCGCCGCCGCCGCGCCGCCGCTCGACCCGCCCGCGCCCCTCGTCGGATCCCACGGATTCCGGGCGGGCGCACGCCCGGCCGGCTCGGTGAAGCCCGTCAGCCCGAACTCGGGCGCCGTCGTCGCGCCGAGCACGACCGCGCCGGTCGCGTCCGTGGCCCGCGCCACGTCGTCCGAGTCCGCTGCGACGGTCTGCGCGACGAGGCGGGAGACGCCCCAGACGGCACCGGCCCTGCGCACGAGCTCCTTCTCCGCCATCGGGACCCCGGCGAGCGGCGCGGGTCCCTGCCCGACCGCGTCGACCGCCGCAGCGCTCTCGACGGCCCGTTCGGCGTCGATGCGGGAGAACGCGCCGATCGCGCCGTTCAGCCGGTCGATGCGCTCCAGGTGGTGCCTCGTCAGCTCGAGCGACGTCGCGTCGCCGCGGCGGATCCAGTCCCACTGCTCCTGAGCGGTGAGCTGATGCGGTGCGAAGGCCATGGGCTACTTGATGTCCTTCTGCATCATGACCGTCCCGATCCAGCGGTCGAACTTGAACGCCACCTTCCCCATCCGCCCCGTCTCCTTGAAGCCGAGCGCCCGGTGCAGACCGATGGAGGACTCGGCGCCGCCGTCGGCGATCACCGCGAGGATCTGCTTCAACCCCGTCTGCCTGCCCGCCTCGATCAGCGCGGAGAGCAGCGCCCGCCCGAGCCCCTTGCCCGTGGAGGCGGGGCGGAGGTAGATCGACTCCTCCGCCGTGAACCGGTAGGCGCGCTTCTGGATCCACGGCTCGCAGAGCGCGTAGCCGAGGACCTGCCCGCTCGGGGAGACCGCGACGAGGAACGGCAGCTTCAGCCGGGTCAGGTAGGCGTACTTCGAGCGCCAGGTCCGGAGGGTGCGGGTGTCGGTGTCCAGCGTCACCATCGTGTTCGTGACGTAGTGGTTGTAGATCTGCCGCACGTCGGGCAGGTCCTTCGCCGTCGCGGGCCGGATCTCGTACGCGAACTCCGGCTCGGGCGGGTCGAGCCGCCGGAGGTGGAACGGCTTCGCCAGCCTGCGGGGCTCGTACTCCTCTTCCAGCACGCCGTTCATCTTGACGGAGTTTCGGCCCGGCGAGCCGCGCCGAGACCCCGTCACGATGAGATCGTCAGGCGGGGAGGGCCCAGTCGACCGGGCTGCCGCCCTGCTGCTCCAGCAGCGCGTTCGCCCGGCTGAACGGGCGGGAGCCGAAGAAGCCGCCCGACGCCGACAGCGGGCTGGGATGCGCGGACTCGATCCGCGGCACGTCGCCGAGCAGCGGTGCCAGGTTCCTGGCGTCCCGGCCCCACAGGATCGCGACGAGCGGACCGCCCCGCGATGCGAGGGTGCGGATCGCGTGCTCGGTGACCGACTCCCAGCCCTTGCCGCGATGCGAGGCGGCCGCGCCGGGGCGGACCGTCAGCACCCGGTTCAGCAGCATGACGCCGTGCTCGGTCCACGCCGTCAGGTCGCCGTGCGGCACCGGCGGGATCCCGAGGTCGCTCGACAGCTCCCTGTAGATGTTGGTCAGGCTGCGCGGGATCGGGCGCACCTGCGGGTCGACCGCGAAGCTCAGCCCGATCGGATGCCCGGGAGTGGGGTAGGGGTCCTGGCCGACGACGAGCACCCGAACGGCGGGCAGCGGCGTGCGGAACGCGCGGAGCACGTCGCGGCCGGCCGGGAGGTAGCCGCGTCCGGCGGCGGACTCGGCGCGGAGGAAGTCGCCCATCGCGTGGATGTCCGGCTCGACAGGCGCGAGCGCGACCGCCCAGGTGGGATCGACGACGCCCTCGGCGCCGAGCTGGGCGAGCGGCTTCGGTGTCATCGGGACACCCCTCTGCGAACGTGGACTCCTGCAGCGGCCGGGGCGACCCACCACGCGCCGCCGATGCCGCCGGCCTCGGTACGGCCGTCGTGCACGACGACGGCGGCGTCCTCGTCGATCGCGACGCCGTCGGCAGCGAGGCCGAGCTGGACACCCGTGATCATGCGGCCCAGCGTGCCCCACTGCGCCGCATGCACGTCGACCGACAAGGGCACGAGACCGCCGCCGTCCCGCACCGGGACCCCCTCGAGCCCCTCCGCGACCTCCTCGGCCAGCGCGACGAAGGTTCGCCGGGCGCGTTCGTCCTCGCCCCACCCGCCACAGACGAGGTGGACGCCGCCGGTCACTCCGCGCTGCCGCCGACGACGGGGGGCTCCGCGGACCAGGGGAACACGATCCAGCGATCGGTGTGCTTCCACGACCAGTCCGGGGCGAAGACCGTCTGAGGCTTCGTGTAGAAGCAGGCGCTGCGCACCTCCGCGCCCATCGTGGCGAGGATGTCGACTGCGAGCCGCAGGGTCAACCCGGACTGCGAGACGTCGTCCGCGAGCAGCACGCGTTTGCCTGCCAGGGAGGTGCCGTCGAGGTGCGGCGGGAGCAGCAGGGGTTCCGGCAGCGTCTCGTCGACACCGGTGTAGAGCTCGACGTTGATCGAACCGCAGCTCTTGACACCGAGCGCGTACGCGAGGGCTCCACCGACGAGGAGGCCGCCGCGGGCGATCGCGATGACGACCTCCGGCTCGAACCCGTCGTCGGCGATGCGCTGGGCGAGCTCGCGGGTGGCCGTGCCGACCTCGCCCCAGGGCAGGACCTCGCGCGGGGCGTCGTGCGTCACGCGCGGCTCTCGGCGACGGTCGCGGCCCGCTCGGCGCGCTGGCGGGCCACCTCGAGCAGCTCGAGATCGATGCGCGCATGGGCGCGGGCGATCTCGTCGGCGGCGTCGGCGTCCCCCGCGGCGATGGCGTCGACGAGCAGCACGTGCTCGCGCTGCGCGCGGTCCTCGCTCGCCGCCTGCCCATCCGGCTCGCCCCACACATGGAGGGGGGCGCCGATGGAGATCTCCTGTTCCAGAGCGAGCAGCATGGACTTCAGTGTGCCGTTCTTCGCGGCGTCCGAGATCGCCAGATGGAGCGAGGCGTCCGCGAACTGCTTGTCCCGGCCGCTCGCCGCGGTCCGGTACGCCTCGAGCCGTTCGTGGAGGGCCGCGACGTCGTCCGCGGTCCGCTGCTCGGCTGCTGCCCTCGCGATCGCGCCGTGCAGCCGGCGCATCGCCTCGAGCCGGTCCTGGATCTCGCTCCATCGGCTGCGGAGCGTGCGGACCACAGCCGAGTGCGAGTCGGCGGTCCATTGCACCCGCACGAACGACCCGCCGCCGCGCCCCCGCTGCGTCTCGATCAGGCCGTGCTCGTGCAGGACCGCGAGCGCGGCGCGCACGCTGGTGCGCCCGACGTGCAGCAGCCCGGCCAGATCCCGCTCGGCGGGCAGGCGGGAGCCCGGTAGGAACTCACCTGTCGCGATCGCGGTGATCAGCCGGTCGGAGATCTGGGCGACCAGCGGCGTCGACTCGCTCGGCACCGAACCCCTCCCCTACGCAGCGGCGCATGCGCGCCGTCAGAATATGATATCGGTCACCGAATGGTCTTCCGCAATCCATTTTCTCACGCGTCGGTCGCCGGCGCCCCTGCACGGGTCATGACGAGCCGCCGTCCCGTCGGAGCGCCGGGTACGGGGAGGGACGGAACCCCTGCTCGAGATAGAGCGCCTCGCCGTCCGCGGTGGCGAAGAGATCGGTGCGGACGATCCCGCGCGCGTCGAGCGCGGCGAGGAGCGCGGTCACGCACGCACCGGCGTGGCCCCGGCGCCGGTGCTCCCGCAGCGTGCTGACCTGGGACAGATGGGCGGCGAGCCCGTCGGGGTTCGTCGGCGACGGCGCGCGGCGCTCCAGCACCGCCATCGCGGAGGACACGGGGCCGAAGCCCGGGAGGTCGACGACCGCGACGAGCACCCCATCACCGGCGAGCTGCACCTCGAACCAGGCGCGGGCGGCGGCCCGCCACGCCGGGTCGTCCACCTCCTGCCCCATCGCGGCGAACATCGCGGCGCGGAGCAGAACGAGGGCAGCGGCGTCGGCGGGCACGGCGAAGCGCACGGTCACCCGGACATCCTCGCGTCCGGCAGGATGTCGCGGTGCGATTCCTGCTCGGCGTGAACGCGACGCTCGCCTTCCTGCTCGAGCTCGCGCTGCTCGCCGCCGCGGTCGCGATCGGGCTGCTGCTGCCCGCCGCGCTCGTCGTCCGGGTCGTGCTCGCGGTGCTGCTGCCGATGCTGGTGATCGCGACCTGGGCTGCGGTGATGGCCCCTCGTGCCACTCGCCGACTCGCCCCGCCGCAGCGCGTGCTCGTGCAGACGGTGCTGTTCGCCCTCGCGGTGGCGTCGCTCGCGGTGCTCGGCCAGGTGGTGTGGGCGGTGGTGCTCGCCGCCCTCGTCGCGGTGCGGATCGGCCTCGGCGCGCGCGTCGGCCGGATGTGATCAGCCCTCGGGCGACGCCTCGACGATGCGGAGGATCGGCCGGGCGAGCGGTTCGGCGAGCAGCTCGCCGTCCGAGCCGGTGAAGACGAGCGCGGTGCCCGCGGGAACTTCGAAACGCATGGGACTCCCCCTTCGTTCGGTGGGAGAGGATCGGCGCGATCGGCACGCCTCCACGCGGCGCCGCGCCGCGCTCTCCCCCGCACTGGGGGTGCGATCCGCTCCTCCCCAGCCCGACCTGGTGCGACCAGGTCGCCGGGAGGGCAGGCTCCGGCGCATGTTCGAACCGCTGCTGCCCCTCTCCACCGACGCCGACCTCCTCGCCATGGCGAACGAGCTCGTCGGCCCCGCCATCCGACGCCAGACCTGGATGTTCGTCCTCGACGAGGACCACCGCATGAGCCCGGTCGTCGCCCCGATCGACGGCATCCCCGTCGATGCCGACCCCGCGGACGTCGCGCTGCTCGGCTCCCGGCTCACCGAGGTCGTCGCGGGCGTCGACGGCGCCGCATCGGTGGTGCTGGTGTGGGAGCGTCCCGGCACCGCCGAGATCCGGATGCAGGAGGCGGACTGGATCGCGGGACTCGTCGCCACCGGTGCGCCGATCCGCGCCCAGCTGCTCGCCTCCGACGACGGCGTCCACCTGGTCGACCCGACCTTCGCGGCTCTGGTCGCCCGATGAGCACGGACCGCGCGACGACGGGGACCCTGCGCGGCAGGGTCCCCCGAGCGCGCGCGGAGAGCTATCGCTTGACGCGCAGTTCGCCCTTCACCGTCTGCGAGCCGAGGCCCTGGGCCACCGGCTTCACCGTGATCAGGTCGAGGTTGACGTGCGCCGGCAGCTCCAGCGCATGAACGATCGTCTCCGCGACGT
Source organism: Acidobacteriota bacterium (assembly GCA_019352055.1). GTDB lineage: Bacteria > Actinomycetota > Actinomycetes > Actinomycetales > Microbacteriaceae > Amnibacterium. Next base: position 27,187 of record JABBOB010000014.1, read on the forward strand.
CGCCCGCGGTGAGCGGGTCCGGGACCTCGGCGTAGACCGCGTCGGCACGGGCCCGGTCGCCGCCGAAGCGGTTCAGCGAGAACTCCTCCGTCGCGACGAGCCCCGGCGCGACCTCGATCACCCGCAGGGGCTCCCCCGCGAGCTCGAGGCGCAGCACGGCGACCAGCGCGTGCTCCGCGAACTTCGCCGCGTTGTAGCCGGCACCGCCCGCGTAGGGCACGTGCCCTGCGATCGAGGTGACGGTCACGATGTCGCCGCTGCCCGCGGCCTCCGCGCCGTCGCGGAGCGCAGGGAGGAGCGCGGAGGTGACCTGCTTCGTGGCGATCACGTTCGCCTCGAACATCCAGCGCCAGTCCTCGACGCTGCCACCCTGCACCGAATCGAGCCCGCGAGCGCCTCCGGCGTTGTTCACCAGGGCGTGCAGCGGTCCCTGCACGTGCTCGGCGAGCGCCCCCACCTGCGCCGCGTCCGTGAGGTCCGCCGCGAACACGTCGCACCCGGTCTCGGCGGCGAGCGCCGCGAGTCGCTCGGCGCGCCTGGCGACCGCCACCACCTCCCACCCGTGCGATCGGAGGAGGGCGACCGTCGCCCAGCCGATCCCCGTGCTCGCTCCTGTGACCACCGCGCGTCTCGTCATACGGGTATTCAATCGTTACGCCGCATTGCGTCCGCCGTTGTTCCGCTGGGACAGCGGCCCTAGCGTCGCGACCATGGCTGAGCACACCTGGCACTTCGAGACCGAGCAGATCCATGCCGGGGCCGCCCCCGACCCCGTCACCAACGCTCGAGCGACCCCCATCTACAAGACGACGTCGTACGTCTTCAACTCCGCCGACCACGCGAGGAACCTGTTCGCCCTCGCCGAGTTCGGCAACATCTACAACCGCATCCAGAACCCGACCCAGGCGGTCGTCGAGGAGCGCATCGCCGCGCTCGAGGGCGGCACCGCGGCACTGCTGCTCGCATCCGGGCAGGCGGCCGAGACCTTCGCGGTGCTGAACATCGCGCAGGCGGGCGATCACATCGTCTCGTCGAGCTCGATCTACGGCGGCACCTACAACCTGTTCAAGTACACGCTCGCGAAGCTCGGCATCGAGACGACCTTCGTCACCGACCAGGACGACCCGGAGGCGTGGGCTGCGGCCGTGCGCCCGAACACGAAGCTCTTCTTCGCCGAGACGATCGGCAACCCGAAGATCAACGTCCTCGACATCCGCGCCGTCGCGGACGTCGCGCACGCCCACGACCTCCCGCTCATCGTCGACAACACGATCGCGACGCCGTACCTGATCAAGCCGTTCGAGCACGGCGCCGACATCGTCGTGCACTCGGCGACGAAGTTCCTCGGCGGCCACGGCACCGTCGTCGCCGGCGCGATCGTCGACGGAGGCCGGTTCGAGTGGTCGAAGCACGTCGACCGGTTCCCGGGGCTCACCGAGCCCGACCCGTCGTACCACGGCGCGTCGTACACCACCGCGGTCGGGGACGGGATCGCCTACATCATCAAGGCCCGCGTGCAGCTGCTCCGCGACATCGGTGCCGCGGTCTCCCCGGACACGGCGTTCAGCCTCATCCAGGGCATCGAGACGCTGTCGCTGCGGATCGAGCGGCACGTGCAGAACGCCCAGGCGATCGCGGAATGGCTGGACGGCCACGACGACATCGCCTCGGTGAACTACGCGGGGCTGCCCTCGAGTCCCTGGTACGCCGCGGCGAACCGGTACGCACCGAAGGGTGTGGGCGCGGTCGTCTCGTTCGAGCTGAAGGGCGGCGTGGAGGCCGGCCGGAAGTTCGTGGAGAGTCTCAACCTGTTCAGCCACCTCGCGAACATCGGGGACGTGCGCTCCCTCGTGATCCACCCGGCCTCGACCACCCATTCGCAGCTCACCCCCGAGCAGCAGCTGACGTCGGGCGTCACGCCCGGCCTCGTCCGGCTGTCCGTCGGTCTCGAGCACATCGACGACCTGAAGGCGGACCTCGAGGCCGGCCTCACCGTCGCCCGTTCCCTCCGCGCCACCGTCTGACCCGACCGACCCGCGCGGCTCTCCGTTCTGCAGGACCTGGCTTCCTGCAGAACGGAGAGCCGAGTCCTCCGACGTAACAGAACGGCGCGCACCGGCCGCTGCTCCCATACTGGGAGCGGCATGGACTGGCAGACCTCGGAGGACACCGTCGCGGTACGACCCGTCACGGACGCCGAGGCGCGCCTGCTCGTCGGCAAGCCGCCCGCGAGCGGGGCCTGGCGCGAGGGCGACCCGGTCGGCTCCCGGTCGTTCGCCGCGATCGGGTCGCTGACCACCGAGGCCGGGATGCGACTCCCCAACGTGCGCATCGCCTACGAGTCGTGGGGCGAGCTCGATGCGACCCGGAGCAATGCAGTGCTCGTGCTGCACGCGCTCACCGGCGACCCGCACGTCGTCGGTCCGGCGGGCCCCGGGCAGCCGACGGACGGCTGGTGGGAGGGGATCGTCGGTCCCGGCCTCGCGATCGACACCGATCGGTGGTTCGTGATCGCACCGAACGTCCTCGGCGGCTGCGCCGGCAGCACCGGTCCGGCCTCGCTCGCACCCGACCAGTCGGAGTGGGGCGCCCGCTTCCCCTACCTGACGATCCGCGATCAGGTCGCCGCGCAGGCCGCGCTCGCGGACGTCATCGGCATCCAGCGCTTCGCCGCCGTCGTCGGCGGCTCGATGGGTGGCATGCATGCGCTGGAATGGGCGGTCGGCGCACCGGACCGCGTCGGGCGGCTCGCCGTGCTCGCCGCGCCCGCATCGTCCAGCGCCGACCAGATCGCCCAGGGCTCCGTGCAGACCGAGGCGGTCCGCGCGGATTCCCGGTTCCGCGGCGGCGACTACTACGGCGCGGTGGACGGCGACGGCCCGCACCGCGGGCTCGCCCTCGCACGACGGATGGCGCTGCTCAGCTATCGCAGCCAGAGCGAGCTGAACGAGCGCTTCGGTCGCTCCTGGCAGTCCGGCGTCTCCCCGCTCGGCCACCACGGCCGGTTCGCGGTCGAGTCGTACCTCGACTTCCACGGCAACCGGTTCACGCGTCGGTTCGACGCGAACAGCTACATCCGACTCGTCGACGCCATGAGCTCCCACGACGTCGGCCGCGGTCGCGGCGGGGTGGAGGCGGCGCTCGCGCGGTTCGCCGGCCCGGCGCTGGTGCTCGGCATCGACTCCGACCGCCTGTACCCGATCGCCGATCAGCGCCGCGTGGCCCGGCACCTGACCGGGGCGCTCGACGGGGAGGAGCCGACCCTGCTCGAGTCCCTCTTCGGCCACGACGGCTTCCTCATCGAACGCGACGCGGTCGCTGCGGCCCTGCGGCGACTGCTCCAGGACTGACACCGGCGCGCCCCCGGGGTCGTTTCGACCCCTAGCATCGGAGCCCGGGAGGTCCGATGACGACAACGGGGGCGGAGGCGCGCCGTCGCCGGATCCGCGTCGCCCTCGTCGACGACCACCTCCTGCTCGTCGAGGGTCTCGCCGCTCGCCTGTCCGCACCGCGGGCGCGCATCGAGGTCGTCGCGGCGCTCACGGCGTGGGAGCCGCTGCTCGCGCATCCGGCGTTCCCGGTCGACGTGGTCGTCGTCGAGTTCGGCCTCGAGGACGACGTGCCGTTCGAGATCAAGATCCAGCAGCTCGGCGAGCACGGTGTCGCCGCGGTGGCGCTCGCCCGGACTCGGGACGCGGCGACGGTGCACGCCGCGCTCAGCGCCGGAGCACTGACGCTGGTACCGAAGAGCGAATCGGCGGAGCACCTCGTGGCCGCGGTGCACGCGGCGGCCGACGGCCGCGCCCACCACTCCCCGGCCGTGCAGGAGGCGCTCGAGACGTGGGCGAACCGCGCGGACCCGACGCTCGGTCGCCAGGAGCTCGCAGCTCTGCAGCTCTACGCGCAGGGCCGCAGCGTGCACGAGGTCGCCGTGCACATGGCGACCACCGACCAGACGGCCAAGAGCTACATCAAGCGAGGCCGTCGCAAGTACCGCCTGGCGGGCGTCGATCTGGGCACGAAGGTGCTGCTGCGGCGCCACGCGATCCGGGAGGGGTGGATCCCGCCGGAGTGATCTGCGTTTTGAAGGGGTTCCTGCAGGGCGATGCCGGGCAGAAACCCCTTCAAAGACGAACAGGGAGGTGCCGCGTCTGATACCACTTCCCGCAGGTCGTCCCGGCACACGAAACCTTCAACCGGTGTGGCAACCTTGCGCGCCGGAAGCGCCGTGATTCCATGACGGCGCGTTCCCCGGGGCCTCGGGGTGCGCTCGAGACACGGGCCCCAGGAAGTCATGGAACGGATCCTCAAACAGCGCGACCGCCTGCTGGGCATCAGCGCGCGCCTCGTGGGCCTCGTGTGCACGGGCGCCTCGCTCGCACTGCTCGTGCTCAGCGATCCGCGTCCCGTCCTGCTGCTGCTCGTGGCTCCGAGCTACGCGGTGCTCGCCTTCGCGCTCGTCCGCATCGGCAGGACGCGGGCGATGCTCTGGCCCGCCATCGCGGTCGGTGCCGGGCTGGTCACCTCCGTGCTCGTGCGACTCGGGACCATCGGCGCGTTCGACGGTCTGATCGGCCAGCCAGCGGCGTTCCCCGTCGCCTCCGGGTCGGTCGACGCCGTGCGGCTCCTCGTGGCCGGCGCCGTCGCCGCCGTCTCGATCGTGCTCACCATCAGCCTCGGCCGGATGATCGTGCTCGTCGGCACGTTCGGCGTCACGCTCATCACCTCCGTGATCCTCTTCGCGGGCGACGCCGAGCTCGCCTCCGTCGGACTCTCGGTGCTGGCCGCCTGGATCGGCCTCACGTTCTCGGGAGCGGTGCTCTCGGCCGCGCTGCTGCGCGCGGCGCGCCGTGTGTCCTCCATCGGCCGCGCGCACCGCAGCGAGCGGCAGGCGAGCGAGACCGAGGCGCAGCGGCGCCAGGGCGCCCGCCTGCTGCACGACACCGTGCTCGCCACGCTCACCCTCCTCGCCCACTCCGGTGTCGGCGTCAGCCGCGAGGCGCTCCGCCGCCAGGCCGGCGACGACGCGAAGCTGCTGCGCCAGCTGCGGCTCTCCCCCACCCCGATCTCGATGAGCGGGTCCAACGACGCCGACCAGGGCGACGGACTGAAGAGCGACAGCCTGCAGGCCGTCCGGACCCGGTTCGAACGCCTCGGGCTCGACGTCAGCTGGCACGGCGCCGGCACCGTCTCGCTCCGTGCGGACCGGCTCGACGCCTTCCTGCTCGCGCTCTCCGAGTGCCTCGAGAACGTCCGGCGCCACTCCGGGCTGTCGGAGGCGCACGTCACGATCACGGACGACGAGGCGACGGTGCGCGCGCTCGTCACCGACAACGGCGTGGGCTTCGAGCCCGCGGCCGTCCCCGCGGGCAAACTCGGCTACCGCGAGTCCATCGTCGGCCGCATCGAAGAGGCCGGCGGCACCGCCAGGGTCTTCTCCGCGCAGGGCTCCGGCACCACCGTCGTACTGGAGATGCCCCGATGACCGTCGCCCCGGAGCGGGACGCAGCGCCCCCCGCGCCGCACCGCAGGGACCTGCGCCTGCAGGCCGTCGCGGACGAGTCGCACCGCCGGCTCCCGTCCCTCCGCCTGCCGCACCTGCCTCATCTGCCGCACCTGCCCTCGGAGCGCCTGCGCTCGTCGCGGACGAGTCTCGGCACCGGCTTCATCGGCATCGCCGCGACGCTCGTCGCCGTGCTGCTGCTGTCGTTCGACGTCGCGCACTTCGCCGCCGAGTGGGGCACCTACGCCCAGCCGGGTCTCGCCGCGCTCGCGTGGCTGCTGCTCGCCGGGCTGCTCGTCGTGCTCGCCGTCGCCGCCCGAACGGCCGGCGACGTGCTGGACTCCCTGGTCAGCCTCGGCATCGTGGCGGGGCTCGGCGTCGTCGTCGCGCTCGACGCCGGCGCCGTGTGGGCGAACCGAGACCTCGGGCACGACCTGACCGCTGCCCCCGCCGCCGGCTTCGTGCTGCTGGCGATGGTCGGTGTGCGATCGAGCCGCAGCATCACCGCGGCCGCCGGGCTGCTCGGCCTCTCCCTCGCGACGCTGCTCCTCGTCGCCGACCTGCAGTCGCCGCTGCCGTTCGCCGCGATCGTCGACGGCATCGCGATGATCGCCAAGGCGGTCGCTCCGGCGATCGTGGCCGCGTGGATCGTGCACGTCTTCCGCAACATCGTCTCGGCCGAGCTCGAACGGGTGCTCGTCGCCTCCACGACCACAGCTCCGCGGTTCTCGGTCGGCATGCTGGCATCGGTGGAGCTCGCCCGCCTCGACCTGGCCGCCGAGCAGCTGATGGACGGGATCTCCTCCGGACGCACCCGTCTGCCGTTGAACCCCGCCACCGCGCAGGCCGCCGCCGAGCTCGCGACCGAGCTGCGCCTGCACCTGATCGAGGGACGCAGGCAGACCTGGCTCTACCACGCGATCACGGAGTCGGAGCTGCTCGGCCGTGCCGTGACGCTGTCCGACCCGGAGTCGCTGGCCGGCCTCCTCGACCCGAAGCAGCGCGACGGACTGCTCCAGGCGGTGTGGCTGATGCTCGGCGACGCTCCCGAGCGCTCGCGTCGGTCAGCAGCCCGGGTCGCCATCGAGATCACGGTCGGACCAGCGCGTCCGACCGAGGGCAAGGCCCGCACGATGCTGGTCCCGATCGTGGTGCAGACCACCGGCGTGGCGCGGAGCCGGGTCGACCCGGCCACATGGGACGCTATGCGGAAAGTCGGGCGGCACACCGATTCGCAGCGCGGCGGAAGCCTCTGCGTGGAGATCGACTGCGTGGTCGATCGTCCTGCCGAACGCTGACCTCCTTCGAGATTTCCCACCGTTACACCTCAGAACCGGAGCACACGAGTGACCATTGACACCCGGACCATCCGCCTCGCGATGGTCGACGACCATCGGATGCTGCTCGGCGGTCTCACCGAGTGGATCCGCGGCTACGAGGACATCGAGCTCGTGGCCGCCGTCACCACCTTCACGGAGCTGCTGACCCACCCCAAGTTCCCGGTCGACGTCGTCCTGATGGACGTCGACCTCAAGGACAACTCCCCCGTGTCGCTGCGCCTCGCGCAGCTGAAGCAGACCGGGGTGGCGACGGTGCTGATGTCGAGCTACTCGGAGCCGCAGATCGTCCGCGAGGCGCTCGCCTCCGGTGCGCTCGGCTACGTGCCGAAGTCCGAGGACATCTCGATGATCGTCAAGGCCATCCGCGCGGCCGGCCGGGGCGAGTCGTACATCTCCGCCGAGCTCGACCTCGCGATCAACTCGGGCGACGTCGGGGGTTCGCCGAAGCTCTCCGCCCAGGAGCGCCGTGTCATGGCGCTGTACGGCGGTGGCGAGCCGGTCAAGACCGTCGCGTACGAGCTCGGCATCTCCGAGGAGACCGCCAAGTCCTACCTCAAGCGCATCCGCGAGAAGTACCGCGTCGCGGGCTTCGACGTGGGCACCAAGGTCGCGCTGCGCAAGCGCGCGATCCAGGACGGCATCCTGCTCCAGACGGACTAGGACGAGTACCGATCACAGCTCGTCGGCCGGTTCTCCCGCGGGAGAACCGGCCGTTTCCGCGTCCCCGCTCCGCACCGCGTCCCGCCCCGCCTCGCCTCGCACCTCGGCAGGCCCGATCAGCACCTCAACAGGCCGGCGCCTCTTGGGCAGGCTGCTGGGCGCCTCCGGAGCCTGCCGAAGCGAGCGCAGCCTGTCGAGGTGCTACGCCTCCGGGGCCGGGCGGCCGGGAAGGGCTGCGGGTCGCTGTCCGCGGTGTTCGATCCCGAACGCGACGACGGCGATCCCGAGGCCGAGCGACGTGACGCCGATCCCCACCGCGATGGGCGACAGGTAGCCGAGGCCGCCGGCGATGGCGACGGCGCCGAGCGCCGCACCGAGCGAGTTGCCGATGTTCAGGGCGGAGTGCGTCGATGCCGCGGCGATCGTGGTCGATCCGGCGGCGACGTCCATCAGCCGCACCTGGATGGCCGGACCGAGCACGGAGGCGAAGACTCCGATCAGGAAGACGCCGGCGAACAGCCCGACGACGGTGTGCGCTCCGACCAGCAGGACGATGAGGGCCAGCAGGGTCCCGACGAACCCGACGATCACCGACCGGCGGATCCCGCGGTCGACGAACCGTCCGCTCGCGACGTTGCCGACCGTCATCCCGAGGCCGAAGACGATGAGCACGACCGGCACCGCGGAGGCGCTCAGCCCGGTGATGTCCGTCGTGATGGGAGCGACGTACGTGTATGCGGCGAACAGCCCGCCGAAGCCGATGGCGCCGAGCGCGACGGCCAGCCAGACCTGCAGACGTGCGAAGGCGCGGAGCTCCGTCCGGATCGTCGCAGCGGGATCGCCCGGCCCCTTCGGGACGGCGATCAGCACCGCGACGAACGTGAGGGCGAACGCTGCGGCCACGACGAGGTACGCGACCCGCCAGCCCACCGCCTGCCCGATCGCGGTCACCGCCGGGACGCCGACGACGTTCGCGATCGTGAGCCCGAGCAGGACCGACGTGGCGGCCTGGCCGCGCCTGCCGGGACCGAGCAGCTCGGACGCGGCGACGGTCGCGATGCCGAAGTAGGCGCCGTGCGGCAGCCCTGCGACGAACCGCGCGGCCACGACGAAGCCGAAACCCGGAAGGACCGCCGTCGCGACCGTGGCGAGCACGAACACGACCAGGAGCCCGAGGAGCACGGTCTTGCGGGGCAGGCGTGCGGTGACGGCGGCGAGCACCGGCGCGCCGACCACGACGCCTGCTGCGTACGCCGAGACCAGGATGCCGGCCTGGGCGATCGCGTCCGAGCTCGATACGGCGTACGCCTGCGGGAGCAGCTCCCTGGCGATATCGGGCAGCAGACCGGAGGCGACGAACTCGGTGGTGCCGATCGCGAATCCGCCGAGCGCCAGCGCGGCGAGCGCGAGGGCGACCACGGCGCGGGAGTGCTGCACCGGGTCCGCGGACGCTCGGCCGCGGACATCGGGACCCATCGGGGACGAGCCTACGCGCGCTCCCGGATGGTGCCGACCGCCGCCGTCGGCGCGGTGCGGAGCCTCGGCTCGGGCGGCAGCACGCGCAGCTCGATCAGGCACCACGCGAGCAACGCGAGCTCGATGCCGTTCCGCAGGGTCAGCACCGCGATCACCCACGGCGTCGGCGTCGTGACGCCCTCGTAGAACCAGGGGTAGATCGCCTGGGTGAGTCCCGCCGCCACGAGTACCAGCACGGCCGGCACCCGGAACCGCTTCGGGGACACCACGAGCCCGAGGATGACCGGTGCGACGTACCAGGTGAGGTACTGCGGAGATCCCACCTTGTTCAGCGCGACGACGGCGCTCACGTACCCCAGCGCCGCGACCGCCAGCACCTCGGCCGGCGCCGCCTTGCGCAGACGGGCGAGGAGCGTCAACAACGTGAGCACGAGCACGCCGATCGCCAGCACCGGCGTCATCACCGCGGCGACCTGGGTGACCCCAGTTCCCCGCAGCTGGAACGTCAGGATGCTCGTGTCGTAGTAGACACCGACCCCCGGATCGCCGAGCGCGGCCGACCAGAGCCACGGCAGCGCGACCGGCGCCTCCACCTGGATCCCGCGCGACGCCTGGGCGCTGACGAACGAGAAGACCGTCCCCCTCGCGCCGGCGAGCAGCGCGAGCCCGATGATGACGGCGGACGTGAGGGCTGCGGCGGAGACGGTGGAGGCGATCCGGCGCGCCGTGAGCAGCATCGCTGCGACGACGGCCGCGGGCCACACCTTGATCCATGCGGCGATGGTGAGCAGCACGGTCGCGACGGCCGGCCGATCGGCGAGCAGCAGCACTCCGACGACCGCGAACGGGAGCGCGATGCCGTCGATCCTGGCGAGCGCGACCGGCCCGATGAGGAACGTGCAGAGCAGCCACCACCAGGCGAGCCCGCGCCCCCGCCGCGCGACCAGCACGAGCGCGGCGGCGTCGAGCACCGCGACCATGACGAGCCAGATGACCAGGTAGTGCCTGCCGCCCATGAGCCCGGCCAGCAGCATCGGCGGCAGCGCGGCGATCGGGTAGACCCAGTTCGTGTCGATGCCCACGAGGACGCCGGAGGAGTGCCAGTAGTCGACCCAGAACCGGTACACCCCGGTCACGTCGCCCGCAGGTTGATTCGGCGCCACCGCGAAGCAGAGCGCCGACAGCACCGCGTGCACCACCACGAAGCCGAGCGCGAGGAGCAGCCAGTCGCGGACCGAGGATGCGGGGCGCCGCGCTTCGGTCACAGGGCAGACCGTATCGACTCCCGGCGACGTCCGCTCACCGGCCTCGCGGATCCGGAGATCCTCGGCGACACCCCGCGAGGCCGGCGACGCTGGCGGGGTGTCCCGGGGCGTCTCCGGATCCGCGATGGCTCAGTAGCCCGCGAAGGCGTCCGTGCGGATGCGCCGCACCCCGAGCTCCGTGAGCACCGACCGCGCCGTGCCGAGGAAGGCGGGCGACCCGGACACGTAGGCGATGCGGGCGGACGGGTCGGGAACCACCCCCGCGAGGGCGGCCGCGTCGAACGTCGTGGACACGTGCCAGTGCTCGGGCAGCGGCGGCAGCGCCTCCGGGTCCGGGCAGACCAGCAGCACCCGGAGCCCCGTCGCCATGAGCTCGGACAGGTACGGCACGTCGGCGGCGGCCGGGACGCGATCGACGAGCAGCACGTCGCGCGGCGGGGCTCCCGCGGCCACCTCCGCGGCGTCGTGCCGCAGCTGGCTGACGAACGGCGTGATCCCGATGCCGCTCGCCACGAGCAGGAGCGGCACCCGCCGGTCGTCTGGCAGCGTGAAGCCGCCCGTCACCGTGACCGCTCGGGCTGCCGAGCCGACCGACAGGTCGTCCAGCGCGCGCTTGAACGTGCTGAGGGGCTCGCGGAGGCGGACCGCGACCCGGACGGTGCCGTCGGCCTCCTCCGGCGCGGACGCGATGGTCAGACTCCGCCGGGTGCCGCGGAGGTCGCTCGAGCCGTGCGGCAGGTGCAGCTCGAGGTACTGGCCGGCACGATGCCGGAGGGGGCGGTCCGGCTCGAAGGCGTACTCGACGGTCGTGGGGGTCAGCGCGCGCTTGCCGACGAGTCGGAGGCCCGCGGCACTCGGCCGCGCGGCGATCAGGGCGAACACGTTGCCGATCAGCAGCGCGAGCTCGGGGGTGAGGCGCAGCGTCAGGATCGTGATCGGGGCGACGGAGGGCACCGCGAGCAGGACCGCGACGAGCGCGGCCTCGGCGTAGCGCTGACCGCGGCGGGGCGGCAACGTGATCGGCTCGGTGAACATGATGCCTGCGAGGAACAGCAGCGGTGTCGACGGCAGGAATGCCAAGGCGTCGACGACGGCGGTGCCCCCGGCGGCGACGACCCCGGCCTGCAGCAGGCCACCGAGCACGACGAGCAGCGCGACGGGGCCGACGATGCGCATCCGGACCGCGACGAGCACGACTCCGAGGAGCAGGAGCGGGAGCAGCACCGGCGTGGCGACCCACCAGGCGGATCCGACCTGACCGGTGAGACCGACGACGAACAGCCCGGTCGCCGCGGGGTTGAGCACGTGGCGACCGCCGAGCCGGATCAGGTACTTCGACGCGTCGGCCACGAGCGCCGCCGCAGCGGTGAGCGCGAGCGAGGAGGGCGCGGTCGACGGGAAGACGACGAGGAACAGGATGAGCCCCGTCACGAGCGCCGAGTCCCCCACAGGCCGGGCGCGGGCGAGCGACGCCATCAGCCGGTCCCCGACGACCGATGCGGCGAGGGCGGTCACGAGGGTCGCGACGAGCGCCGGGAGCTGCTGCTGCAGCACGCCCGCGGCGGACAGCACGAGCGCGGCGAGCGACAGCCCGGCGAGCACCAGGAGGACGAGCCGCAGCATGGGCACGCGGCCGATCACCGCGTCGACGCGGCCGAGGCCGAGCCTCACCGGAACACCTCCCCGGGCAGCGCCACGGACCAGTCGGTGACGCCGTCGGTCCGCATCCGCACGTACTCGAAGTCGTAGGCGTCCGCAAGCGACTCCGGCTGGACGAAGAACAGCGCGGTCGCGAGCGCGTCGGCGAGCATCGCCGTGTCCGCGAGCACCCAGGTCGCCGCGATCGTCTCGACCGGACGGCCCGTGCGCGCGTCGAGGACGTGGTGCAGGCGACGGCCGCCCTCGGGGCTCCAGTCCCGTCGGTTCACCGCGGACCCCGCGATGGCGCCGTCGGCGACCTCGACGACGCCGATGGCGGCCTCCGGATCGTAGGGGTGCTCGAGCGCGACGCGGAGGGGCAGGCCGGCCACCCGCAGGTCGCCGCTCGCGTCGACGAGCGCGTCGGCGTGTCCGGCTGCCGCGAGCTCCGCCGCGACGACGTCGACCAGCTGCCCCTTGCCCGCGCTGCCCACGTCGAGCAGCGCAGGCGGCACGGTCCGCACCACGGAGCCCGTGCGCTCGACGACGGCGGCAGGGGCCGGCAGGTAGCCGTCCTCCGGCCGGAGCGTGACGTCGGCGCCGTAGCCGAGATGGTCGAGCGACGCGGCGACGAACGGGTCGACGGCGCCACCCGAACGCGCACGGAGGTCCCCGAGCAGATCGAGCAGGGGCGCGGCGGTGGGGCCGAGGTCGACGGCTTCCCCGCGGGCGATACGGGCCACCCCCGAATCATCCCGGAAGCGCGACCAGATCGCGTCGTACGCCGCGACGACGGCATCGACCCGGCCGAGGAGCTCGCCGCCCATCGGCTCGGCGGTCGTGAGCGTCCAGCGTGTGCCGATCGCGTCGAACGTCGCGCTCGTGCGCGACCCCGGGCGGGGCACCTCACGCACCGGGACGCGCTCGGACCGGCGCGGATCCGCCGAGCAGCCGACGGATCACGGACGGGATCGCCTCCGCGATGTCGAGCGCCTGGATGGGGCCCCCGCCGGACGCCGTGCGGCCCGCCTCCCCGTGGATCCAGGCGGCGGCGGCGGCGAGGTCCGCCAACCGCGCCGGGTCCGCCGCGAGCTCGGGCTGGTGTGTGGCGAGCAGTGCGCCGAGCACCCCGCCGAGCACGTCCCCCGACCCGGCGGTCGCCAGCCACGGCTGCCCCGCCCGCACCGCGAACCGCGCGCCGGAGGCGTCCGCGACGACGGTCGTCTCGCCCTTCAGCAGCACGGTCATGCCGGTCTCCCGCGCCGCGCGGACGGCCCAGCGCTCCGGGTCGGCGGCGATGTCGTCCTTCGCGACCGCCGCGCCGACGGCACGCAGCACGGGCACCAGCTCGCCGAAGTGGGGCGTGATCACCGTCGGGCCGCTCGCCTCCGGAACCAGGTCGAGCGCTCCGGCGTCGAGGACCGTCGGCAGCCGCTGCCCGAGCAGGCGGATGAGACGTGCCCGCTCGTCCGCGTCCCGATCCGGGTCGGTGCCGGAGCCGAACAACCAGGCCTGCACCCGGCCCTCCGCGGTGACCGCCTCCGGTCGCCTGGCGAGGACCATCGCCGCGGGCCGATCGGGGCCGAGGTAGCGGACCATCCCGACCCCGGTGCGGGACGCCGCCTCGACCCCGAGCACCGCGGCGCCCGGGTAGCGGTCCGAACCGGTCACGATCCCGAGCACACCGCGCGAGTACTTGTCGCTGTCCGCCGACGGCACCGCGATCGCGTGCGCCGCCTCCACCGCCGAGTAGCCCTGGGTCACGCGACGAGGGTGCCATCCGCCGGTCGGACGGCGCTGGGTACGGTGCATCCGTGAGCATCTCCCTCCCGTCCCGCACGGTCGTGTTCGACTACGGCGAGGTGATCTCCCGCTCGCCGTCCGCCGAGGACCGCGCGCGCCTCGTCGAGGCGGCCGGCGTGCCCGCGGACGACCTCTGGCGGGCCTACGACGCGGATCGCGACCGTCTCGACCAGGGCCTGCTGTCGACGACCGACTACTGGCTGGGCATCGGGGCCGCATGCGGCGTCGAATGGGACGTGGCGACGGCGCACCTCCTGTGGACCATCGACTTCCGCGGCTGGACCTCGGTGGACGTGGAGGTGGTGCGGATCATCGCCGAGCTCGCCGCGGGCGGCACACGGCTCGCGCTCCTGTCGAACGCCGCCCCGGACTACGGCTCGCCGTTCCGCTTCTCGCCGGTGGGTGCGCTCTTCGAGCGCGCGTTCGTGTCGGGCGAGCTGCTGCTGCTGAAGCCGGATGCGGCGATCTACCGCTTCGTCGCGGAGGCGCTCGACGTCGACCCGAGCGAGATGGTCTTCGTCGACAACCGCGAGGCGAACGTCCGCGGCGCGGAGTCGATCGGCATCACGGGCCACGTCTACACGGACCCCGCGTCCCTCCGCGGCTTCCTGATGTCCCTCGCCTGATCGCGCGGTGCCGCAGCGCGGGACACCGGCGGAGCCGATCTCCGCGTGGCGTCCTGGACCTCGCCGACCAGCTCCTCGATCACGTCCTCGAGGAAGAGGATGCCGCGCACGGCGCCGTCCTGGTCGACCACCCGCGCCAGATGCTGGCGACCGCGGCGCAGGACGGCCAGCGCGTCCTCGAGCTCGGTGCCGGCGGTGACGCTCGTCAGCCGCCGGACGTACTTCTGCGGGATCGGGCGACCGACGTCGTCGCCGTCGAGCTCGAGCACGTCCTTCAGGTGGAGGTAGCCGATGGGCTCCCCGGCCGAGTCGACGAGCGGGTAGCGGGAGAAGCCGCTCTGCGCCACCACCCGCTCGAGGTCATCGGGGGTCGCGTCCTCGGACAGCGCGACGATCTCGCTGAGCGGGACGGCGACGTCGGCGACCTGCTTCTCGGTGAAGTCGAACGCCGCGGTGAGGGTGCCGGAGAGGTCGTCGAGCGTGCCCTCCCGGCGGGAGGTCTCGACGATCGTCTCGACCTCGTCGAGCGTGAAGGTGCTGTTCGCCTCGTCCTTCGGCTCGACGCCGACGAGCCGCACGAGGGCGTTCGTGACGCCGTTCAGGGCGTGGATGAGCGGCCGGAAGACGCGCTCGACGAAGACGAGGGGCGTGGCGAGCAGCAGCACCGCACGATCCGGCACCGAGAACGCGACGTTCTTCGGGACCATCTCGCCGAACACGACGTGCAGGAACGTGACGATCAGCAGGGTGATGACGAACCCGACGAGGTCGACCCCCTCCGTCGACAGGCCCGTGACGTGGAGGGGCCCCTCGAGCAGGTGATGGATCGCCGGCTCGCTGACGTTCAGGATCAGCAGCGACGCGACCGTGATCCCGAGCTGGGTCGTGGAGAGCATCAGCGTCGCGTGCTCCATCGCGCCGAGCGCGACGCGCGCGGATCGGCGCCCCTCCTCCGCGAGCGGCTCGATCTGCGAACGCCGCGCCGAGATCACCGCGAACTCGCTCGCGACGAAGAACGCGTTCACCGCGAGCAGCACGACGAGCCAGCCGAGCCCCGCCCAGTCGCTCACGGCGCCGCCACCGAGGTGTCGACCGTGGTCGCCGGCGCGTCCGGGTCGGCGCGGAAGCGGAGACGGTCGATGCGCCGCCCGTCCAGACGGAGCACCTCGAGGACGCCCTGCTCGGTCCGCACGGTGTCGCCGACCTGCGGGAGTCGGCCGAGCGCGCTCACGACGAACCCGGCGACCGTCTCGTAGAGCCCCGACTCCGGCACCCGGACCCCGGCCTGGTCGCGCAGCTCGTCCGGCCTCAGCATCCCGGGGAAGGTGAGCGAGTCGGTGCCGCGGACGACGCCGGCACGCGTGCGGTCGTGCTCGTCGACCAGGTCGCCGACGAGCTCCTCCACGCAGTCCTCGAGCGTCGCGACCCCCGCGGTCCCGCCGTACTCGTCGAGCACGACGGCCATCTGGTAGCCCCGGCCCCGCAGCTCGCCGAGCAGCGCGTCGAGCGTCATCGTCTCGGGCACGCGCAGCGCCTCCGTCTCGATCGCACCGACCGGCACGTCCGCGCGGCGGGAGCGCGGCACTGCCATCGCCTGCTTGATGTGCACGAGGGCGACCACGTCGTCGACCCCGTCCTCGCCCGTGACCGGGAACCGGGAGAAGCCGGTGCGCCGTGCGAGCGCGAGCACGTCGGCGGCGGAGGCGGACCGCGCGATCACGGACAGCCGCGGCCGCGGCGTCATCACGTCCGCCGCCGTGTGCCCGGAGAACGTGAGGGTGCGCTCGAGCAGGGTCGCCGTGTCGCTGTCGAGCACCCCCTCCGTCGCGCTGCGGCGGACCAGGGAGGACAGCTCCTGGGCCGTCCGGGCGCCGGAGAGCTCCTCCTTCGGCTCGATGCCGATCAGCCGCATGACGCCGTTCGCTGCGCCGTTCAGCACGCGGACGGCCGGGCGGAAGACGAGGGTGAAGCCGGTCTGGAACGGCATGACGAGCTTCGCGACCCGGAGCGGACCTGCGAGCGTCAGGTTCTTCGGCAGCAGCTCGCCGAGGATCATGCTGATCACGGTCGCGATCAGCAGCCCGAGGACAGCGCCGATCGGGGCGACCGCCTCCTCGGCGACACCGAGCGCCGTGAGCGGTGCGTCGATGAACGCGGAGAGCGCGGGCTCGAACGTGTACCCGGCGAGCAGCGTCGTCACCGTGATGCCGAGTTGCGCGCTCGAGAGGTGGGTCGAGGTGATCCTCAGCGCGGCGATCGTGCCGTCGAGCCCCTTCTCGCCGCCGCGCTGCCGCGCCTCGAGATCCGAGCGGTCCAGGTTGACGAGCGCGAACTCGGCCGCGACGAAGAGCCCGGTGCCGAACGTGAGGACCACGCCGACGCCGAGCAGGACCAGATCGATCCAGAGCATTCAGGCAGCCAACGGGTAGGGCGAATGATCGTCCATCAGGCGCAGCATCCTACCCGCGCCGCACCGGAGGGGGGCTACCAGCCGACCGGCAGCGGCTTGCCCTCCTCGTAACCGGCCGCCGACTGCACGCCGACGACCGCGCGCTCGCGGAAGGCGACCGGGTCCGCCGCACCGGCGTAGGTGAACGAGGAGCGCACGCCCGTGGTGATGGTGTCGAGCAGGTCCTCGAGCCCCGGACGGAGTGGGTCGAGCACGATGCGCGAGCTCGAGATCCCCTCGGCGAACAGCTGCTTGCGCGCCAGCTCCCAGGGGTCGCGGTCGCCGAACCGGGCGCTGACCGCCTTGGCGGACGCCATGCCCCAGCTCTGCTTGAACAGGGAGCCGTCGTCGCCGCGCTCGAGGGCGCCGGGGGACTCGATCGTGCCTGCGAACCAGGAGCCGATCATCACGGAGCTCGCGCCCGCGGCGAGCGCGAGGGCGACGTCGCGCGGGTAGCGGACTCCGCCGTCCGCCCAGACGTGGCCGCCGAGCTGGTGGGCGGCGTCGGCGGTCTCGAGCACCGCGGAGAACTGCGGGCGCCCCACCGCGGTCATCATCCTGGTGGTGCACATCGCGCCCGGGCCGACGCCGACCTTGACGATGGAGGCACCGGCGCGGACGAGGTCGCGCGTCGCCTCCGCGGTCACGACGTTCCCGGCGACCAGCGGCAGCCCCAGCCCGAGCGCGGAGACCGCCTCCAGCGCCCGGAGCATCGACTCCTGGTGGCCGTGCGCGGTGTCGAGCACCAGCACGTCCGCGCCGAGCTCCGCGAGCGCCCGCGCACGACCAACGACGTCGCCGGTGATCCCGAGCGCCGCGGCGACGCGGAGGCGTCCCCGCCCGTCGAGCGCGGGCGTGTACACGGCCTGCCGCACCGCCGTCCGCCTGCTCGCCGTGCCGACGAGCACACCGTCCGCGTCGACGACCGACACGAACTCGGCGCCGAGGTCGTGCAGCAGCGAGAACAGGGCGTGCGGGTCGTGCACCGAGCCGGCCTCGACGACCGGCGGGCCGCCCTCGACGAGATCGCCGAGCCGAGCCCCGGGATCCGCGGCCTCGATCGCGGTCGCGCTCACGACGCCGAGCACCCGCCGGTCCTTGTCGACCAGCACCACGCCCCGGTCGGGGCCGCCGGTGACCGCGCGCTGCGCATCCCAGGCCGTGGCGTTCGGCGAGAGCTCGAACGCGGAGTCCCAGCGCGGCGACTGCGCCTTCACCCAGGCGATCCCCGCCGCCGTCTCGGCGGCCGGGAGATCCTGCGGCAGGACCGCGAGACCGCCCCGTCGGGCCAGGGTCGCGGCCAGCCGCGGACCCGTCACCGAGTTCATGTTCGCCGCGACGATCGGCAGCGTCGCGCCGGTGCCGTCGTCGGGCGCGAGAGAGACGTCGAG
>JABBOB010000014.1:45347-49806 GCA_019352055.1 Acidobacteriota bacterium
GAGCCGGCTCGACACGCCCGAACGGACAGGTGCCAGGAACACATCGGAGTAGGTCAGGTCGTACGGGGGCGGGGCGCTGAGGAAACGCATGTCCGAAACGGTATCCACCTGGCTCTCCCGGGCGGCGCGCGGGCGTAATCTCGTGTTCTGCGAATGCAGGGAGCGTGTTGACGTGGGCGAAGAGTCGGTGTCGAACCAGCCGGTGTCGGTCTCGGTGGCGAGTACCGAGGAGGGCGCAGCGAACGAGTTCGGCGCCAACGAGTGGCTGGTGGACGAGCTCTACGAGCAGTTCATCGCCGACCGGGACTCGG
Source organism: Acidobacteriota bacterium (assembly GCA_019352055.1). Taxonomy (GTDB): domain Bacteria; phylum Actinomycetota; class Actinomycetes; order Actinomycetales; family Microbacteriaceae; genus Amnibacterium. The sequence goes on from JABBOB010000014.1 coordinate 45,659, forward strand.
TCGACAAGTCCTGGTGGCCGGTGCTCGAGGGCTACCACCCCGTCGATCCGGACTCGGTGCTGCACCCGCACGACGACGCCGCCCAGACGATCACGAGCGACGCCCCGGCGGCCCCGTCGGCAGGAGCCGAGCCCCGGGACGCGCCGGCCTCGTCCGCCGCGCCTGCACCCGCTCCCGCCGCTCCCGCATCGAAGCCGACGGCGGAGAAGGCCCCCGCACCCGCCGCCGCGGCGAAGACGTCCGCCAGCAAGCCGATCCCGGCCGACGCCCCGGCGCAGCGCGTGCAGTCGGGCGCAGCGAGCGACGACGTCGTCACGCCGCTCCGCGGCATGGCGAAGGCCCTCGCGTCGAACATGGACGCGTCGCTGTCCATCCCGACCGCGACGAGCGTGCGCACGATCCCGGCGAAGCTGATGATCGACAACCGGATCGTCATCAACAACCACCTGCGCCGCGCCCGCGGCGGCAAGGTGAGCTTCACCCACATCATCGGCTGGGCGCTCGTCAAGGCGTTGATGGAGTTCCCGAGCCAGAACGTCCACTACGCCGAGATCGACGGCAAGCCGTCGGTCGTCCAGCCGGGCCACATCAACCTCGGCCTCGCGATCGACATCCCCAAGCCGGACGGCACCCGTGCCCTCCTCGTGCCGTCGATCAAGCGGGCCGAGACGATGCACTTCGCCGAGTTCGTCGCCGCGTACGACGACCTCGTCCGCAAGGCCCGCGCCAACAAGCTCACCGTCGAGGACTTCGGCGGCACGACGATCTCGCTGACGAACCCGGGCGGCATCGGCACGGTGCACTCCGTGCCGCGCCTCACGCTCGGCCAGGGCGCCATCATCGGCGCCGGCGCGCTCGAGTACCCGGCCCAGTTCCAGGGCTCGAGCGAGAAGACGCTGATCGACCTCGGCATCTCCAAGACGATCACGCTCACCTCCACCTACGACCACCGCGTCATCCAGGGCGCGGGCTCGGGCGAGTTCCTCCGGATCGTGCACCAGCTGCTGATCGGCGAGCAGCACTTCTACGAGGAGATCTTCGCCGCGCTGCGCGTGCCGTCCGACCCCATCCACTGGGCGCAGGACATCAACGTCGACCTCGCCGACCACGTCTCGAAGACGGCGCGGGTGCAGGAGCTGATCAACGCGTACCGGGTGCGGGGCCACCTGCTGGCGGACATGGACCCGCTCGTGTACCAGCAGCGGATGCACCCGGACCTCGACGTCCGCACGCACGGGCTCACGTTCTGGGACCTCGACCGCGAGTTCGTCGTCGGCGGCTTCGCGGGCAAGCGCTCCATGCTGCTCCGCGAGGTGCTCGGCCAGCTGCGCGACAGCTACTGCCGCACCGTCGGCATCGAGTACATGCACATCCAGGATCCGGACCAGCGCCGCTGGTTCCAGGAGAACCTGGAGCGCCCCTACGCGAAGCCGACGCACTCGGAGCAGATGCGCATCCTCGGCAAGCTGAACCAGGCGGAGGCGTTCGAGACGTTCCTGCAGACGAAGTACGTCGGGCAGAAGCGCTTCAGCCTCGAGGGGTCGGAGAGCTTGATCTCGCTGCTCGACACCGTGCTGCAGCGCGCGACGGAGGAGGACGCGCTCGACTCCGCCGCGATCGGCATGGCCCATCGCGGCCGCCTGAACGTGCTCACGAACATCTGCGGCAAGACCTACGGCCAGATCTTCCGAGAGTTCGAGGGCACCCAGGACCCGAAGACCGTGCAGGGGTCCGGCGACGTGAAGTACCACCTCGGCACCGAGGGAGAGTACGTGTCGGCCAAGGGCGACACCCTGCCGGTCACGCTCGCCGCGAACCCGTCGCACCTCGAGACCGTCGACGGCGTGCTCGAGGGGATCGTGCGCGCGAAGCAGGACCGCGACCCGGTCGCCACCTTCCGCGTGCTGCCGATCCTGATCCACGGCGATGCGGCCATGGCCGGCCAGGGCGTCGTGGTCGAGACGCTGCAGATGTCGCAGCTGCGCGCCTACCGCACCGGCGGCACCGTGCACATCGTCGTGAACAACCAGGTCGGCTTCACCACCTCTCCCGCGGACGGTCGCACCTCCATCTACGCGACCGACGTCGCGAAGACGATCCAGGCGCCGATCTTCCACGTGAACGGCGACGATCCGGAGGCCGTCGCCCGGGTCGCGGAGCTGGCCTTCGCCTACCGGCAGGAGTTCCACCGCGACGTCGTCGTGGACCTCGTCACGTACCGGCGACGCGGGCACAACGAGGGCGACGAGCCCTCGATGACCCAGCCGGTCATGTACAACCTCATCGAGGCGAAGCGCAGCGTCCGCAAGCTGTACACCGAAGCGCTCGTGGGTCGCGGCGACATCACCCAGGAGATGTACGACAGCGCGCACCGCGACTTCCAGTCGCGGCTCGAGCAGGCGTTCATGGAGACGCACGAGGCACAGACCGCCAGCATCCCGGTCATCCCGCCCGCACCCGATGCGGACGCCGACCGGGTCGCCGACCTCGAGATGCCGTCAGCCCAGCGCGACGAGGGCATGCCCTCCCCCGCGCCGGTCGACGCGACGACGCTGCAGCGCATCGGCGACCGCTTCGCGAACGCGCCGGAGGGCTTCACGGTCCACCCGAAGCTCGCCGGTCTGATGACCAAGCGCGCCGAGATGACGCGCACCGGCGGCATCGACTGGGCGTGGGCGGAGCTGCTCGCGCTCGGCACGCTGCTCCTCGACGGCACGCCGGTCCGCTTCGCCGGTCAGGACTCGGGTCGCGGCACGTTCACGCAGCGCCACGCGGTGCTGCACGACCGCGAGACGGGTGCGGAGTGGACGCCGCTCGCGCACCTCTCCGAGACCCAGGGCAAGTTCTGGATCTACGACTCGCTGCTCAGCGAGTACGCGGCGGTCGGGTTCGAGTACGGCTACTCGGTCGAGCGCCCCGATGCGCTCGTCTGCTGGGAGGCCCAGTTCGGCGACTTCGTCAACGGCGCCCAGATCGTCATCGACGAGTACATCTCGGCGTCCGAGCAGAAGTGGGGTCAGCGCTCCAGCGTCGTGCTGCTGCTGCCGCACGGCTTCGAGGGCCAGGGCCCCGACCACTCGTCCGCCAGGATCGAGCGGTTCCTCCAGCTCGCCGCGCAGGACAACATGACGATCGCTCAGCCCTCGACGCCTGCGTCCTACTTCCACCTCCTGCGCCGCCAGGCGACCGCACGTCCGCGCCGCCCGCTGGTGGTGTTCACCCCGAAGTCGATGCTGCGCCTCCGGGGCGCGACGAGCTCGGTGGAGGAGCTGACCGACGGGGTGTTCCGACCCGTCGTCGACGACGCCCGGATCGACGACCCGTCGGCCGTGACCCGGGTGGTGCTGCACTCGGGCAAGATCCACTACGACCTGCTCGCCGAGGCGGAGAAGCGCGAGGACCGCTCGACCGCGCTCGTGCGCGTCGAGCAGTACTACCCGGTCCCCCGGGCGGAGCTCACCGAGGTGCTGGACCGCTACCCCGACGCGGAGATCGTGTGGGCGCAGGACGAGCCGCTGAACCAGGGCGCTGCGCCGTTCGTGCAGCTGGAGATGCTGCGCGGCCGCTTCACCGGGGACCGCGGCGTCCGCGTCGTGTCCCGTCCCGCATCCGCCTCCCCGGCGGCCGGGTCGGCGAAGCGGCACCAGGCGGAGCAGCTCGACCTCATCCAGCGGGCTTTCGCGCGCTGACCGCGTCGTCCTGATTCCCGGAGCGCCGCCTGCGGGGCTCCGGGGATCGAGCACGTCGTGGGACGCCCCCGAAGGCGGGCTGGCGGACCCGTCCCGGTGGGAGGAGCGTTCGGCGGGATCGTCCGACCCGAAAGCCGGCCATGACCGCTCAGCTCCCCACGCTCCGCCATCCCTCCGCCCATCCGGGCAGGAACCGGCGCGAGATCCTCGCGCACCAGCAGACGCACCATCCGGCGGTGGTCGCGCTCGCGATGCGGCACGCGGCGAGCGTGCAGCTGCGCGTCGCCGGTGCGATCACCGCCTTCGCCGGCTCCATGCGGTTCGTCTACGTGCACGTCGTGGTGTTCGCCCTCTGGATGCTCTTCTTCGAGAAGAACCCGTGGCCCACGTTGACCCTCGTGGTCTCGCTCGAGGCGATCTTCCTGTCGACGTTCGTGATGATCGGTCAGAACCGTCAGG
>JABBOB010000070.1 GCA_019352055.1 Acidobacteriota bacterium
CGAGCCGGGGACCCTCCCGGGGCAGGGGGAGCGGATGCGCGGGCACCGACGACGGGCGCGATGGCGCCCGGCCTTCGTGCTGCTGACGGTGCTCCTCCTCGCGGGGGTGTTCCTCGTGCGGCTCACCGACGTGCAGGTCGTCCAGGCGGAGGCCCTCCGCACGGCCTCCAAGGACCGCCGCAGCATCTCCACGGTGCTGCCCGGCCCGCGCGGCGACATCGTCGACGCGCACGGCAGCGTGCTGGCCACGACCGTGACCCGGTACGAGATCACCGCCGTGCCGTGGATCGCCGCGAAGGGCGGGCACGTCGCCGCCGACGCCGCCCGGATCGCGACGGCGCTGGGCGCTGGGGCCGGACCGATCGCCGCCGCGCTGACCGCGCACCCGAAGGCGAGCTACGCGCTGCTGGCGAAGGAGGTGACGTTCTCGGCCCTCGAGCGGGTGAAGGCGCTCGGTCTCGGGTGGCTGTACTACGAAGCGACCTCGAAGCGGACCTACCCGGCCGGTGCGGTGGCGGGGAACCTGGTGGGCTTCGTCGGTGCCGACCAGACGCCGCTCGCCGGCATCGAGCGCAGCGACAACACCTGCCTCGCGGGCAGCGACGGCCGGTCGGTGGCCGAGAGCGCCCTGGACGGCACACCGATCCCCGGCACCTCCGCCACGGTGCGGGCCGCGAAGCCGGGCGGCACGGTCCAGCTGACGATCGACCGCGACCTCCAGTACTACGCGCAGCAGGTGCTGGCGCAGCGGGCCAGCCAGACCGGCGCGGCCTGGGGCTCCGTCGTGGTCGAGGAGGTGCGCACGGGCAAGCTGCTCGCCGTCGCCGACTGGCCGACCGTCGATCCGAACGACGTGACGAAGACCGCGAACACCGACCCGGCAGCCCTCGGGTCCCGCTCCTTCACGGCGCCGTACGAACCCGGATCGACGATGAAGTCGATGACCGCCTCGATGCTGATCGACTCGGGTGTCGCGACGCCCTCCACCCGGGTCGTCGCGCCGTACCGGCTGCTGACGAAGGACGGCGCGAACATCAACGACGCCGAGCAGCACGGGAACGAGCGGCTCACGCTCACGGGTGTGCTCGTCCAGTCGAGCAACACCGGGATGTCGCAGCTCGGCGGCCGGATCTCCGACGCGAAGCGGCTCGCCTACCTGAAGCGCTTCGGCTTCGGGTCGCCGACCGCGGTCGGCTTCGCCGCCGAGGCCGGCGGCAGCTTCGGAGCCGCGCCGAACTGGGACCCGCAGACGCACTACGCGACCATGTTCGGGCAGGGGCTCACGACCTCGGCCGTGCAGATGGCGAGCGCCTACCAGACCCTCGCCGACGGGGGCGTGCGCCTCCCGGTGCGGCTCGTCGACTCCTGCACGAAGGCCGACGGGACCGTCGAGAAGGTCACGAACGGCACGCCGACCCGGGTGGTCTCCGCCTCGGCCGCGAAGACGACGGTGAGCATGCTCGAGAACGTCGCGACGAAGGGCTGGCTCGCCTCCGAGGTGCGGATCCCCGGCTACCGCATCGCCGTCAAGACCGGCACGGCGCAGGAGGTCGACTCCGCCGGCACCTACTCCAAGAACTACCTCGTGTCCCTGGCCGGGCTCGCCCCGGCGGACGACCCGAAGTACGTCGTCTACGTCGCGCTGTCGCAGCCGACCAAGCTCAACAGCTCGCTCGCGACGGCGCCGATCTGGCAACAGGTCATGGCCCGCGCGCTGCAGACCGGCGGGGTCGTCCCCTCCGGCTCGACCTCTCCGGACCTGCCCGCGTCGTGGTGACGGGAGGTCGGCAGACACGATCCTCTACGCTGGACCCCCGGTTGCGGGACGTGCGGGAGGTGGCCGGGATGCAGATGCCAGCCGGCGGGACGACCGCCTCGACGACGAGCAGTCCTCGACGGTGATCCCGCTCACGATCGACCAGATCGCCCGCGCGGTCGGCGGCGAGGTGCGACCCGCGGGTGCCGGCGCAGTGCTCGTCGGCGGCGCGGTGGAGACCGACTCCCGCGAGATCGCACCCGGAGGCGTCTTCGTCGCGCGGGTCGGCGAGGCGATGGACGGCCACGACTTCGCCCCTGCGGCTCGCGAGCGCGGTGCCGCGCTCCTGCTCGTCGAGCGTCCCCTGGACCTCGACGTGCCGCAGGTCGTCGTCGCCGACGCGACCGCGGCGCTCGCCGCGCTGGCGAAGGAGGTCGTCGCCCGTGTGCGGTCCGCCGGCCGGCTCCGGGTGATCGGCGTCACCGGTTCCAACGGCAAGACCACGACCAAGAACCTGCTCCGAGAGATCCTCGGCCGCGTCGGGCAGACCGTCGCTGCGCATGCGTCGTTCAACAACGAGGTCGGCGCACCGATGACGATGCTCCGCGTCACGCACAGCACGGAGTTCCTCGTCGTCGAGATGGGCGCCTCGGGCCCCGGCGCGATCGCGCGCCTGGTCACGATCGCGCGCCCCGACGTCGGCGTCGTGCTGAAGGTGGGTCTGGCGCACGCAGGCGGTTTCGGCGGCATCGAGGGCACGACGAAGGCGAAGTCCGAGATGGTGGTCGACCTCCTGGAGACCGACGTCGCGGTGCTGAACCGCGACGACCCGCGGGTCGCCGGCATGGCGGAGCTCACCCGGGCCCGTGTCGTCTGGTTCGGTCTCGCCGCCGACCCGGCGGCGGGCGGCACGTCGGCCGACGACATCGAGGCGAGCGCCGCCGGCACCGCGTTCGAGCTGCTGCTCCCCGGCGGCGTCCGCAGGCAGGTGGCGTTCCGGGTGCTCGGTGAGCACCACGTGTCGAACGCGATGGCTGCGGCCGCCGTCGCGACCACCCTCGGCGTCGACGCCGACACGGTCGTCGCCGGGCTGGAGGCCGTCGTCCGCGCCGAGCGCTGGCGCATGGAGATCCTCGCCACCGAGCCGCTCACGATCGTCAACGACGCCTACAACGCCTCGCCGGATTCGATGGCGGCGGCGCTGAAGACGCTGGTCCAGATCGCTCCGGGGCGCTCGGTGGCCGTGCTCGGCGCGATGTCCGAGCTCGGCGAGTCCGCGGGCGACGAGCACGACCGCGTCGGCCTGCTCGTCGTCCGCCTGAACGTGGGCCAGCTCGTGGTCGTGGGGCAGGATGCGAAGCGCATCCACCTCGCCGCGACCGCCCAGGGCTCGTGGGACGGGGAGAGCCTGTTCGCCGCGACCCAGGAGGAGGCCGAACAGCTGCTCGAGCAGCTGCTGCGACCGGGGGACACGGTGCTCGTGAAGTCCTCGAACTCGGCCGGCCTGCGCCACCTGGGCGACCGGCTCGGGGCCCGCTGGGCGGGGAGGGCCTGATGCAGTCGCTCCTCACGGGTGCGGCCGTGTCGCTGCTGTTCACCCTCTTCCTCACCCCCCTCTTCATCCGGCTGTTCCACCGCCTGCACTGGGGGCAGTTCATCCGGGACGACGGCCCGGTGAGCCACCACGCGAAGCGCGGCACCGCGACCATGGGTGGCGTCGTCTTCATCCTCGCGTCGGTCGTGGGGTACTTCGCAGGGCACCTGAACAACGTCCGGAACATCACCGTGTCGGGGCTCCTGGTCCTGTTCCTGATGGTGGGGCTCGGCCTCGTCGGCTTCGTCGACGACTACCTGAAGACCCGCAACCAGCGCAGCCTCGGGCTGGGGGGCTGGGCGAAGATCGCCGGGCAGCTGATCGTCGCGACGGCGTTCGCGCTGCTCGTGCTCCAGTTCCCGAGGACGGCGGTGGGCGCCGGCGGCACGGTGATCAGTGCGACCCCGGCGACGACGAACATCTCGATCGTCCGCGACCAGTGGTTCGACGGATCGGTGCTCAGCTTCACGAACCTGTTCGGCGGCACGATCGGCGTGGTCGTCTTCGTCGTGTGGATCTGGCTCATCGTCGCGTCGACCTCGAACGGGGTGAACGTCACCGACGGCCTCGACGGCCTCGCCACCGGGTCCTCGATCTTCGCGATCGGCTCCTTCGTGATCATCGGGTTCTGGCAGTTCAACCAGTCCTGCTTCGACACGACGCTCACGGCGGCGAACGTGCCGCTCTGCTACAACGTGCGGGACCCGCTCGACCTCGCGGTCGTCGCCGCGTGCATCACCGGATCCCTGATCGGCTTCCTCTGGTGGAACACGTCGCCCGCGCAGATCTTCATGGGCGATACCGGTTCGCTCGCCCTCGGCGGGGCGCTCGCGGCGCTCGCGGTGCTGTCCCGCACCGAGCTGCTGCTGATCTTCGTCGGCGGCCTGTTCGTGATCGAGCCGGGCTCGGTGATCCTGCAGCGCGCCTACTTCAAGCTCACGCGGGGGAAGCGGATCTTCCTGATGAGCCCCGTGCACCACCACTTCGAGCTCAAGGGGTGGGCCGAGGTCACGGTGGTGGTCCGGTTCTGGATCGTCGCGGGCCTCCTGGTCGCGGCCGGCGTCGGGTTGTTCTACCTGGAATGGCTCTCGAGGGCCCGATGACCGCCGATCTCACGCGGCTGCGGTCCTGGTACGCGCCGGGGTGGCACGGGCTCCGAGTCGGTGTGCTCGGTGCCGCGGTCGTCGGGTTCGCGGCGGCGGACACCCTGGTCGAGCTCGGGTGCGAGGTGCTCGTCGTCGGGGAGCGGGTGACGGACGAGCGCGCCGCGCTCCTCGACGTGATCGGCGCCCGGACGAGCCTGGGCGATGCGGAGGCGCAGCGCGACGCGCTCGTCGCGTTCTCGCCCGACCTCGTGATCGCGAGCCCGGGGTTCCACCCCGACGTCCCGGCGCTGATCTGGTCGGCGGAGACGGGCGTGCCGGTCCTCGGTGACGTCGAGCTCGCGTGGCGGCTCCGCGACAAGGTCGGTCAGCCGGCCGAGTGGATCACGATCACGGGCACCAACGGCAAGACCACGACCACGCGGCTGACGACCGCGATGCTCCGCGAGGGGGGCTTCCGCGCGCGAGCCTGCGGCAACATCGGCAGCCCGGTGCTCGACGCGATCCGCGAGCCGGACGGCTGGGACGTGCTCGTCGTCGAGCTCTCCAGCTACCAGCTGCACTGGATGCGCGAGGTCTCCCCGGCCGCGAGCGTCTGCCTCAACATCGCGGACGACCACCTCGACTGGCACGGCTCGGCCGAGGCCTACCGGGCCGCGAAGGGCGAGGTCTACGAGCGCACCCGGATCGCGTGCGTCTTCAACGTGGAGGACCCGGTGACGGAGCGGCTCGTCCGCGACGCCGACGTCGTCGAGGGGTGCCGGGCGATCGGGTTCGGCCGCGGGGTGCCGCGCGTCTCCGAGGTCGGCATCGTCGAGGAGGTCCTGGTCGATCGCGCCTTCCTGGACCAGCGGCAGACCTCCGCGCTCGAGCTCACGACGCTGCACGCGCTCGACGAGGCGGGGCTCGCGGCGCCGCACGTCGTCGCGGACGTGCTGGCCGCCGCCGCGCTGGCGCGGGCCGTCGGCGTCGACCCGAAGGCGATCCGCGACGCGCTCACGGGGTTCCGGCTCGACGCGCACCGGATCCAGCCCGTCGCGGAAGCGGAGGGGATCCGCTGGATCGACGATTCGAAGGCCACGAACCCGCATGCGGCCGCGGCCTCGCTCGGCGCGTTCGGCAGCGTCGTGTGGGTGGCGGGTGGCCTGACGAAGGGGGTCGACGTCGCGCCGCTCGTCGAGGCGGCCGCGGCCTCCGAGCGACTGCGCGGCGCCGTGGTGATCGGCCGCGACCCGTCCGCGTTCGTCGAGGCGCTCGCTCGACACGCGCCGGGCGTCCCCGTGACCGTGGTCCCCGACGTGGACACTGACCGGGTGATGCCCCTCGCGGTGGAGGCGGCACGGCAGCTCGCCTCGCCGGGCGACGTCGTGCTGCTCGCGCCCGCGGCGGCATCGATGGACCAGTTCACCGATTACGCGGACCGAGGTGCTCGGTTCGCTGCCGCCGTCCGGGCGCTGCCCGGGGCCGGAGGCCCAGCACGGACGGAATGAGGCCGATGGACACCGCGCCCCCGAGCTCCCAGGGCAACCCGGTCGTCCGGCTCCCGGTCGCGCGCCGGCCGATCGTGCAGCGCATCACGCTGCCGTCCCTCGCGGCGCTCGGGGGGGTGGACTCCCTCGCGCTCGGCGCGCTCACGCTCTTCCTCACCGGGTTCGGTCTCGTGATGGTGCTGTCGGCGTCGAGCGTCGAGTCCGGCGTCGCGGGCGACCCGTTCTCGTCCTTCGCGACGCAGGGAGTGGCGGCGCTGATCGGCGTGGGCGGGATGCTCGCGATCGCGACGCGTCTGAGGACCTCGTGGCTGCCGCGGATCGCGCCCGTCGCGTTCGCGGGGGCCGTCGTCGTGCAGCTGCTCACCGCGCTGACGCCGCTCGGCACCACGATCGGCGGAAACCAGAACTGGATCCGGGTCGGCGGGCTGAGCCTGCAGCCGTCGGAGTTCGTCAAGCTCGGCCTGGTGCTGGTGCTCGCGGCGTTCTTCTCCCGCCGGCCCGGCGAGCTCCTCGGGCTCCGCGGGGTGCTCCCACCGCTGGGGTTCACCGCCCTCGCGATCGGCTCGGTGTACCTCGGGCACGACCTCGGCACCTGCCTGATCCTCGCGCTGATCGGGTTCGGCGGGTTCCTCATGTCGAACGTGCGCCTTCCCGTGCTCGTGGTGCTCGGCGGCACCGCGACCGGGGTCCTGCTGCTCTTCTCGCAGGGGAACGGATCGCGCACGAGCCGGCTCGCGGCGTGGAGCAACGGCTGCACCGACCTGCTCGGCACCTGCTGGCAGACCACGCAGGCCGAGTGGGCGCTCGCGAACGGCGGCATCACCGGCGTCGGGATCGGCAACTCCGTGTCGAAGTGGTTCTGGCTGCCGGAGGCGGACAACGACTTCATCGCCGCGGTGATCGGCGAGGAGACCGGCCTGCTCGGGCTGACGGTGCTGCTCGCCTGCTTCGTCGCGATGGCGGTGGTGCTCCTCCGCATCAGCACCCGCACGCAGGACCGGTTCACCCGGGCGGCAGCGGGCATGACCCTCGGCTGGCTCGTCGGCCAGGCCTTCGCGAACATCGCCGTCGTCGTCGGCGTCGCGCCCGTGTTCGGGGTGCCCCTGCCGTTCGTGTCCGCCGGAGGGTCGTCGCTGCTCGCGAACCTGGCCGTCGTCGGCTGCATGATGGCGCTCGCGGACCGGCCCGTGACGGTCGCGACCACGACGTCGATCGTGAGCCCCGACCATCCGGCTGCCCGCAAGAGCGCGGTGGGCCGGCGATGACCCGCTGGCTGCTCGCCGGCGGCGGCACCGCGGGTCACGTCAACCCGCTGCTGGCGGTGGCGGACCGCCTCGTGGTGGAGGGCGACGAGGTGCTCGTCCTGGGGACCGCCGAGGGGCTGGAGGCGCGGCTCGTGCCCGAGCGCGGCTACGAGCTGCTCGTCATCCCGCGCGTCCCGTTCCCGCGACGCCCGAACGCGGCCGCGCTGCGGTTCCCGCGCGCGGTGACCGGCTCGATCGCGCTGACGGGCCGCCACCTCGTCGACCGCGGGATCGACGGGGTCATCGGCTTCGGCGGGTACGCCGCCGCCCCGGCCTACCTCGCCGCGCGCCGTCGGGGCGTGCCCTTCGCGATCCACGAGCAGAACGCGAGGCCCGGGATGGCCAACCGGCTCGGCGCGCGCCTGACGCACGCCGTCGGCGTCACCTTCCCCGCCACGCCACTCCCGCACGCCACCCGGGTGGGGATGCCGCTGCGGCGGGAGATCGCGGTGCTCGACCGCGCCGCGCTGCGGGACGAGGCGCGCGCGTCCTTCGACCTCGATCCGGCGAAGCCGGTGCTGCTCGTGACCGGCGGCTCCCTGGGAGCGCAGCGCCTCAACCGGGCGGCCGTCGCCAACGCCGAGACGGTCGCCGCCGCGGGCTGGCAGGTGCTGCACCTCGCCGGAGGCCGCAGCACGGAGCGCGACCCCGAGGTGACCGGCTACCGGATGCTCGCCTACTGCGATCGGATGGACCTCGCCCTCGCTGCAGCGGAGCTCGCGGTGTCCCGGGCGGGCGCTTCCACCGTGAGCGAGCTGTCGGCGCTCGGGCTGCCCGCCGTGTACGTGCCCTACGCGGTCGGCAACGGCGAGCAGCGGTTCAACGCCGCCGGGGTGGTCGCCGCCGGCGGTGCGGTGCTGGAGGCGGACGCGACCTTCACGCCGGAGCGCTTCGCGGACGTGGTCCTGCCGCTGCTGCGCGACCCGCAGCGGATCGCGGCGATGGCGGCCGCAGCGACCGGCGACGGCGTGCGCGACGGCGCGGAGCGGATGACGCGCCTGGCGCGCGCCGGGCTCGTCGGGGGCGCCCGCGTACCCTCGGGCGCATGACGATCAAGCCCGATCTCGCCGTCCCGATCCCGGACCGGCTGGACCGGATCCACTTCGTCGGAATCGGCGGCTCCGGCATGAACGGCATCGCGCGCCTGTTCGTCGCGCGCGGCGCGAGGGTGAGCGGCTCCGACCGCTCGCGCAACGGCTACACGGACGCCCTGATCGACGCGGGCGCGACCGTCTTCATCGGGCACGACGCGGGCAACGTCGGCGACGTCGACGCGATCGTCGTGACCAGCGCGCTCTGGCCGGACAACCCGGAGCTCCTCGAGGCGCGTCGACGCGGCATACCGGTGCTCCACCGGTCGCACGCGCTCAAGGCGCTCATCGGCGGCGACCGCCTCGTCGCGGTGGCAGGAGCGCACGGCAAGACGACGACCACCGGCATGATCGCCGTCGCCCTGGACGCGCTCGGCGCGGATCCGAGCTTCGTCGACGGCGGCACGATCAAGGACTTCGGCACCTCGTCGCGCATCGGTGGTGGCGACGTGTTCGTCGTCGAGGCGGACGAGTCGGACGGCTCCTTCCTGCTGTACGACACCGCCGTCGCGCTGGTGCTGAACGTCGACGCCGACCACCTCGACCACTACGGCACGGAGGAGGCGTTCGACGACGCCTTCGTGGCGTTCGGGTCGAGCGCCACCGAGCTGCTCGTCATCAACGCCGACGACGAGGGCGCCCGTCGCGTGCGCGCCCGGATCACGGGGCGGACCGTGCGGACCTACGGCGAGTCGGCCGATGCGGACGTGCGGGTCACCGACATCACCACCGACGGCCCCGCAGCGGGCATCGTCACGGCAGACGGGGTCACGGCCCTGCTGCGCCTCCGCGTGCCCGGTCGGCACAACGTCGTGAACGCCGCCGGCGCGGTCGCCGTGCTGCTCGGGCTCGGCCACGGGCTCGCCCAGGCCGCCGACGCGGTGTCCCGGTTCGGTGGGACCGGCCGGCGCTTCGACCTGCAGGCCCGGGTGGACGGGGTGAGCGTCTACGACGACTACGCGCACCTGCCGGCGGAGGTGGACGCGGCGCTGAGCGCGGCCCGCACCGTCGTGGGGGAGGGGCGCATCATCGCCGTCCACCAGCCCCACCTGTACTCGCGCACGCAGGCCATGGCCGGCCGCTTCGCGGAGGTGCTCGAGCGCACCGCGGACCACACCGTGGTCCTCGACGTCGACGGCGCCCGTGAGGACCCCGTGCCCGGGGTCACCGGAGCGCTCGTGGTGGACCGCTTCGCGGACCCGTCCCGGGTGGACTACGAGCCCGACTGGGCGGCCGCCGCCGACCGGGTCGCCCGGCTCGCCCGCCCCGGCGATTTCGTGATCACCCTCGGCTGCGGCTCGGTGTACCGGATCGTGCCGCAGCTGCTCGAGGCGCTCGGGAACCGGACGGCCGTCCGGTGAGTCGGCCTCCGGCCGGCGTCGGTGCTCCCGTCCGCCCGCCCGCCATGCCGCAGCAGGGGGCTCCGGTCCGCCCGCTGCACCCCGGCCGGCCGCTGCCGGAGCCGCCGCCGGCGCGGGACGACCGCCGCGCGATCCGATCGGCCGTGCGTGCGCGGCGACGGGCGGAGGCGTCCGAGCGGCACCGCCTCGGCGCGCTCCGGCATCCCCGGATCGCCGCGGGAGCCGCCGCCGGTGTCCTGGTGCTGCTCGTCGGGGTCCCGGTGCTGCTCGCGTTCGGGCCCGTGTTCCTCGTGCGCACGATCCAGGTCTCCGGCGTCTCCGGCGCTCTGGCCGGCACGGTCCGGTCCGCGCTGCACGCGGAGCTCGGCCGCCCGGTGGCGCTCGTGGGCGACCAGGACGTCGCGGCCGCCCTGCGCGGGGTGCCCGGGGTCGAGCGGTTCGCGCTGGTGCGCCGACCGCCGAGCACGCTCGAGGTCGCGGTGGTCCCGAGGACCCCCGTCGTCCAGCAGCGGACGACCGCCGGCTGGGCCGTGCTGGACGCCGCACGGGTGACGATCTCGGTGCAGAGCGCACCCGTCGCCGGGCTGCCGCGCCTCACGATCCCCGGCGGGACCGCGCAGCCGTCCGAGGCGTACGCCGCCGCGGTCTCCGCGGTGCAGGCGCTCGCCGCCGCCGACCCGCCGGTGACCGGGGTGCGAGCCGCGAGCGCGGACGACGTCGAGCTGACCCTCCGTGGCGGCCAGCGGGTGCAGTGGGGCGGTGCCGAGGACGGCGCCGCGAAGGCGGAGGCGCTGCACGCGGCGCTGCAGGGGGCGGCCCGCGGAGCGACCGAGATCGACGTCTCGTCGCCTGGCGTCGTGCTCACCCGCTGACTCGGCGAACGTGCCGCGCGCGGCGCGTCGAGGTCGCGAGGGAGCACCCCTGCGCCTAGCGTCGTGGCAGCGGAATCCCGCATTGAGCAGGAGTTTCACCTTCAACTGAAGGTTGAACCCACCGCGACAGCATCCCACCCCGGAAGGCCCTCGTGACGTCCAACCAGAACTACCTCGCCGTCATCAAGGTCGTCGGTGTCGGCGGCGGCGGCGTGAACGCCGTCAACCGGATGATCGAGCTCGGCCTCCGCGGCGTCGAGTTCGTCGCGATCAACACCGACGCCCAGGCGCTCCTCCTGTCCGACGCCGACGTCAAGCTCGACGTCGGCCGCGAGCTCACCCGGGGCCTCGGTGCCGGCGCGGACCCCGAGGTCGGCCGCCGCGCCGCCGAGGACCACGCGGAGGAGATCGAGGAGGCGCTCCAGGGCGCCGACATGGTGTTCGTGACCGCGGGGGAGGGCGGCGGGACCGGCACCGGGGGCGCCCCCGTCGTGGCACGCATCGCCAAGTCGATCGGTGCGCTGACGATCGGCGTCGTGACGAAGCCGTTCGCGTTCGAGGGCAAGCGCCGCCTGCAGCAGGCCGAGCGCGGCGTCCAGTCGCTCGCGAACGAGGTCGACACCCTGATCGTCGTCCCGAACGACCGCCTGCTGGAGATCAGCGACCGAGGCATCTCGATCGTGGAGGCCTTCGCCACCGCGGACCAGGTGCTCCTCGCGGGGGTCCAGGGCATCACCGACCTGATCACGACGCCCGGGCTCATCAACCTCGACTTCGCGGACGTGAAGAGCGTCATGCAGGGTGCGGGCAGCGCGCTGATGGGCATCGGCTCGGCCCGCGGCGCCGATCGCGCGATCAAGGCGGCGGAGCTCGCGGTCGCCTCCCCGCTGCTCGAGGCCTCGATCGACGGCGCGCACGGGGTGCTGCTGTCGATCCAGGGGGGCTCGAACCTGGGCATCCTCGAGATCAACGACGCCGCACGCCTCGTGCAGGAGGCGGTGCACCCGGAGGCGAACATCATCTTCGGTGCGGTCATCGACGACACCCTCGGCGACGAGGTCCGCGTGACCGTCATCGCGGCCGGCTTCGACGGCGAGAACTTCCGCGAGAAGCGCGACCTGCGCCGCAGCAACTTCGTCGAGTCGGGTGCTCCGACCACGGGAGCGGTCGCAGCCGCGGCGCCGGCACCGGCTGCTTCCCCGAAGAAGCCGGCCGGCTCGTCGACGGACCACAACACGACGGGCTCGCACGAGTGGCAGATCGTGGCCGACTCGACGACGCTCACCCAGACCAGCGACCTCGACTACGTCGACGACGAGGACGACGACCTGGACATCCCCGAGTTCCTGCGCTGAGTTGATGGCCTCGGATGCGCGAGCGCATCCGAGGCTGGGCTGCTTCGCAGCGCCCTGCACGGGCGCTGCGGTACGCAGCGTTCGGGTTCGGGTGGTGTGGGGGTCTGCGCGAGCGCATCCGAGGCTGGGCCGCCACGACGCACCGTCGTCGCGCCCGCTACCTTCGAAGCGTGACCGAGCTCGCCGACCGCCTCCGCGCCGTCCAGC
>JABBOB010000001.1:0-92558 GCA_019352055.1 Acidobacteriota bacterium
GCGAGGATCTCGCTCGACGCCTCCTTCTGCCCGCGCTCGACCTCGGAGAGGTAGCCGAGGGCCACGGAGGCCTTGCTCGCCACCTGACGGAGGGTGCGTCCCTTCTGCAGACGGAAGTCACGCAGGACGTCGCCGAGCTCCTGACGAACGAGAACCATGTCCCCTCCTTCTCGTTGTTCGGTGTCGAGTCTTCTTCAGCCGCCGCCGAAGCGGATGGTCACTGTACCCCGGAGGATCTGCGACAACGGTACGGCCGGCTGGTGACGCCGTGGTGCCGACGTGCCAGAAGTAACGGGATCGAAACGTCGGCTATTCCGCGCTCTCGAGCACCTCGAGCAGCACGGAGAGCGCGAGGTCCACGGCCGCCTCGCGGACCGCGGATCGATCTCCGGGAAAGCTCGCGCCACGGGCGACCAGGACGTCCCCCACCGCCACGGCGACCCACACCGCGCCCGGTGGCCGACCCCCCTGCCCCTCCGGTCCTGCCACGCCCGTCGTCGCGACGCCGACGTCGGCCGGGCGGCCGTCGACCGCGACGACCCGGCGCACCCCGTCGGCCATCTGCCGGGCCACCTCCGGATCGACCGGGCCCTCCCGCTCGAGCAGTGCAGCGTCGACGCCGAGCACGGTGCGCTTGACCGGCGTCGCATAGGCGACCACCGCCCCGAGCAGGACCGCGGACGCGCCGGGCACCCGGACGAACGCGTCGGCGAGCAGGCCGCCGGTCAATGACTCCGCGACGGCGAGCGTGCGGCCGGTCGACCGCAGCTGCTCGAGGAGGTGCTCCGCCGTCATCCGCGGTTGAGGCGCCGGTCGTCGACGAGGTACTGGATGCCGGTCAGGATCGTGACGACGAAGGCCGCTGCCATGAACACCGTGTTGACCCAGTCCACCCAGTGCCCGAGCAGCAGCGGGAACGGCGCCAGCGCGAGGGTGATCGCGACGGACTGCAGGACCGTCTTCGTCTTGCCGCCCTTCGACGCGGGGATGACGCGCTTGGACAGGACGGCGAACCGCCAGATCGTGATGCCGATCTCGCGCACGAGGATCGGGATCGTCACCCACCACGGCAGCTCGTGCAGCACGGAGAGGACGACGAGCGCGGCGCCCGTGAGCGCCTTGTCCGCGATCGGGTCGAGGATCTTGCCCAGATCGGTGACGAGGTTCCGGCTGCGGGCGAGGTGCCCGTCCAGGCTGTCCGTCGAGATCGCGACCACGAAGAGCGCCGTCGCGATCCACCGCATCGGATCGGCGTGCGAGCCGGCCGCGAGCAGCACGACGACGAAGACCGGCACCAGGACGATCCGCACGATCGAGATCAGGTTCGGGACGCTCCACGTGCTGACCGGTCCGTCGCCCCGGCGGAGCATCCGCGGCCTCGTCGCCCCCGATGTGCTCATGCCTGCAGGGTACGGCCGAAGCCTCCTCCTGCGCTGCCGGGTGCGCGCCGGTCGGGAGATCCGACGCGACACCCCGTGAAGAGCTCCTCCACACGAGGAGCGGCGTCGGACGGCTGCGGATCCGCGAGGGATCCGGAACCGCGGGTCAGGTCCGGTCGGTGAGGCTCCAGGCGTCCTCGGAGGCCTCGTCGGACGACGTGTCGTCGTCGAAGTAGTCCAGCCGTCGCCCCCGAGGTGCTCATGCCTGCAGGGTACGGCCGAAGCCTCCGCCCGCGCTGCCGGGTGCTCGCGGATCCGGAGATCGGACGCGACACCCCGCGTGGCGGGCTCTCCACGCGGGGTGTCGTCGGGGTTCTCCGGATCCGCGACAGGACTCCGGATCCGCGAGCTCAGGTGCGGTCGGTGAGGCTCCAGGCGTCCTCGGAGCCCTCGTCGGACGACGTGTCGTCGTCGAAGTAGTCCAGCGCGACCTTGCCGCCTCCGCCCGCGGACGCACCGTTGCCCGGCATGCCACGGATCTGAGCGAGCGTGTCCACGAGCTGGTCGGCCGACACGAGCACGTCCCGCGCCTTCGACCCCTCGGACGGGCCGACGATCTTCCTCGACTCCATGAGGTCCATCAGGCGGCCCGCCTTGGCGAACCCGACGCGGAGCTTCCGCTGCAGCATCGAGGTCGAGCCGAACTGCGTCGTGACGACCTGCTCGACCGCGGCGAGCAGCAGCTCCATGTCGTCGCCGATGTCGCCGTCGATCTCCTTCGTCGGCGCGACCTCTGCGACGTCCTCGCGGTAGTCGGGTCGCGCCTGGTTCTTGACGTGCTGCACGACGGCGGCGATCTCCGCCTCGTTGACCCATGCGCCCTGGATGCGCACGGGGTTGGCCGCGCCCATCGGCAGGAACAGCCCGTCGCCCTGGCCGAGCAGCTTGTCTGCGCCGACCTTGTCGAGGATGACGCGGCTGTCCGTGGACGAGCTCACCGCGAAGGCGAGCCGGCTCGGCACGTTCGCCTTGATCAGGCCCGTCACGACGTCGACCGACGGCCGCTGCGTCGCGAGCACGAGGTGGATCCCCGCAGCTCGGGCCAGCTGC
Source organism: Acidobacteriota bacterium (assembly GCA_019352055.1). Lineage (GTDB taxonomy): Bacteria > Actinomycetota > Actinomycetes > Actinomycetales > Microbacteriaceae > Amnibacterium. The sequence continues at coordinate 2,490 of JABBOB010000001.1, forward strand.
GTGATTCGGACGATCGAGTCCTCCACGTCGCGCGGCGCCACCATCATGAGGTCGGCGAGCTCGTCGACCACCACGAGCAGGTAGGGGTAGGGCGAGAGCTTCCGCTTCGAGTCCGGTGGCAGGCGGATCTCGCCGTTGGCGATGGCGCGGTTGAAGTCGTCGATGTGCCGGAAGCCGAACGACGACAGGTCGTCGTACCGCATGTCCATCTCCTTCACGACCCACTGGAGCGCCTCCGCCGCCTTCTTCGGGTTCGTGATGATGGGCGTGATGAGGTGGGGGACGCCCTCGTAGGCGGTCAGCTCCACCCGCTTCGGGTCGACCAGCACCATGCGGACCTCGGAGGGGGTCGCCCGCATCAGCAGGCTGACGATCATCGAGTTGACGAACGACGACTTGCCCGCGCCGGTCGCGCCGGCGACGAGGAGGTGGGGCATCTTCGCGAGGTTCGCGACCACGTGACCGCCCTCGACGTCCTTGCCGATGCCGATGGTCATCGGGTGCTGCGACTTGCGGGCGGCCGGCGACCGGAGGATGTCGCCGAGGCTGACGATCTCCTTGTCCTCGTTCGGGATCTCGACGCCGATCGCGCTCTTGCCCGGGATCGGCGACAGGATGCGGACCTCGTTCGAGGCGACGGCGTAGGAGAGGTTCTTCGCGAGGGCGGTCACCTTCTCGACCTTCACGCCCGGGCCGAGCTCCACCTCGTAGCGGGTCACGGTCGGTCCGCGCATGTACTCCGTCGCCCTGGCGTCGACCTTGAACTCGTCGAGCACCCCCTGCAGGGACGCCTTGATCCGCTCGTTGGCCTCGGTCTTCGCCTTGTGCACCGACCCGGGCGCGAGCGCGTGCTCGGGCGGGAGCCGGTAGGCGCCCGCCGGGGCCTTGGCCTGGAACGCGCTCTCCGCGGGCTCGTCGACCGGAGCGGGCGACGGGACCGCGGGCTCGATCGGGGCGACATCGGTCGTCGCCGCGGCGGCCGGCATGAGCCGCTGCGTCTCCGTCCTGCCGGACGCGAGCTCGTCGAGGGTGAGGAACTCGAACTCCTGGTCCTCGTCGGGGTCGGCCACCGGGGGCGCCGGCTCGGCGGTCGTCGCGACGAACGGGTCCTCGGGCTCCGCGAACGAGGTCGTGGAACCCGTCACCGGTACCGCTGCGGTGCCGTCGGCCTCGATGATCGGGGTGTCGTACGCGGGCTCGGCGGCCTTCTCCTTGCCGCGGCGCCACCAGGCCTGGCGCTCGCCGCGGGCGGGCAGCTCGTGCTCGTCGAGCCCCACGGAGGCGAGCTCGGCACCGTGCAGGTCATCGCCGACGGCGTCGGGCACCGCGGTCTCGGCCTTCGCTCCTCGCTTCGGCCTCCGCGCCGCGGCCGCCGTGGCCGGCTCCTCGGGCTTCGGCCCGGTGTCGAACAGGTAGGCGTGCAGGTCCCGCAGGCGCTGCGGCAGCCGGTTGGGGGGCGTCTTCGTCAGCACGAACAGGCTGAGCGCGAGCACCACGCCGGCGAGCGCCGCGGGCAGCGCCGGGTCGCCGTGCGCGATCGCCTCGAGCGGGGTCACGACCAGCCAACCGGCCACGCCGCCGCCCGAGGCGAGCTGCTCCAGGTGCTCGGGCTGCGGGTTCCCCGCGATCACCTGGGCGATCGTCGCGGCGGACACGACCAGCATCGCCGCCCCCACCCCGATGCGGCCGTTGTCGTGGACGGTGGCGGGGTGCCGGAACAGCCACAGCGCGAGGAGCGCCATGAAGACGGGGAGACCGACCGCGATCTGGCCGAAGAGTCCGCCGAAGGTGTACAGGTGCAGGGCTTGCGCGACCGCGTTCGAACGGAGGAACCACTCGACCGCTCCCCCGACGACGGCGAGCACGAGCAGCAGGAAGGGGACGCCGTCGCGCCGCTGCTCCTTCTGCAGCGACTCCGGCCCGAACGTCCGGGCCGCGCCGCCGGCGACATGCGCGAGGCCGAGGTACGCCCGCGTCGCCACGGTGTCCTGCTCCTGGGGCGTCAGCACCTTCGTACGGCTGCTCGTCCGCCCGCTCGAGCCGCCACGCGGCGTCGTCGACCGGCCGGAGCCCGCGCGCGCGCGGGTCGTGGTGCCCGCGCTCCTGGCGGCCGTCGCGCGAGCAGCGTCCTTCCCCGTCGGTGCACCCATGTGGTCCAGGCTAGGTCGGACCGCTGTCAGCGACAGGGAGGCCCCCACCCCTCGTTCGGGGGCGCCGCTCAGCCCCGGAGCGTCCGGACCATGGTGTCGGCGTCGTCGCCGGACGCCACGACGACGAACCCCTCGGACCGATAGAGGCGCTCGGCGAAGTTGGCGCGCTCGACGCTCAGGCTGATCCGCTGGTGACCGGCGTCGCGCGCGAGGTCGCACGCCGCCTCGAGCAGCGCTCGCCCTACGCCCTGCGCCCGCCAGACGGGCCGCACGCCGAGCGTCAGCTCGGGCACTCCGGAGGCCACGAACCCGTATCCCGGTTCGTTCCGCGGCAGCACGCGGTACCAGCACGCGCCGATCGAGTCGCCGACGTCGTCGACGGCGATCACGCCGTCGTCCGCCGGGCGCTTCCAGCCCCGGGCGTACCGCATCACCCTGGGGTCGGCCAGCAGGTCGGCTTTCGCGCGCATGCGGTCCGGGTGCCAGTTCGCCGCCTCGCACACCATCTCGACGAGGAAGGAGGCGTCGGCGCGGCCGGCGCGGCGGATGCGATACGCCATGGCCGCCTCCGCCTCCGTGAGGGGGCCATCGTACCGACGCGCGTCCCCGTCAGACGGCCGCGCCGTCCTCCGCGAGCAGCCCGTCGATCTGCGCCATCGCGAGCTTCACTCCCTCCTCCATGCCCATGTCGAGCATCTGCTGCAGCTGCTCGACGGACCGGAAGGTGGTGACGAAGACGAGCCGGGTGCCGTCGGCGGTCGCGGTGAAGGTGGCCGCCATCCGGGTCCAGCCCATCTGCTCGTCCGCGACGCCGCGCTCGTCGGCGAAGGCGTCCTCGAGCACGAACGAACGGGGCTCGTCCACGGCCAGCACCCGCCAGACACCGTGCGACCGCTCCCCGTCCGGACCCGACATGACGTAGTGGGAGGCGCCACCTGGGACCAGGTCGTGCTCGAGGAACGTGGCCGGCCAGCCAGGGGGACCCCAGTGCCGCTCGAGCTGCCGCGGATCGGCGTACAGCGCCCACACGCGCTCGACCGGCGCCGCGAACTCGGCGACGACGGTCATCGTGGTTCGGTCGAGGTCCTTCTCGACGTCCAGGACCGGCATGGCTCACTCCCTTCGTGCGGTCGGATCCTCCGCAAGGAGGCGGGCCATGGTCGCGATGCGGGCGCGCCAGAGCACCTCGAACCGGTCGAGCAGCTCGCGCGCGATCCGGATGCGCTCCGGCTCGGCGTGCACCCGCTGCTCGCGGCCCGAGCGGCGCTTGCCCACGAGGCCGGCCGCTTCGAGCACCCCGACGTGCTTCTGCACGGCGGGCAGGCTCATCGCGTACGAGCGGGCGAGCGCCGACACGGACTGCTCGCGCTCGATCACCCGGGCGAGGATGTCCCGCCGGGTGGCGTCCGCGAGAGCGTGGAAGATCCGATCGATCTCCGCCTGACTCGGCTCCACATCTACAACCATCACGTTGCAGATTACCTCACGGCGGCCCCGTCGGCAAGCACCCCGTCCTGCAAGCCCGCGAGGGATGCGATCAGGCGCTGACGACCACCGGCACGATCATGGGGCGGCGGCGGTGCTTGGTGTTGACCCAGCGACCCACGGTGCGGCGCACGACCTGGCGGTAGGTGTGCAGGTCCTTGGTGCCGTTCGACGCGGCCTCGAGGAGGGCGTCGACGATCTGCGGCCGCACCTTCTCGAAGACCTCGTTCTCCTCCGCGAACCCGCGAGCGTGGATCTCGGGCCCGACGACGCAGCGGCCGGTGCTCGGGTCGATCGCGACGAAGATCGAGATGAACCCCTCCTCCGCGAGTGTGCGACGGTCCTTCAGGTCCGCGTCCGTGATCGTGCCGACGCTCGAGCCGTCCACGTAGACGAAACCGAGGTCGTACTGGCCCGCCACGCGGGGGACGCCCTGCTTCAGGTCGACCGCGGTGCCGTTCTCCGCGACGATCACGCGGTCCTCCGGCACCCCGGTGTCCTTCGCGATCTGCGCGTTCGCGACCTGGTGGCGGATCTCGCCGTGCACCGGCATCGCGCCCTTCGGCTTGACGATGTTGTAGGCGTACATCAGCTCGCCGGCGGCGGCGTGGCCGGAGACGTGCACCTTGGCGTTGCCCTTGTGCACGACGGTCGCGCCCAGCTTGGTCAGCCCGTTGATCACCCGGTAGACGGAGTTCTCGTTGCCCGGGATGAGGCTCGACGCGAGGATCACCGTGTCGCCCACGCCGATCTCGATCGAGTGCTCGAGGTTCGCCATGCGCGAGAGCACCGCCATCGGCTCGCCCTGACTGCCGGTGGACATGTACACGATGCGGTCGTCCGGCAGCTTCGCAGCCTGCTTCAGGTCGACGAGCACGTCCTGCGGCACCTTCAGGTACCCGAGGTCCGCCGCGATGCCCATGTTGCGCACCATGCTGCGGCCGAGCAGCGCGACCTTGCGGTTGTTCTTGTGCGCCGCGTCGAGCACCTGCTGCACCCGGTGGACGTGCGACGAGAAGCTCGCGACGACGACTCGACGCGGGGCGCGGCGGATGACGTCGTCGAGCACCGGCCCGATCGAGCGCTCGAGCGGGGTGAAGCCGGGCACGTCCGCGTTGGTCGAGTCCACGAGGAACAGGTCGATGCCCCGCTCCCCCAGCCGCGCGAACGACCGGAGATCGGTCAGCCGGTCATCGAGCGGCAGCTGGTCCATCTTGAAGTCGCCGGTGTGCAGGATCGACCCCGCGGACGTGTGGATCGCGACCGCGAGCGCGTCGGGGATCGAGTGGTTCACCGCGACGAACTCGAGCTCGAAGGGACCGAGGCGCTCGGCGCCCCCCTCCTTCACGACGTGCGTGTAGGGCTTGATCCGGTGCTCCTGGAGCTTCGCCTCCACGAACGCGAGCGTGAGCGCCGAGCCGAGGATCGGGATGTCCTGCTTCAGCCGCAGCAGGTAGGGCACGGCGCCGATGTGGTCCTCGTGCCCGTGCGTCAGCACGACACCGACGACGTCGTCGAGCCGGTCCCGGATCGGGGAGAAGTCGGGCAGGATCAGGTCGACGCCCGGCTGGTCCGTCTCCGGGAAGAGGACCCCGCAGTCGACGATCAGCAGCTTGCCGTCGATCTCGAAGACGGTCATGTTGCGACCGACCTCGCCGAGGCCGCCGAGCGGCAGGATACGCAGCGCGCCCTTGGCGAGCTGGCCGGGCAGCGGGAGCTTCTCGGGCATCAGCGGGTCGTCCCGGCGACCTTGGGCAGCGCTCCGCCCGCGGCGGCGTTGCGATCCGGCCGGAAGTTCCGGAAGTCGGCACCGGCCACACCGTGCACCAGCGCGAGCTCGTCTTCGATCACAGCGGCCTCTGCCTCCTCAGGTCCTACGAGCGGCAGCCGCACACGCGGGCTGCCGATACGGCCGAGGCCGTGCAGTACGTACTTCGCGGCGACGGTGCCGGGAACGTGGGTCATGATCGCCCGCACCAGCGGCTCGAGCAGGCGGTGCTGCGCGGTCGCGGTGGCGAGGTCGCCTGCGTTGACGGCGTCGACGATGGTCCGGTACGGGGCCGCAGCGACGTTGGCCGTCACCCCGATGAGCCCGGACGCCCCGATCGCGAGGTGCGGGAGCACGTTCGCGTCGTCGCCGGAGAAGTAGAGCAGGTCGGTCTGGTTCAGCACCCGGCTGACCTCGCTGAAGTCGCCCTTCGCATCCTTGATCGCGAGGATGTTCGGGTGCTTGGCGGCCCGGATGATGGTCTCGTACCGGATCGGCACGCCCGTTCGCCCCGGGATGTCGTACAGGATCACGGGCAGGTCCGTCGCGTCGGCGACCATGCGGAAGTGGGTGAGCAGGCCGGCCTGCGTCGGCTTGTTGTAGTACGGCGTGACGATCATGACGCCGTCGGCTGCGTGGGCCGACTTCTTGTACAGCTCGATCGCGTGAGCGGTCTCGTTCGAGCCGCCGCCCTGGATGATCCTGGCGCGGCCCGCTGCGACGTCGCGGGCGACCTCGACGAGCCGCAGCTTCTCGGGGTCGGTCAGCGTGCTCGTCTCGCCGGTCGTCCCGGAGACGACGATGCCGTCCGCGCCGGCGGTGATCACCGAATCGATGTGCCGCTCGACACCCGGCCAGTCCACCTCGCCGTCGGCGGTGAACGGCGTGACCAGAGCGACGAGCACCTGGCCGAAGGGGTTCTCTGCCACGGAGCACGACCCTACCGGTGCCGCCGACGGGCCGTTCGCGGTCGGTCAGGGCGCGATGCGGCCGTTCTTCGTGAACGCGGCGTGGGTGTGCGGCATCAGCGTCGCCCACTGCGCCTCCATCGCCTCCGCGACGAGCTCGATCTCCCGCTGCGGGAACGACGGCACGGTCGCCTCGGGGTGCTTGGTGCGGAGAGAGAGGAAGTTCATCAGGCTGCGGGCGTTCATCGTCACGTACATCGACGAGAAGAGGTTGAGCGGGAGCACGATGCGGGCGACCTCCCGGGCGACGCCGTCGGCGAGCATGCGCTGGTAGGCGGCGTACGCCGCGAGGGCCTGCGTGCGCACCGCCTCCTGCACGAGCGCGTGCTGCTCGGGGGTGCCCGGGAGGAAGTCGTAGGCCCCCGGCTTGCCGACCTGGACCAGGTTGCGGCTCGCGTCGGGCACGTAGAAGACGGGGAGGAGCTCGCGGTAGCGACCCGACTCCTCGTTGTAGGAGGCGATGCGGTGCCGCATGAACTCGCGGAACACGAAGATCGGCGCCTGCACGTAGAAGGTCATCGAGTTGTGCTCGAAGGGCGAACCGTGACGATCGCGCATGAGGTAGTTGATGAGCCCGCGGTCGCGCTTCTCGAGGTCCGACTCGGACGACGCGGACGCGAGCGTCTGCTCGCCCAGCGTCGACACGCGGGCGGCGAACAGGACGTCGGCGTCGCGGGCGGCGGAGCGCACCAGCTCGACGGTCATCTCGGATCGGAACTCGGGTTCGGTGTCGGTCACGGCGGCCACCGTACCGACGGGCGGCGACACCTACGATCTCCAGCGTGATCCCGCTGGTCCTCGCCGCCGCCACCGGGGCGATCGGGCTGATCGGCTGGTTCTGGTGGCGTGGCGAGGGTCGGCTGACCCGGGGGTCCGGCGAGCGCATCCGGCCGAGGGAGGTCGCCCTCCCCGACGACGCGTTCGGCCTCGTCGGGACGATGCTGCTGTTCGGCTCGCGGCAGGACGAGCGCACCGACCTGGCGCGCGTCAGGCTGGAGGGGATGATCGACGGGATCCGCGGCGTGGCGCTCGCGGAGGTGGATCTCACCGCGCGCGGCGACCTGGCCGGGCGATACGGGATCACCCGGACGCCGAGCCTGTTCGCGCTCGATGGCCAGGGACGGCTGCGCGCGCGGGTGAAGGGCGCTGCGGACGCCGAGACGCTGCGTGCAGCGCTCGACTCCGTGCTGCGACCTCCGGACTGACCGCGACCGACCGTTACGCTCCATCCATGGCGCAGAAGCGGGTCCCGGTGCCGTCCGCGAGGCCCGCTGTGCGCCGGCAGCCCGAGCCGCCGCCCGTGGCGATCCCGAAGCCGATCGTCCGCAGGCCGATCGCGAAGGACAGCCGGCTGCGCGTGCTCGTCGCCGGAGCCTCCGGCCTCATCGGCACCGAGCTGGTCCAGCAGCTGAACGCGGCGGGGCACACCGTGCAGCGGCTGGTGCGCCGCCCACCGCGCGGGGAACACGAATTCAGCTGGGCGCCCGACGCGAAGATCGTCGACTTCCGGCTGCTCGAGAGCGTCGATGCGGTGGTCAACCTGTCCGGCGCGTCCCTCAACCGCATCCCGTGGACCACCCGATACAAGCAGCAGATCCTCCGCTCGCGGGTGAAGGCGACGCAGGCGCTGGTCGAGGCGATGGGGATGTCCTCCTCCCCTCCCCCGATCTTCCTGTCCGGGTCCGCGGTCGGCTACTACGGCGACCGGCCCGGGGAGACGCTGACGGAGGAGTCGTCGCGCGGCACCGGGTTCCTCGCCGACGTCGTCGCCGAGTGGGAGGCGGCCGCGCTGCTCGCCCCCGCCCGGACGCGTACCGTCCTGCTGCGCACGGGCGTCGTGCTCGCACCCGGAGGGGGTGCACTGCAGCCGCTCCAGCTGGCGACGCGCTTCGGGCTCGGCTCCACGGTCGGGCACGGCACCCAGCACTGGCCGTGGATCGCGCTGCACGACGAGGCCGCCGCGATCGTGCACCTGCTCACCTCCGCGCTCGAGGGACCCGTGAACCTCGCGGGCCCGACGCCGGCGACGAGCGAGGAGATCACCCGCCGCCTCGCGACCGACCTGCACCGCCCGCACATGCTGAAGCTGCCGGAGGCGATCGTCGGCGTCGGGATGGGCGAGATGGGGCGGGAGCTCCTGCTGCCGAGCCAGAAGGTCGTGCCCGCGAAGCTCGAGTCGGACGGCTTCGTGTTCCGCTACCGCACCAGCGACGAAGCGATCGACGCGGCCCTCGCCTCCTGAGCGCGAGCACTTCAGCAGGAAGCATCGCCTTCGGCAGGAAGAATCCGGCCGATCGTTCCTGTCGAACGTCCTGGTTCCTGCCCACGTGCTCGTCGGAGGCGGAGGGCGCCCAGGGCGCGACCCAGGTGGGGCTCGAAGCCGTCCGGAGCGGCCGTCGCCAGCTCGTCCGGGGTCCACCAGCGGACGGCGCGGAACTCGCGCGGGTCCGGCTGCAGGCGCATGCCGCGCGTGCCCGCGAACGCGAACCAGAGGCTCACGTCCATGTGCCGGTCGGCGGGCGGCCCGGTCGTCTCCGTCACGGTGACGAAGAAGGGCTGAGCGCCGGTCGCCGCATCGGACGGCAGGACGGCGCCGAGCTCCTCCCGGCATTCCCGCGCCGCCGACGCCTGCGGCGACTCGCCACGGTCGACGTGCCCGCCCGTCGGCAGCCAGAGCCCTGCGAGCCGGTGGTCGCACAGCAGCACCGCCGGGGCCGCCCGATCGACGACGAGGACGTAGGCGACGAGGTGCGGGTCGGGGATCGCCGGCTTCACCCGCCGGTACACGTCGTCCGTGCCGCGCAGCCACGCCAGCGCCTCCGCCCGGTGCGCCTCGCCGACCGCGTCCAGCGCCGGGATCCCCGCCACCTGTCCGACGAGCGTCTCGATCACCCGAGCAGTTCAGCAGGAACCAGGACGTTCGGCAGGAAGAATCGGGCGATCCGTTCCTGCTGAAGCGGATCGTTCCTGCTGTCGTGCTCGGTTCTTCCTGCTGTCGTGCTCAGCGCGCGAGGGTGATCGCGCGGCGGACGGCGGCGCGGGCCCGGCGGCGGTCCCCGGCCATGTCGTATGCGAGCCCGAGCCGCAGCCACGCACGCCAGTCGTCGGGACGCTCCTCGGCCGCATCGGCGTACGCCGGGAAGGCCGCGTCCGCGGCCGCTCGCTCGACGCGGCCGCTCGCCCGCCGCGGCAAGCCGTCGCCGGGCAGCGGCTCCTCCGCACCGAGCCGACGCGTGAGACGGGTCGCCTGCAGTCCGAACAGCAGCTCGCGGACGAGCAGGTACGCCCCGATGACCGGCAGCACCAGCAGCGCGATCCCGATGGCGATGCCCACGGGCACACCGGACTGCAGGAAGGCGACGGCCCTGGTCACGACGACGAACAGGTAGAGCACGAGCACCAGCGCCATCGTGACGGCGCCGCCGAAGGCCCTCACCCGAAGAGCAGCGGTTCGAGGCCGACCGTCACGCCGCTGAGGCCGGGCAGCGCGAGCACGGCCAGCCGGATGCCGGCTGCGTAGGCGCTCGGGGACACGGTCTCGTGGCTGATGGTCAGCAGCTCGCCGGTGCCGCCGAACAGCACGTCCTGCTTCGCCTGCACGCCGTCCATGCGGAGGGAGTGGATCGGCACGCTGCCGACCTGCTGGCCGCGCGCCCGCTGGTCCGTGTGGGGAGCGGCGACGGGACCGAGCGCGGCCCGCGCCGCGGCGATGCGCTCGGCCGTCGCGACCGCCGTGCCGGAGGGCGAGTCCGCCTTGCCCGCGTGGTGCGCCTCCACGATCTCGATCGACTCGAACCAGACGGCGGCCTGCTCGGCGAAGCGGCTCGCGAGCACGGCGCCCACCGAGAAGTTGGGTACCACGAGCACCGCGGGATCGTCGACCGCCCGCCCGGCGCGGAGGGAGGCGATCCGCTCCCCCGACCAGCCGCTCGTGCCGACCAGCACGGGCAGGCGCGCCTCCATCGAGGCGGCGACGACGACCGGGGAGACGTGGGGCAGGGTGACGTCGACGACCGCGTCGACGCCGCCCCCGAACCGGAGGGGGTCGGCCGAGCCGATCCGCTGCACGACGTCCACGTCCGGCAGGCCCGTCACCACCTCGTCGACGAGTCGGCCCATCCGGCCACCGGCTCCGACGAGGGCGACGCGCATCACGGGTGGCAACCCTAGCCTTGAGTCCTCATGCGCGTGATCGAGACGAGCCCTGACGACCCGGTGACGGCCGACCTGCTCGCCGCCTACTTCGCGGAACGGGTGGACGGCTTCACCGCCGGCCGATACCGCGTGGCGGCCCCGGATCCGGCCCGGTTCGCGCCGCCGGGCGTGTTCCTCCGGATCGAGGAGGACGACGGCGCGCCGCTCGCCTGCGGCGGGCTGCGCGAGATCGAGCCCGACGGGGGAAGACGGATGGAGGTGAAGCACCTCTACGTCGCGCCCGCCGCCCGCGGCTCGGGCATCGGGAGGCGGCTCCTCGGTCTCCTGGAGGTGCACGCCCGGGGAGCGGGGGCCGCCTGGCTGGTGCTCGACACCAACCGGTCGCTGCAGGCCGCGGCCGGCCTCTACCGGTCCAGCGGGTTCCAGCCCGTCGCGCCGTTCAACGACAACCCGAACGCGACCGACTGGTTCGCCAAACGGCTCGTGCCGACGTCGTCGCCGACCGGATAGCCGCGAGACGCAGCGTGTTCAGCGCTGCGGAGCGGCACAGCGGCGGCGGGGTGAGGGCTCAGATCGGCAGCGGCTCGACGAGTCCCGTGCGCAGCTCGACCGGCAGGTGCGCCAGGTCGTTGTGGGCCACGAGCGTGACCGGGCGCCCGGAGCGCGCCTTGAGCACGGTGAGCCCGCAGTGCGCCTGCGTGAGGCCGAGCCAGCGCCACTCGGGAGCGTCGAAGGCGTGCCGGACGAACTCGGCGATCACCAGGTTGTGGGTGATGAGCAGATCGTGCCGCTCGCCGCTGCCGGGGGCCACGAACTCCGCGAACGCGTCGGCCATCTGCGCGCGGCCCGCTTCGATCTCCGCCGGGGTGGCGGAGGCGAACCACCCGGAGAACGCGCGCGGCACCTCCGGGGTCGGCCCGGACGGCACGCAGTCGAACAGGAGCGCCGACGGTCTCGGATCGAGGGACGGCAGCCGCTCGCGGATGATGTCCGCCGTCTCGGTCGCGATGGTGCTCGGCGCGTGCCAGACGCTGGTCAGCGGCACGCCTCCCAGTCGCTCGGCCAGCAGTGCCGCCTGCCTCCTGCCCCGTGGGGACAGCGGACCGTCGACCACGCCGTGCTCGGCGTCGCGGTGCTCGCCGTGCCGCACGAGATAGAGGTACTGCGTCATTGCGGCGTCGATCGTAACCGCAGGGGCTGGGAAGGCGTCCGAGCTGCGCGCAGCCGGTCGGCGGGGCGGACAGGTCGTTCCACCCCTGCGAGGTAGCGTGCGGCGACGACCCGCGTGCAGCCGGAAGGACCCGCAGTGAGCGACGTGCAGACCTCCCCCAGCCGCAGCTCGCCTGCGCGCGCCCGCCTGCTCGCGGTCGCCGACGACCTCTTCTACGGCGACGGCATCACGGCGACGGGCATCGATCGCCTCATCGCGGAGGCGCAGGTCACCAAGGCGACGTTCTACAAGCAGTACGGCTCGAAGGACGCGCTGATCCTCGAGTACATCGGGGATCGCGACCGGCAGGTCCGCGAGGCGCTCTCGGCGCTCCTCACCGCGCATCCGGAGCCCGCCGCGGTGCTCGCCGCCGTGATCGACGCCGTCGTCTCCGACACGGCACGGCCGGACTTCCGCGGCGACCCGTTCCTGAACGCGGCCGCGGAGTTCGCCTCCCCGACCCATCCGGTACGGATCGCGATCGCCCGGCACCGCGACTGGTTCACCGGCTTCCTCGAGGACCGGTTCCGCGAGCTCGGTCACCCGCGGCCGGGAGCAGCGGCGGACGAGTTCTCGCTGCTGCGCGACGGGGCCGTCTGCGGTTCGTACGCGGGCGACGCGGTGGCGGCGACGAGCGCGTTCGAGCGCGCGGCTCACCGGCTGCTGGACGCCTGAGCCGCCGGCTACTCGGCGGAGGCGCGCTCGAGCGCCGTGACCTCCGAGCGGGAGAGGTGCACGCCGGAGGCGGCGGTCGCCGCCCAGACCTGCTCGACCGTCGTCGCGGAGACGATCGGCGCGGCGATGTGCGGACGGGTGAGGAGCCAACCGAGCGCGACCGCCGCGGCCGGCACGTCGCGGTCCTCCGCGATCCGAAGCACCGCGTCCACGATTCGCATGCCGCGCCGCGTGAGGCTCGGCTGCAGTCGGTCCGCGCGCTCCGGATCCAGCTCCCGCATGCGACGCATCGCCCCCCTCGTCGGCACGGCCGCGGCGAGGAAGCCGCCGTCGAGCGGTGAGCGCGGGAGGCAGGCGAGCTCCTGCGCATGGGCGACGGGCCCGACCCCCGTCTCGTACCCGGCTCGCCTGACGAGGCTGTGCACGGGCGTGACGACCTCGAACCGCGGGAGCCCGCGCTGCCCGGCGAGCACCCGGGCCTGGATGAGCCGCTCCGGCGTGTGGTCGCCGGCTCCGAGGTGACCGATGCGCTGGTCGTCCCGCAGACCGGCGACCGCGGTGAGCGTCTCCTCCATCGCCGTCGCTCGGTCGTGGTCGGCGAGCACGAGGACGTCGATCTGGTCGGTGCCGAGGCGGCGCAGGAGCCGGTCGGCGGCGGTGTTCAGCCCGGCTGCGGTCAGATCGCTCGCGGTGCCGACACGGGCGAGGAGCACGGTCTGCTCGCGGCGCTGACGGCTCGCCAACCACGTACCGACGAGCTGCGCGGTCTCGCCGTCCGCGACGTCCTCGACGAGCAGCGCGTTCCCGCCTGCGGCGGCGTACGCGTCGAGCACGCGGTGCGCCGACGTGCGGTCGGCTGCGGCACCGAGCCGGGAGGTGTCGAGGACGACGGGGAAGACCGCGAGCCCGGTCCGGCCCAGCGGGCGGAAGCGGAAGGGCTGCGAGGGCGCGTCGAGCAATGGCCGGGTGACGCGGTTCGCCATCTGGGCGAGCGACCGCTCCACGACCTCGAGCGCGGCGGCCACGGCGGGTTCGGGGTCCTGCGCAAGAGGTTCGCGACGCAGCGGCCCGCGTCCGAGATCGATCGGTCGGGTCTCGTCGTCCGGCCGGCTGTGCCGGCCGCGTGGCTCGTCGCTCATCACCCCTCCCCTCCGCGCGCGAGCGTACGGGGCGCTCCCCTGCCGACGGGGGCGACACCACGGCCCGCGTCGAGACCGGCGGCTACGAGTCGGTGACGCGCTCGAGCCGGGCGATCTGGTCGGCGGTCAGCTCGAGGGAGACGCCCGGGAGCAGGTCGGCGAGAGCGCGAGCGCCCGGCACCCGGATGATGGGCGCGGCGACGTGGGGCCGGCTCAGCAGCCAGGAGAGGGCGACCCGGCCCACGTGCTGGCCGCACTCGTCGGCGATGTCGTCGAGCACCGAGAGCACGGCGGCACCGCGACGGTTCACGTACTTCAGTGCGCCCTGGAAGATCGGGGACGCCGGCTTGTCATGCCGGGAGCGGAAGTCGCCCCGGAGGTAGCCGTTCGCGAGCGGGGTGCGGGGCAGCACGCCGAGATCGGCGGCGACGGCGATCGGTGCCACCTCCTGCTCGTACTGCCGGCGCTCGAGCAGGTTGTACTCGGGGAGGAGCACCTCGATGCCCGGGATCTCGAGCCGGCGCGCGGTCTTCACCGCCTCGCGCAGCGCGACCGGCCCGAAGTCGGCCGCGCTGATGTGACCGACCTTGCCGGCCGCGATCAGCTCCGCCGCGGCGGTGAGGGTCGCCTCGATCGGCGTGCCGGGGTCCTCGCCGTCCAGGCCGAGCAGGTCGATCCGGTCGAGGCGCAGCCGTTCGAGCGAGGCGTCGACGCCCCGGCGGATGGACTTCGCGGTGAGCCCGAGCGCATCGGGATGCTTGCCGACCTTCGTCGCGATCACGAGCCGGTCGCGGTTCGGGTGGCGAGCCAGCCAGGATCCGATCATGATCTCGCTGCGACCGCCGGCGTAGTGCGCTGCGGTGCTGATCAGGTCGCCGCCGGCGGCGTAGAAGAGGTCGAGGACGTCGGCGGTCTCCTTGGCGTCCGTGGCCCAGCCGAAGACGCTGCCGTCGAGGGCGAGCGGGTAGACGGCCATGCCGGTTCGACCGACCCGACGCGAGATGGGTCCGGAGAGCGGACTCGCCACGCGAGCTCCCCTCTGCACATGGACCTGGAAATCACCAGTATCTCATATTCAGAAATACTGCGAAGGTGCTTGACAACAGCGCCCCCCATCCGGATGAGGACGGGGGGCGCTGGGACCACCTGGGACGGATCAGACGGTCGCGGGCTCCTCGACCACCGGGGCGAGCGACAGCTTGCCGCGGTCGTCCATCTTGGTGATCTCGACCTGGATCTTCTGACCGACCGCGAGGACGTCCTCGACGTTGTCGACCCGCTTGCCGCCGGCGAGCTTGCGCACCTCGGAGATGTGCAGCAGGCCGTCGCGACCGGGCAGCAGCGACACGAACGCGCCGAACGCCGCGATCTTCACGACGGTCCCGAGGAACCGCTCGCCGATCTCGGGGTTGTGCGGGTTCGCGATCGCGTTGACCGCGGCACGCGCGGCCTCCGCCGACGGGCCGTCCACGGCGCCGATGTACACGGTGCCGTCCTCCTCGATGGAGATGTCGGCGCCCGTGGAGTCCTGGATCCCGTTGATCGTCTTGCCCTTCGGGCCGATCAGCTCGCCGATCTTGTCGACCGGGATCTGGACGCTGATGACGCGGGGCGCGGTCGGCGCCATCTCGTCGGGGGCGTCGATCGCCTGGTTCAGGACGGACAGGATCGTCATGCGGGCCTCACGGGCCTGCTGCAGCGCGCCGTCGAGCACCGACGACGGGATGCCGTCGAGCTTCGTGTCGAGCTGGATCGCCGTGACGAACTCGCTCGTGCCGGCGACCTTGAAGTCCATGTCGCCGAGCGCGTCCTCCGCGCCCAGGATGTCGGTCAGGGTCGCGTACTGCGTCTCACCGTTCACCGTCTCGGACACGAGCCCCATCGCGATGCCCGCGACCGGCGCCTTCAGCGGCACACCGGCGTTCAGCAGCGACAGCGTGGACGCGCAGACCGAGCCCATCGAGGTCGAGCCGTTCGAGCTCAGCGCCTCGGACACCTGGCGGATCGCGTAGGGGAACTCCTCCCGCGGGGGCAGCACCGGCACGAGCGCGCGCTCGGCGAGGAAGCCGTGCCCGATCTCGCGACGCTTCGGCGAACCCACGCGACCGGTCTCACCGGTGGAGTAGGGCGGGAAGTTGTAGTGGTGCAGGTACCGCTTCTTCGTGACGGGCGACAGCGAGTCGATCTGCTGCTCCATCTTCAGCATGTTCAGCGTGGTGACGCCCAGGATCTGGGTCTCGCCGCGCTGGAAGATCGCCGAGCCGTGCACCCGCGGGATGACCGCGACCTCGGCGTCGAGCGGGCGGATGTCCTTCAACCCGCGGCCGTCCATGCGGACGCCCTCGGACAGGATCCGGCCGCGCACGACCTTCTTCGTGACCGACTTGTACGCCCCGGACACCTCGCCCAGCGCGGACGCGGGCAGCTCGCCGCCGTCGACCATCATCTGGACGGCGTCCTTGACGCGCGACTTGAGGGTGTCGTCGGCGTCCTGCCGCTCGGTCTTGCCGGCGATCCGGTAGACGGCCTTCAGGTCCTCGAGCGCGAGGTCCTCGACGACCGCGTAGGTCGCCTCGGTGTACGGCAGGAAGATCGGGTACTCGCGGGTCTCCTTGGCGGCCTGCTTCGCGAGCGCCGCCTGGGCCTCGACCAGCTGCTTGAGGAACGGCTTCGAGGCCTCGAGGCCCTGCGCCACGACCTCCTCGTTCGGCTTGATCGCGCCTGCGCGGATCTTCTCGAACGCGCTCTCGGTCGCCTCGGCCTCGACCATCATGATCGCCACGTCACCCGTGTCGGTGACCCGGCCGGCGACGGTCAGGTCGAAGACGGCGTCCTCGAGCTGGGTGACCGTCGGGAACGCGACCCACTGGCCGTCGATGAGCGCCAGGCGGACGCCGCCGATCGGGCCGCTGAACGGCACGCCCGAGAGCTGGCTGGATGCGGACGCCGCGTTGATCGCGAGCGCGTCGTAGAACTCGCCCGGCGCGATGGACAGGACCGTGATGACGATCTGGACCTCGTTGCGGAGGCCGGTGATGAACGACGGGCGCAGGGGCCGGTCGATCAGGCGGCAGACCAGGATCGCCTCCGTGGAGGGGCGACCCTCGCGGCGGAAGAACGAGCCGGGGATCTTGCCGGCGGCGTAGGACCGCTCCTCGACGTCGACCGTCAGCGGGAAGAAGTCGAACTGGTCCTTGGGGTGCTTGCCGATGCTCGTCGCGGACAGCAGCATCGTGTCCTCGTCGAGGTACGCGGCGACGGAACCCTGCGCCTGCTGCGCGAGGCGACCGGCCTCGAAGCGGATGGTGCGCTTGCCGAACTTCCCGTTGTCCAGGACGGCTTCGGCGGACTTGATCTCGGGACCCTCCAAGAGGTGTCTCCTTCTCTGTTCTGGCGTCATTCGGACGCGCTTCTCGGAGCAGAGTGCGATCGGAAGGGAGGAGCGTGGCAAGCCTCGTCGCCGCTGTCCCGTCTGGACAGCGGTCGATCGCGGCTTCTGGTCATCAGTAGAAGAGCGCGGGACCGATGCCCCGAAGTCCACCACTAACGACCAGCTCCCTGCCGGTCTGCTCCGGTGCCCCACGCAGGCGCGGAGCGGTCCCATCGTACCAGCAGCGCACCCGGCGTCCTCGGTCACCTCGCGGATCCGGAGTTCCCGCTCGACACCCCGCCCTGGAGGCGGCGTCGACGGGCACCGCGGATTCCCTCCGGATCCGCGAGAGGGCTCCGGATCCGACAGGCCTCCGGAGGGCGGTCAGCGCGCGGTGATCTTGGCGGGGTTCAGGTTGCGGCCCGGGTCCGTCGCGGCGAAGAGGCCCTCCAGCACGCCGATGCCCTCCTCCGAGAGCACGTCGGGCAACCACGCGGCGTGCTCGACGCCGATGCCGTGGTGGTGGCTGGGGACGCCTCCCAGGTCGATGAACGCCTGCTGGATCGCCTGCTTCACGACGTCGTACTCGGCCTGCGGCTCGTCGCCCATCACGAACGCGAACGTGAAGTACAGGCACGCGCCCGAGTGGTACGAGTGCGAGAGGTGGCTCATGATCCACCCCTTGCGGCCGAGCGACTCGTACGCCGCCTCCGCCGCCGCGATCACGCCGTCGTGCATCCGGTCGAGGTTCGTCCACGGCACGCTCGTCTCCGAGACGTCGCCCGCGGTGCCGCGGTCGAGCAGGAAGTCCCTGAGGTAGGGGGTGTCGAACTTCTTCTGGTCGTAGAGCACGCCGGGCCCGGTGCCGACGCCGACGCCCTTGTTGCGCTTGACGATCTTCTCGACCGCCCTGCGCTGGCGCGCGACGTGGTCGGGGCTGCCCTCGTACCCGATGAACGAGAGGCACATCTCGTCGAGGTCCCAGCCACGGCGCTTGAGGAACGCGAACAGGCCGCGCTGCGCGAGCGCACCGAAGCCCTTCGACTCCTTCGCCGTCGCGAGGGAGAACCCGGTCTCCCGGCCGTCGGACACGCGCGTGATCGCGGGGTGCACGTCGCCGGCTGCGATCTCCCGCATGGCCTTGCTGCCGGCGCGCCAGTTCGGGAAGAAGTAGGCGTGGATGACGCGCTTGGCGGGCACGCGGTGCACCTGCACGGTCGCCTCGGTGATCACGCCGAGGCGCCCCTCGCTGCCGAGGATCATCTCGCGCACGGAGGGTCCCGTCGAAGCCGACGGAGTGGCCCGCACGTCGAGCATGCCGCCGGGCCGGGCGACACGCAGGCCGCGGGTGATGTCGGCGATGTCGCCGTACTTGTCCGACTGCATGCCGGAGGAGCGGGTCGCGATCCAGCCGCCCAGGCTCGAGTGGGTGAAGGAGTCGGGGAAGTGCCCGATCGTCCAGCCGCGCGCGTTCAGCTGCGCCTCCAGCGCGGGCCCGAGGGCTCCGGCCTGGACGCGGGCGAGGCCCGAGCCCTCGTCGATGTCGAGCACGCGGTCGAGCAGGCCGAGGTCGAGGGAGACGACGGCGCGGGACTCACCCGGCATCGGCTCGAGCGAGCCCGCGATGTTGCTGCCGCCACCGAACGGGATCAGCACGGCGTCGTGCGCCACGACCGCCTCGACGACGGCGAGCACGGCGGCCTCGTCCTTCGGGTACACGACCAGGTCCGGCACGCGCGGCAGGTCGCCCGCGCGCACCTTGATCAGGTCGCGGATGCTCTTGCCGTAGGTGTGCACCACGCGGTCGAGGTCGCCGTCGATCACGTGCTCCGTGCCGACCGCCGCCGCGAGCGCGTCCCGCAGCGCCTGGTCGGCGATCGACGCGGGCACCTCGATCGCGGCGAAGTCGGGCTGCTGCAGCGGCTGCACGGCATGCAGGTCGATGCCGACGGCGTGCAGCACGAACGGCGCGAAGGCGGGCTTGTCCTCGTGGTGGAAGGCGACGCCGGGGACGCCCCATCCCCACCACTTCATGTGCTCGACGGGCGAGGCGGGATCCGAGCGGTCGGCGGTGGCGCCGGTCAGCGGGGCGAGGTCGGTCATCGGGGTCCTCTCGTCACGGACGGCCTCGGGAGAGGACCGCGTGGGCGTGCTCGTCGTGCAGGCGCTGCACCTCGCCGCGGACGCGGCGCATGTAGTCGCTGGGGCTCTCCCCCGCCTCCGCGAACACCGGCTCGCCGTACACGACGGCGACGGGCGGGCGACCGGCCTTCGGCCACTTCGACCCGCGCGGGTGCGCGATCCCGGCGCCGATGATCGCGACCGGGACGCAGGGGACGTTGGAGGCGTTCGCGAGCGCGGCGGCGCCGGACTTGAAGGTGCCGATGCGGCCGGTACGGCTGCGCGTCCCTTCCGGGAACACGAGCAGCGGCACCCCGCGCTGCAGCAGCGAGCGCGCCTCGGAGGCCGGTCGGTTGAGGCCGGAGCGGTGGATCGGGAACGCGTTGAAGAACAGCGCGGTGAGGCCCTTGCGCCACTTCACGTCGAAGAAGTAGTCGGCCGCGGCCCCGGCGGCGAGGTAGCGGGCGAGCCGTCGCGGGAGGGTCGTGAAGATGAGCGGTGCGTCGAGGTGGCTCGAGTGGTTCGCCACGACGACGAAGGCGCCGCGGAGCTCGCCCAGCTTCTCGCGGCCGAGGATCCGCACGGTGAGGATCGACCGGATCACGCCGCCGAGCAGCACGCGCTGCGCGACGTAGCGCGCCATCGCCATCGGCTTCGAGGTGTATCGATCGAACCGCACGGCAGGGGGTTCGGAGCCGACGGGCCGCTTGGTCGTCACCCGCGTCGTCACTCCGGAAGGCTACTGCGGCGACGGCCGCTCAGCGCCTTGGAGACCCGCCGGACACCGGACCGCGGTCCATGCCGTACGAGGAACATGAGTGCTTTGTACCGTGCGCTCGGCGTGGAGACCACGCGGCCGCGCGAGAGATCCCGCAACGCGGCGGCGACGAGGTCGTCCGCGTCGAGCCACAGCGCGCTCGGCATGGAGGAGCCGGAGATGCCTGCACGCTCATGGAACTCCGTGCGCACCCACCCGGGCTCGAGCGCCATCGCGGTGACGCCGGTGCCGGCCAGCTCGTTCGAGAGCCCCTCGGTGAACACGGTGACCCAGGCCTTGATGGCGGAGTAGGCGCCCATCGTGATGCGGCCGGCGGTCGAGCCGACGTTCACGATGCGGCCGCGGCCGCGCGCCGTCATCGCCCGGCCCGCGGCCCCGGACAGCACCTGCACCGCGCGCACCATCACCTCGAACGCCCGGTCGTGCGCGTCCTGATCGGTGGAGAGCAGCGGCGCGCGCACGGAGAAGCCCGCGTTGTTGACGAGCAGGTCGACTGGCCGCGCCGGGTCCTCGAGGCGCTGCGCGACCGATGCGACGTCCGCGCGGTCGGACAGGTCGGCACGGAGCACCTCCACCCGGCGCCCGAGCGCGCGGTACCGCTCGGCCTCCGCTGCCAGCCGCGACTCGTCGCGGGCCACGAGGACGAGATCCCAACCCCGGTCGGCGAGCGCCCGCGCGAATGCCGCGCCGATGCCGCTCGTCGCTCCGGTCACGAGCGCGGTCGCCATTCCGCATACGATACGGACCCGATGACGAACAGTGCCGGGGCCGCGACCGGCGCCGAAACCTCAGAGCCCGTCGGCCGACTCTCCGGGCACGTGCTCGTGACCGGAGGAACGGGCTTCGTCGGCCAGGCGGTGCTCGAGCGCCTCCTGGTCTCGCACCCCGACACCCGGATCTCGCTGCTCGTCCGCGGCAAGACGGGCCAGTCCGCCGAGGACCGTGTGCGGAAGCTGCTGTCGAAGCCGGTCTTCAAGCCCTGGCGGGAGTCGGTGGGCCGCGACGAGGCGGCGCGGGTGTTCGCCGAGCGGGTGTCGGCGATCGAGGGCTCCCTCGACGAGGTGCCCGCCCTCCCCGGCGATCTCGACGTGGTCATCCACAGCGCGTCGACCGTGTCGTTCGACCCGCCGATCGACGAGGCGTTCGCCACGAACGTCGGCGGCGCCTCCGGCATCTACGGGGCGCTCCGCGCGAGCGGTGCCGACCCCCACGTCGTCCATGTGTCCACCTGCTACGTCGGCGGTGTCCGCAAGGGCGTGCTGCCCGAGGCCTCGCTGGACCACGACGCCGACTGGCGGGTCGAGTCGACCGCCGCCGCGGCGGCCAGGCAGCGCGTCGAGCTGCGCAGCCGCGAGCCCGGCGTGCTGCGCGGGCTCATGCTGCGCGCCCGTGCGGAGCACGGCAAGGAGGGTCCCCGCGCCGTTGCGCAGGCCGCCGAGGCCGCACGCATCGACTGGGTCAAGCGCCGCCTGGTGACGGCGGGCCGGGCGCGGGCGCAGAGCCTCGGCTGGACGGACGTGTACACCCTGACGAAGGCGCTCGCCGAGCGGGCCGCCGAGGAGCTGTGGGGCACCGAGCACCGGCTGTCCGTCGTGCGCCCGAGCGTGATCGAGAGCGCGCTCGAGCACCCCTTCCCCGGCTGGATCGACGGCTTCAAGGTCGCCGACCCGCTGATCATCGCCTTCGGTCGCGGCCAGCTGCCCGACTTCCCGGGCGTCCCGGACTCGGTGCTCGACATCATCCCCGTGGACTTCGTGGTCAACGCGATCCTCGCCGCGGCGGCCACCCCCCCGGAGCCGGCGTCGCCGCGCTACCTGCACATCGCCTCCGGCGCCAGCAACCCGCTGCCGTTCCACGAGATGTACCGGAACGTGCACGAGTACTTCACCGCCAACCCGATCCCCGACACCCCCGGCGCCGAGCGGGTACCGACGTGGCAGTTCCCGGGCGACCGCCGCGTCGAGCGCGCGATCCGGCGGGCGGAGACCCTCGTCGGCGCCGCGAACACCGCGCTCGACCGGCTGCCGTCGAGCCCCCGGACGCGGGAGTGGCAGCGCACGATGGGCCGCCGCGAGCGCGACGTGGGCAACCTGCGCCAGCTGTCGGACCTCTACCGCGCCTACGTCGGCACCGAGCTGATCTTCGACGACCGGAACACGCGGGCGCTGCAGGGCCGGATCCCCTCCGACCGGCCGACCGAGGGCTTCGACGTCACGCGGATCGACTGGCGAGACTTCATGCAGCGCGTGCACGTGCCGGCCATCACGCAGCTGATGCGCGTCTTCTCGCGCGGCCGCGGCGGCGACCGCTCGACGTCCGGCGGTGCGCCGAAGCCGCTCGAGCAGCGCACCGACGTCGTCGCCGTGTTCGACCTCGAGGGCACCGTCGTCGAGTCGAACATCGTCCAGCAGCGGCTCTGGGTGCTCCGCGCGCAGGGCGGCGAGGCCGCCGCGGCGGCCGAGGCCGGATCGATCCTGACCCGGCTGCCCGCCTACCTGGCGGCCGAGCGCCGGGACCGCGGCGAGTTCCTGCGATCGTTCCTCCGCCGCTACGCCGGAATGCCGGCCGCGAAGCTCCGGGCGGCCGTGCGCGGCGGCTACACCGACGCGCTGCTGGCCCACACGAGCGGCGACGCGCTGCGCCGCGTGCGGGAGCACCGAGCGGCCGGCCACCGGACCGTGCTCGTCACGGGCTCGATCGGCGTGCTCGCCGAGCCGCTGGCGGAGCTGTTCGACGAGGTCGTCGCGGGCACGATGCACGAGGAGGACGGCACGCTGACCGGCTTCCTCGGCGCGCCGCCGCTCGTCGACGAGGCACGTGGCGCCTGGCTCGCGCAGTACGCGGAGCGGGGCGGGTACGACCTCGCGGGGTCCTACGCGTACGGGGACAGCGTCGCGGACCTGCCGTGGATGTCGCTGGTCGGCAACCCGACCGCGGTGAGCCCGGACGCCCGTCTGGCGCGCGCGGCGCTCAAGCGTCGCTGGCCGATCGTCGACTGGCACCGCGGCGGGGTGTCCCGGTCCGACCTCAGCACGTCGTGATCCCGGCCGCGGACGACGTCGTGCGTCGGCTCCGCGCCGCGGGCGTCGTGTTCGCGGAGGAGGAGGCGACGCTGCTCGTCGAAGCGGCCACCGGCGACGGTCTGGAGGCGCTCGTCGCGCGCCGCATCGCCGGAGAGCCGCTCGAACCGCTCCTCGGCTGGGCGGCGTTCGACGGCCTGCGCGTGCCCGTCGATCCGCACGTGTTCGTCCCCCGCCGCCGCACCGAGCTGCTCGCCAGGGCGGGTGCGACGCTCGCGGAGCCGGGCTCGGTCGTGCTGGACCTCTGCTGCGGGACCGGCGCGGTGGGGCTCGCGATGGCGACGCGGGTGCCCGGGGTCGCCGTGCACGCCGCCGACGTCGACCCGGCGGCGGTGGCCAACGCGCGCCGCACGCTCGCTCCGGTCGGCGGGACGGTGTGGGAGGGCGACCTGTTCGCCGCCCTCCCCGGCCGGCTCCGCGGCACCTTCGCCGTCATCGCGGTGAACGCTCCGTACGTGCCGACCGACCGGATCGCGGACATGCCGCGCGAGGCGAGGGACTTCGAGCCGCGTGCTGCGCTCGACGGCGGCGCCGACGGGCTGGACCTGCACCGCCGCGTGGCCGCGGCGGCGACGGCGTGGCTCGCTCCCGGCGGCGCGCTGCTGATCGAGACGGGGCGGACGCAGGCGGCGTGGACCGCGCTCCTGATCGAGCGGGCCGGCCTGACCGCCTCCGTGACGTCGGACGACGAGATCGACGGCACGGTGGCCGTCGGGCGTCGCTGACGGCGGCGCAGCCGGCGCCGATCCCGCCCGCGGTAACGTCCGCACCGGGAGGTGCCGCGTGACGGATCAGGCTCGGCTCGGGGTGTGGGCGATGCTCGGGGAACCGCGGACCGCGGCGGCGCTGGAGCACGCGGGCTTCGACTGGCTCGTGCTCGATGCGCAGCACGGCCACTTCGACGACGGCGCGGTGCGGCAGACGCTCATGCTTCGTCGCGAGCGCCGGGTGCCCCTCCTCGTCCGGACGCGGGCGAACGACGCGGGCCTCATCGGTCGGGCGCTGGACGCCGGAGCGGACGGCGTCGTCGTGCCACTCGTCGAGAGCGCTGCGGAGGCAGAGGCGGCCGTCTCCGCCGCGAACCACCCACCCCGGGGGATCCGCAGCTGGGGACCGCTGCCGGGGCTCGAGCGCACCGACTCGCCGACGGGCGGACCCCCGGCGCCGTTCGTCGCCGTGATGGTGGAGACCGCGCAGGGCCTCGCGGACGTCGAGGCGATCGCGCGCACGCCCGGCCTCGCCCTCGTGTTCGTGGGACCGTTCGATCTGTCGCTCAGCCTCGGCACGACGGTCGACGGCCTGCTCGACGGTCACGCCTCCGCGTTGCAGCGCATCCTCGCCGCGTGCGAGGCGGCCGGGGTGCCCGCCGGGGCGTTCGGCGCCACCGTGCCCAGGGCCCGGCGGTTCGTCGAGCTCGGCTTCACCTGGGTGGTCGCCGCGCTCGACACCGGCGTGCTCGACGCCGGCGGCAGGATCGCGGACGAGGTGCGCGCCGCCGGCGGTTGACGGCTCAGACGGCCGCGAGCCTCTCGCGCAGCGCTTCGTCGGAGGGTTCGACGAGGAACGAGCCGTCCGGGAACACGATCACCGGGATGCTCTGGCGCCCGCTGATCTCCTGCGCCTCGTCGGCGGCGTCCTTCGACGCCTCCACGTCGACCCAGCGGTACGCGACGCCCTCCTGATCGAGCAGCGCCTTGGACCGGCGGCAGTCGCGGCACCAGTCGGCGCCGTACACGGTGAGTTCGGTGGTGTCGGTCATGCCTCCGAGCGTACGGCCGCCGGCGGCCGCCCCGGACCTGAGGGATCGGCTCGCAGCGGTACCGCTGCCGGCCCGCGGGGGTTACCGTGTGCGCTGCGTCGACGGCGACGGGGAGGTCGGATGACCGGGGAGACACGAGCAGGTCGGCGTGCATCGACGCGCCGCCTGGTGGCCGAGTCCTGGGCGCGCGCGACCGCTCGGCGGCTCGCACCGGATCGGGCGGAGGCCGGTGCCCCGCCCGAGCACGGCCTGCTCGACGAGATGCGGCGCACGCACCCGCTGGCCGCCGCGGTGCCGGTGATCCGCTCGCTGCTCGTCCGCGACGCCGACGAGGGATCCGGTGTCGTCGTCGCCGTCGGGGACGCCGCCGGCAGGCTGCTCTGGGTCGAGGGCGACCGGACGCTCGTCCGGCGCGCCGAGGGCATGCGCTTCGTTCCCGGCGCCGACTGGTCGGAGTCGCGGGTCGGCACCTCCGCTCCGGGCACCGCGCTCGCGCTCGACCGCGCCGTGCAGATCTCGGGCGGCGAGCACTTCGCGGTGCAGGTGCAGCAGTGGAGCTGCAGCGCCGTGCCCGTGCACGACCTCCGCACGCACGAGACGATCGGGGTGATCGACATCACCGGCGGCCCCGACGCGGTCGGCCCGCGTGCGCTCCCCCTCCTCGAGGCGACCGTCGCGGCGGTCGAGCGCGAGCTGCTGCTGCAGCACCTCCAGCGTGGGGAGGGGCGGCCGACGCGGGGCAGGAACGTCGCCCGCGCCCCCCGCCTGGTGGTGCTCGGCCGCGACCAGGCCGAGCTGAGCGTCGACGGCCGAACGATGTCGCTGTCGATGCGGCACGCCGAGCTGCTGACTCTGCTCGCCTGGCACCGCACCGGGCTGTCCGCGGAGCGCCTCGCCGAGCTCGTGCACGGCAGGTCGGACGCGACCGCGACGATCCGGCCCGAGATGGTGCGCCTGCGCCACGTGCTGCAGGGCCTCGCACCCGGGCTCGTCCCGCTCGCCCGGCCCTACCGGCTCCCCGTGCCCGTCGATCTGGACGTGCGGCAGCTGCTCGCGATGCTCGATCGCGGTGCCCACCGGGCCGCCCTGCAGGCGTACCGCGGGGAGGTGCTGCCCGCCTCCGTCGCCCCCGGCATCGAGGAGATCCGGGAGGAGGTCGGCGGCCGGCTGCGCGAGGCGCTCCTCGAGAGCGCCTCCCCCGACCTGCTCCTCAGCTTCGCGGAGCGGGTCGCTCCGACCGATCCGGAGCCGCTGATGACGGCCCTGCACCTCCTCCCCGCCCGCTCCCCCAAGCGCGCCGGCATCGTCGCGCGGCTCGAGGCGCTCGCCTGAACCGCGGCGCCGGACCGCGCAACGGAGCGCAACCTCCGTCGGCCTACCGTCCGGATCAGGCACGGCGACGCCCGTGCCCGACCGCGACGGCGTCCACACGACGCGAGCGGCCCGGACGACGAAGTCTGGAAGGACGAGTTCCGACGATGACGATTGCTGCGGACGCCCCCACCGAGGCGGCCCCCTCCTCCGCCCCCCAGGTCTACTCGGCCCCGGGGACCGAAGGATCGGTGGTCAGCTACAAGCCGAGGTACGACCACTTCATCGGCGGCCGGTACGTGCCGCCGGCCGAGGGCCAGTACTTCGACGACATCAGCCCCGTGACCGGCAAGCCGTTCACGGAGATGGCCCGCGGCACGGCGAAGGACGTCGACGCCGCGGTCGAGGCCGGCTGGAAGGCCTTCCCCGCATGGGCGCGCACCTCCCCCGCCGAGCGCGCGCTGATGCTCACCCGCATCGCCGACCGCATGGAGGCCAACCTGGAGGCGATCGCGGTCGCCGAGACATGGGAGAACGGCAAGCCGGTCCGCGAGTGCCTCGCGGCCGACATCCCCCTCGCGATCGACCACTTCCGCTACTTCGCCGGCGCCCTGCGCGCCCAGGAGGGCGGGGTGTCCGAGATCGACCACGACACCGTCGCGTACCACTTCCACGAACCGCTCGGCGTGGTCGGCCAGATCATCCCCTGGAACTTCCCGATCCTGATGGCGGTCTGGAAGCTCGCCCCCGCGCTCGCAGCGGGCAACTGCATCGTGCTGAAGCCCGCCGAGCAGACCCCCGCGTCGATCCATCTGGTGCTCGACCTGATCAAGGACCTGATCCCCGCCGGTGTCCTGAACATCGTCAACGGGTTCGGCTTCGAGGCCGGCGCGCCGCTCGCCTCCCACCCGCGGATCCGCAAGATCGCGTTCACCGGCGAGACGACGACCGGCCGGCTGATCATGCAGTACGCCAGCGAGAACCTGATCCCGGTCACGCTCGAGCTCGGCGGCAAGAGCCCGAACATCTTCTTCGAGGACGTCGCCCGCGAGCACGACGCGTTCTACGAGAAGGCGCAGGAGGGCTTCTCCTTCTTCGCGCTGAACCAGGGCGAGGTCTGCACCTGCCCGTCGCGCGCGCTCGTGGCGAAGTCGATCTACGACGGCTTCGTGGCCGACGGGGTCGAGCGCATCAAGCGCATCAAGCAGGGCAACCCGCTCGACGTGTCCACGATGATCGGCGCGCAGGCGTCGAACGACCAGCTCGAGAAGATCCTGAGCTACATGGACATCGGCAAGCAGGGTGGCGCGAAGCTGCTCGTCGGCGGCGAGCGGGCGGAGCTGCCCGGCGATCTGGCGGGCGGGTACTACGTGCAGCCGACGATCTTCGAGGGCACGAACGACATGCGGATCTTCCAGGAGGAGATCTTCGGCCCCGTGCTCGCGCTGACGTCCTTCGACGGGTTCGACGAAGCGATCTCCATCGCGAACGACACCCTCTACGGCCTCGGCGCCGGGGTGTGGAGTCGCGACGGCTCGCAGCTGTACCGCGCGGGCCGGGCGATCGAGGCCGGCCGCGTCTGGTGCAACACCTACCACCAGTACCCGGCCCACGCCGCGTTCGGCGGCTACAAGCAGTCGGGCATCGGCCGCGAGAACCACAAGATGATGCTCGACCACTACCAGCAGACGAAGAACCTGCTGGTGTCGTACGCGGAAGGCCCCATGGGCTTCTTCTAAGCCGTATCCCGATCGGGGCCGTAGCGCGATGCACCGTCTCGCGCTACGGCCTCACGGTCCCGTCCGAGCGAGGAGTTGTGATGACCGCGTCGAAGATCGATGTGTCGCCCGCAGCGGCAGAGCTGCTGCGCAGCCTGGCCGCCAAGCACGGGCCGCTGATGTTCCACCAGTCCGGCGGATGCTGCGACGGGTCGAGCCCCATGTGCTACCCGGTCGGCATGTTCCGGACCGGCCGTTCGGACGTGCACCTCGGCGACCTCGACATCGCGGGAACCGACCCCGTGCCCGTGTACATGTCCGCCTCCCAGTACGAGCTCTGGAAGTTCACGCACATCACCATCGACCTCGTCGATGGGCGCGGCAGCGGCTTCTCGGTGGAGGCCCCTGAGGGCAAGCGCTTCCTGATCCGATCCCGGATGCTCACCGACGCCGAGGTGACGGAGCTCGGCATCGAGCCCCGCTTCACCCTCGGCGCGCAGCCCCTCCTCCGCTGACTCGCTGCGGGGGCTCTGCGCGGCTGGCGGGGTTGCGCGCGCTGCCCCATCAGCCGCGGAGCGCCCCCGGAGAGGAAAGTCAAGTCCGCCACCTCGGCGCACGCGGCTGGCGGCGAGGGCGCGCCTCCCGCGCTGCGCCCATGTAGTCCGCCAGGGTCACCCGGTGCCGAGGCGGTACCACCCCGACGCGGGCGAGGAGCGCGCGCATGAGTGCGAGGCTCCCCGCCTGGATCCAGCCGAACCTGGCGAGCCCGTCCAGCTGGGCCCGGATCTCGTCCTCACGCCACTTTTCGGCGACCACGGCTCGCCCAGCGCCCTGCGGGGCCATCCTGGGGTCCAGGAACTTCTGCTCGCCGTCGAACTCGGTCCCCACCCGGACGGATGGGAAGAGCCCGTCGAGGAACGCGCTGGAGCCGTCGCTCAGCACGAGGCGGTGCTGCAGGATCGGGACCTCGACGCCCAGACGGAAGAAGGTCACGAGCGTGCGGGACTCCCCCGCCGACTCGGCGCCAGGATGCGCGAACCCCACGACGTCGGACGTCCGCCGCGATGCCCTCCTCGGACCGGCCGCCTCGACCGCCTCCTCCAGGAGCACTCGGGGCACGCCGTCGGAGAGCGCACCGCTCGCTGCCATCACGCCCTCCTCGAACGGCAGCCCGCCGGCGAGGTCGACCACGGTGCGGCCGACCCCGGTGGCGAAGAGGTCGCCGAACCGCACGACGTCCTCCGCCGAGATCAGGAACCGGTGCATGGTCTGGCCGACCCGGTGACGCTGGTCCTCGTCCTCGGTGGTCACGTGCAGGGTGTGGAGGCGCGTCCGCATGACCGGGAGCCCGTGCAGCACTGCGGCGGAGACGTGGGAGAACACCATCGCGCTGGGCGAGACGGCCGCGAGCGCCCGCATCCGGACGATGTGCTGATCCTCGGGCGTCATCGCCTCGAAGGCGACCCGGTCGACGTAGGCCCGAGGCTGAAGGCGGAGCAGCAGCCCGCGCGCGACGTCGCGGCTGATCGCCCGCCGTTCGGCACCCGAGTGCGAGTTCCGGACGACGATGAGCTCGATCAGCCAGGGCCCGACCGCGGCCAGAAGCGGTTCCACGCCGCGATGCTGACGCGACCCGAGCGCCTCCGCACGACGCTGCCCTGTGGAGGACCGGATCTCAGGCCGTGCTGACCGGCGAGATGACTCACTTGGGGCTGCCCGCGCCACGCGATCAGCCGCGGGGAGCCCCCGGAGGGAAGGGTTAGGCGGCGGGGATGTCGGCGTAGAGGCCGCGGGCGCGGAAGGCCTTCTCGTTGATCGCGAGGCCGGTCATGCCCGGCATCTTCGCGATCGCCTCATCCATCTTCCGGACCTCCTTGAGACCCTCCTCGCCGTCGAAGAGGTACCCCATGACGAAGCGGACCTCCTCGTCGGGCTCGATGGTCGAACCCACCGGGCCCCACACCTTCGACAGCGCGAAGCGGGTGAACTTCCGGGCGAGTGTGCTCTCCTCGAGCCGCTTGACCGCCTGGGTCGTGTAGAACGCGATGTGACGGGACTCCTGCGCCGCGATGCGCACCAGCAGCGGGGCGAGCGCGGGATGCGGCTCGAGCTTCGCCAGGCGGCGGTACGCGGCGGCGGCGCCGCGCTCGTTCACGCTGCCCCAGGACATGTGGGTGGCGACGAAGTCCTTGCCCACGATGTTGCCGTAGATCGACTGCTTGATCGGGTCGATCCGGTCGCGCCAGCCGAGCTTGATGCGGGTCGCCTTGAGCTGGTCGTACTCGACGGTGACGCCGTGCACCTTCAGGACTGCGGCGAGCGCCTCGCCGTGCCAGTACTCCTCGCGGTTCCACATCGTCATGAACGTGGAGACCTCGCCGTCGCCGTGGGACGGGGTGACCAGCATGTCCCGGAGGTAGCAGACGGTGTGGTACTCGACGTCGCACATGTAGCGCAGGGCGCGCAGCGACGTCTCGGGCAGCGGGTTCGTCCGGAACGCGTCCAGGTCGATGTCGCCCCACGTGACGGCGGTGCTGGTCTCAGCGAAGGTGTCGATGTCGAAAGCCATGGTGTGCGCTCAGCGCGCCGCTTCCTTCCGGGTGGGGATCCTCGCTGCGCGCCGGGTGAGCGCGCCGCGGAGCGGGATTCGGGTCGGGCGCCTGCCCGGTTTGCGGACCGTGCGGCGGACGATGTTCAGCCCGGCGAGACCGGGGAGGGTATCGATGCGGGCGTCGATCGCGGCGGCCCAGGAGCGGTCGGGGCCGAACAGCGTCTGCAGCGCCCGAGCGGTCGCGTCGGCGGGCTCCTTGTCGGCGCCGATCGGCCAGGTCCGCATCGCGAGCCGACGGCGGGCGAGCGCCTGCGCCGCTCGGGAGTGGGAGAGCGCGTCGGTCGCGGACTCGGCGAAGAACCGTCCTTGACGGGCGATGCCCTCCCGGATCCGGGCCAGGTCGGCCGCGACGGACGCCGGCGCGAGGTGCTGGGCGCGCTCGAGCATCGCGTCGACGATCCAGCCGTCGACGAGGCGCTCCGTCATCTGCACGCCGGTGAGAGCGCGGCCGTGCAGATTGGCGACGATCGCCTCGCGGAGCGGCCCGAACCGGTCGCGAAGCTTCGCGGCGACGCCGCGCCGGATCGCGGGCACGGGGCCGGCGCCGGCGATCGCCGTGAGCGCGTCGCCGAACCAGTGCAGCTCGTATGCCCAGGTGGACAGGAACGCGGTGATCCGGGCGTCCTTGTGCGTCGCCGTGACCAGCACGTGGGACAGCCAGGACCCCGTCCCCTGCGCACGGCGTTGCACGTAGCGCAGCGTCTCGGCGAGGTCGGCCGGCAGCACCGCGCCGAGGCCCGTGAGGGTCTCGCGCATCGGTCCGAACGGCTGCCGCACGTATGCGGAGACGTCGAACGGTCCAGTGGTGCTCATCGTTCGCAGACTATCCGTTTCTTGGGATTTCCAGGGGTTGCGCCGGTCCCCCGACGTGGGTAGGACCGGCTCTCCGGTTCGAGAAGGGTGTTCGGAGCACTCGGCCGGTCCGCTCGGTGCGGGGCTAGCGTTCACGGGTGACCGCATTCCTCCGTCTCGGCCCCGTGGGCGCCGAGCGTCCGGCGCTCCTCGCCGGCGACCGCACCTACGACCTCACGCCGCTCACCGGCGACATCGACGCCGCCTTCCTCGCGGGCGGCGGGCTCGAGCGGGCGCGGGCCGCGCTGGCCGACGGTCGGCTCGATGAGCTGCCGGGGGCAGGCGCCCTCCGCGTCGGCGCGCCGGTGGCCAGGCCGGGGGCGGTGCTGTGCATCGGGCAGAACTACGCGGCCCACGCAGCGGAGTCCGGCAGCCTGCCTCCGGAGCACCCGATCCTGTTCTTCAAGCACCCGAACACGATCGTCGGCCCGAACGACGAGATCGTGCGCCCCGAGGACGCGCGGACGCTCGACTGGGAGGCGGAGCTGGGTGTTGTGATCGGCACGGCCGCGTGGCAGGTGACCGCGGCGGAGGCGCTCGCGCACGTGGCCGGATACCTGGTCGGCAACGACGTCTCGGAGCGCACCTGGCAGCGCTCGGAGTCCGGCGGCCAGTGGTCGAAGGGGAAGACCGCCCCCACGTTCTGCCCCCTCGGCCCGTGGCTGGTCCCGGGCGACGAGGTCGACCCGACGTCGCTGCGCATCTGGTCGGCGATATCCGGCGCCCCGCGGCAGGACTCCTCCACCGCCGACATGGTGTTCTCGGTCGCGTCCCTGATCGCCGACCTGTCGCGGTACGTGCGGCTGGAGCCCGGGGACGTGCTCCTGACGGGGACCCCGGAGGGCGTCGCCATGTCGGGGCGGTACCCCTACCTGGTCGACGGCGACGTGGTCGAGATCGGCATCGACGGGCTCGGGACCCAGCGCAGCACTGTCGTCAGCGCCTGAGGGGGAGGAGCCCGCCGCCGGCGAGAGGCTGGAGGGCGACCGCGAGCCGAGCACGGTGTCGAGTGCGCGGTCGGAGCGACCGTCCGCGGTTGCGGGCTACCGTCCATGGATGGACGGTGCGCTGCACGAGGGCGAGCTCCCCGCCGACCCGACCGTCGTGACGGCGCTCCTCGTGGAGCAGGCGCCGCACCTCGCGGACCTGCCGGTCCGACCGGTCCGGGCCGTCGGCACCGTGAACCGGGTCTTCCGGCTCGGCGACCGCCTGGCGGTGCGCCTCCCTCGGCTCGTCGCCGGCGGCCGGGACGCGATGCGTGAATCGGCGGTCGTGCCGCTCGTCGCAGGGGCGCTGCCCGTGCTCGTGCCGGAGCCGGTACTCCTGGGTTCGCCGAGCCCGGGACTGTTCGCGACAGCGTGGTCGGTCGTGCGCTGGATCGAGGGCGCTCCGGCCCGGGCGGGGTCGATCCAGGTCGACCAGATCGCCGACGTCGTCGCTGCGCTGCGCGCCCTGGGTCCGGCGGACCTTGCTGCCGGCGGGTCGAGCACCGGCCGACGTCGCCGACCCGGACGTCCGCGCCTCGATCACGGCGCTGGACGGGTTCGATCACGAGTCGGTCACCGCGGCCTGGGAGCGTGCACTGCGTGCGCCGCGCTGGGACGGCGTCCGGGTCGCCGTGCACGCCGACCTGCTGCCGCCGAACCTCCTCGTGCGGGACGGCCGGCTGGCGGGGGTGCTCGACTGGGGCGGCGCGGGCGACCCCGCGAACGACCTCGTCCCCGCATGGTCCTGCCTCCGCGGCGCGGACCGGGAGCGGTTCCGGGCCCGCCTCGTCCCCGACGACGGCGCCTGGGCACGGGCGCGGGGCATCGCGCTCGCACAGGCCGTCGTGGCGATCCCGTATTACGAGCGGAGCAACCCGGCATTCGCGGCTCTCTGCCGCTCGACGCTCATGGAGGTGCTCGCCGAGGGGTGACGCTCACGCCTGCGGCGTCCACTCGCGTCGGCGGACCTTGCCTGCGTCGTCGCGGACGGGCTCGCGGACGACCTCGAGGGTGTCGATGCGCTTCTCCGGATCGAGGTGCCCGTTCGCCCACGCGCGCAGGTCGGCGGACTCCGCCTCTGCACAGCCGACGTCCGCGACGGCGTGGATACGCTGCCCGAGCTCCGCATCGGCCACGCCGACCACGACCGCGGACCGGACGACGGGATGTGCCTCCAGCACCCTCTCCACCTCGGCCGGGTACAGGCTCGTGGCCGCCCGCGTGATCCGGTCGCTGCCGCGGTCCGCGATGAACAGGTAGCCGTCCTCGTCGAAGCGGCCGTCGTCACCCAGGGTGTCCCACTCCCCCGGCGCGGGAGTCGCCGCACCGCGGTAGCGGTAGGAGGGGCCCGAGGCCCGCCGCAGCTGGATCCGGCCGACGGTCCCGGCGGGCAGCGGTTCGCCGTCCGGGCCGACGACGCGTGCCTCCGTGCCGCTCGCCGGTGCACCGACGCTCCCCGGGTGCGCGAGCCATTGGTCGCCGCGGATCACGAAGAGGCCGTTCGACTCGGTGCCCGCGTAGACCTCGGTGAGCCGCTCGGGACCGAGCAGCTCGAGCCACCGCCGCTTCAGCGCGGGGTCCACGGTCGCCCCCGTGTGGACCACCTGCTCGAGCGACGAGAGATCGGCACGAGCGACGGTCGCTGCCGGCAGGCGGAGGATCCGGTGCAGCATCGTCGGTACCAGCAGCACCCAGGTGATGCGGTGCCGGGCGATCGCGGTCAGTACCGCCGCCGGATCGAACCGGGGCAGCAGCACGAGCTCGTGCCCGGTCGTCAGCCCCCGGAAGGCGTACGTGAACGGCGCGGAGTGCGTGATCGGCGCGACGACGAGATGCCGGGCGGCGAGCGGGAGGAACGGCGCCGCCTGCCGGTCGGGGTCCACGCGCGCCGGGGCCGTCGCGAGCACGAGCTTCGGCCTGCCGGTGCTGCCCGAGGAGGTCGGCGCCTTCCAGCTCGGCGCCGCGAGCGACGGCAGCGGGCCGTCGTCGATCCCGCCCGTCGGCGGATCGAGCGGGAGCGTCCGCGAGTCCGGGAACTCGCCCGCCAGCGCCCCAAGCACGACGCGAGGGTCGGCGAGGTCGACGACCGCGCGCTGCTCGGCCGCCGGGAGACGCGGGTTCAGCGGCTGCGGCGTCCCTCCGGCACGATGGATCGCGCAGACCGCGACGACGAACGCGGCGGTGTTCCCGCCCCGGACGGTGACCAGATCCCCCTCCTGGACGCCGTGCGCCTGGAGCACACGAGCGAGCCGCCGGGAGCGCGAGCCGAGCTCCGCGCGGGTGAGCGCTTCCGAGGCGTCCCTGACCGCCGGCGCATCCGGACTCCGCGCGGCGAGGAGGTCGAGCGCCTCCCCGATGGTGACCTCCATCGCGCTACCAGGCCGGGGTGCTCATGCGCGAGCGTCGAGCACGCGGCGGTACAGCGCCTGGTGCGCCTCCGCCGCAGCGTCCCAGCTGTAGGACGCGGCCAGCGCACGACCGAGCTCGGGCGCCGGCCCCTCTCCCGCGATCGCGCGATCGACCGCGTCGGCGAGCCGCCGGGCGGCGGAGGCGTCGTCCGGCACCCGCTCGACGGCCCGGCCGAACACCTCCCGGATCACCGGCAGGTCCCGCGCGACGACCGGGACGCCGGCTGCGAGCGCCTCCATCGCCGACAGCCCGAACCCCTCCTTCGTCGACAGGAACGGCACGGCCCGCGCGGCGGCGACGAGGGACGGCAGCGTGGCGTGGTCGACGGGGCCGAGCACGTCGACGGGCACCTGGAGGGCGTCGCGCCGGGCGTCGAAGCGACGGCGGTACCCGGCGTAGTCGAAGAGCGTCTCCCCGCCCGCCACGACCAGCCGGAGTTCGGGATGGCGCCGCCGCGCGAGCGCATAGCCCTCGAGCGCGTCGATCGTGCCCTTGCGGGGCTCGATGCCGCCGACGACCAGCAGGTACTCGCCGAACCGGTCCCGCCAGGCCGCTCGGTCGCGGTCGGCGGCGGGCCCGGACGCCGCATCGAAGCGAGCCGCGTCGACCCCGTTCGGGATCACGGTCGGCACCCGGCCCCAGCCCGCCTCGACCTCCGCGGCGACGGCGCGGGAGACGGTGACGAGCACCAGCGGCCGCACGATCGCCCGGTCGTGGCAGGCGACGAGCTCCGGCGTCGTGAACTGGTCGAGGTGGTGGACGGTCCGGATGCAGGTGGGCACCGCGTTCGCGGTGATGCAGTCCTCCGCGTGGACCACGTCGGAGCCCGACGGGTCGAACGCCTCGGCGAGCGTGCGGATCGAGCGCTGGATCCGCGGCCCGACGCCCTCCCCTTCCCGCGCGGCGAACGGGACGACCTCGACCCGCACCGCGGGATCGACCGGGCGGAAGAACGCCCCGTCGCCGCCCCGGCCGAGGGTCCACACCACGACGTCCTCACCCCGGGCGGCGAGCGCCTCCGCGAGCGCGAGGGTGTGCACGACGCCGCCGCGCGGCTTCGTCGAGTAGGTGAGCAGCGCGATCCTCATCCGTGCCGTCCGTAGGCGTCGGGCACGCGCTCGGCGAGGTGGTGCAGGCGTCGCCGGGCCCGAGCGATCTCGAGCGCGACGTCGACGGTCGCGGTGGCGACGCCGCCCTTCACACCCGTGCGGGCCAGCACGTCGCCACCGGGGCCGACGACCTTCGCCTGGCCGAGGAACCGGAGGCGTCCCTGCACCCCCGTCTGGTTCGAGGAGACGAGCACGACCTGGTTCTCCGCTGCGCGTGCGAGGTCGTAGAGGTCGAACAGCCGGGACTGCCGGTCCTGCGGGAGGTGCGCAGCCCGCTCCGTCGTAGAGGCCGGCCAGGCGCCGAGGCAGGCGAGGATCGTGGCGCCGTCGTCCGCGAGCGCGCGTGCCGCCTCCGGGAACGTCTTGTCGTAGGAGGTGAGCATGCCGAGCCGGCCCACCGGGGTGTCGAACGCCGCGAACCGGTCGCCCGCGGCGTAGACGCGGGACTCGTTGAGCGGCCGATGCACCTTGCGGTGCACGCCCCACACCCGGTCCGCCGAGCAGCAGACGGCGGTGTTCCAGCGACGCGCGGGGTCGCCGGGCACCGACTCCGCCAGCCCGATGCAGACCACCATCGTGCCGGCGGCGCGGCGGATGCGGTCGAGCTCGGGCCCGTCGAGCTTCAGCGGCTCGGGCAGGTCCGCCGAGTCGGGGTCGCCGAGGTCCGAGAGGTACCCCCCGAGGGTGGCGTCGGGCAGCACCACGAGGTCGGCACCCGCACCGCGCGCGTCGTCGAGGATGCCCTCCACCTTCGGAAGGGCCCGCGCGACGTCGCGGCCGAAGTGCGCCGCGACCGCCGCGAGCACCGCCATCAGGCCGACACGGCGACGCGCGCTCGGGCCGCGATCCGCTCGGTCACGTGTGCCGCGTCGGGGGCGATCCCGGCGAACCGCCCGCTCCCCCACGTCGTCAACCACGGCAAGCCGAGGAAGAAGAGCCCCGGCACGTCCGTCTCTCCCGCGTGATGCGTCGGATGGCCGGCGCCGTCGAAGACGCCCACCTCGACCCAGCGGTAATCGGGCCGGAAGCCCGTCGCCCAGACCACCGTGGTGATTCCTGCGGCATCGAGGTCCAGTGCGGCGGGCTCCTCCCGGGGGGACCACACGGGCGTGTATCGGGCCTC
Organism: Acidobacteriota bacterium; assembly: GCA_019352055.1. Classification (GTDB taxonomy): domain Bacteria; phylum Actinomycetota; class Actinomycetes; order Actinomycetales; family Microbacteriaceae; genus Amnibacterium. The sequence continues at coordinate 39,267 of JABBOB010000001.1, forward strand.
AGTGGGTGCGACGATGCCCGCTCGGTCGATGTACCGGTCGATGTCGGTCTTGATCGACTCCATGACGCTGTCGGCGTGGTCGAGGTACTCGGCGAGCGTCGGCGCGAAGGCCGGCCTGCCGTCCCGGACCCCCGTGAGCCGCCCGTACAGCCGCAGGCCCTGCAGGGCGAACGCCCGCAGATCGATGTCGCGGCCGCCGTCGCGGCCGGTCATGTAGTGGTTCGTCGACTCCCGCTTCGCGAGCCCCGAGGCGTGCTGCTGCACGGTGACGTCGTAGACGCCCATGTCCTCGAGCCAGGCGATGCAGTCGCGTCCCCGGTAGAACCGAGCGCTCCGTGGCGCCGTGCCGAGCGCGAGATGCACCTGGCGCCCTGCGAGATGGAGGTCCTCCGCGATCTGCGCGCCGGACTGGCCGCTGCCCACCACGAGCACCGCGCCGTCCTGCAGCGCCTCCGGGCTCCGGTAGTCGGCCGAGTGCACCTGCGAGACGTGCTCGGGCAGCAATGCGCCCACGGCGGGGACCGAGGGGAGGTGGTAGCCGCCGGTCGCGATGACGACCTGGGCGGCCGCGAGGTCACCGGCGCTCGTGCGCAGCGTGAACCCGTGGTCGGCACGACGCAGGCCGAGCACCTCGACGCCCTCATGCAGGGGCGGGTCGAAGCTCGCTCGGTACCGGCCGAGCCACGCCTGCACCTCGGCCCGGGTCATGAAGCCGTCGGGCTCGTCCCCGTCGTAGGGGAATCCCGGCAGTCGGCACTGGAAGTTCGGCGTGACCAGGGTGAACGCGTCCCATCGCCGGTCCCGCCAGTCGTGCGCCGCGGTGGCCCGCTCGAGCACCACGTGGTCGATGCCGCGCTGCCGCAGGTGCCAGGAGGCGGCGAGGCCCGCCTGGCCGCCTCCGATGATCGCGACCTCGACGCGGGACGGCAGGCGGCTCATGCGCCGGCCCCCACGGGCAGCGGGGGCGCCATCGCGAGCACGCGCACGGCTGCGCCGGCGTCGAGCACCGCGGCGCGGGCGCGGATCTCCTCCGCCTGCGCGAGCGCGCCCGTGCAGAGGAAGCCGTACCGGGCTCTGACCCGCTCCCCCGCCTCCTCGAGCGCCGTCGTCGCCCTCGCGGTGAAGTCGCCGACCGTGTACTCGGCGCCGACCTCGAGGTGGTCCCACATCACGAGCGACGGGGAGTAGCAGTCGTCCACGCCGCCGTCCGGCCACTGGACGGTGAAGGTCATCTCAGGCATCGACGAGCGCCTCCTGTGCGACCACGCCGTCGAGCGCGTACGCGTCGGGGCGCCGGTCGCGCAGCGCGAACATCGCGCGGCGGGCGGCGGCCAGCTCCTCGGCCACGTCGAGCGACGCCACCGCGAGGCCCGCGCCGGTTCCGGTCTCCGCGAGCACCTCGCCGCCCGGCCCGATCACGGACGCGGAGCCCACGAACCGCAGACGGCCGAATGTGCCGGCCTGGTTCGACGCGACCCAGACGAGCTGGTTCTCGAGCGCGCGGGCCTGGTCGTAGAGGCGGAACCGCTTCGTCCACCGGTCCTCGGCGAGGTCCGTCGCCGCGGCCGTGCGGGCGCCGGGCCACGCCGAGACGCAGACCACGATCTCCGCCCCGTCGAGCGCCAGGGTCCTGGCGCCCTCCGGGAACGCCTTGTCGTAGCAGATCATCAGCCCGATGCGGCCGACGGGGCTGTCGAAGGCGGCGAAGGAGTCGCCCGCCGAGTAGCTCATGCTCTCGCCGAGCGGCTGATGCACCTTCCGGTGCACGCCGAGGACGCCGTCCTTCGTCAGCGCGACCGCGGTGTTGTACCGGATCGGGTCGGCGACCGGTCCGTCGGCCTCGCAGATGCCGAGCACGACGACGAGGTCGCCGGCGAGCGCCATCACCCGTGCGAGCTCCGGCCCGTCGATCCGGATGGCGGGCGGGAGGGAGTCGGGCTTCGAAGGGTCCCCGTGGCCGCCGAGGCTGGACAGGTAGCCGCCGATGGCGGCCTCCGGCAGCGCGAGGAGGTGGGCGCCGACGGCGGTCGCCTCAGCGACCAGGCGCGCGATGGTGCGGTAGTTCTCGTCGAGGTCGCGGCCGAAGGACTCGGACGCGGCGGCGAGCGTGACGGTCATGTCGTGCTCCAGGTGTCGTCGATCAGGCGTGACCGAGCCCCGTGACAGGGCCCGGCAGTGCGGTGGTGCACTCGCCGTCCGGCCAGGTGAGGCGCACCCCGGCCGCGGCGGTCAGGCGGCCGACGGGGGCCGTCTCGGTGAGGGGCGATCCCATGCGGGAGTCGCCCCGGGCGTCGGCGGTGAGCATGCCGAAGCCGGGGAAGCAGGTGAGCCAGTCGCCCATGCTCGCGTCGGGCGGCGCCGGAACCGCGGCGACGTCGATCTCTGCGCCGCAGCCGGACGCCTCCGCGAGCATGCCGGCCGTACCGACGACCCCCGCCATGCTCACGTCCTTCGCAGCGCGTGGCGCGGCGTCCCGCACGAGCCGGGTCATCGCGCGCAGCTCGGCACCCGTGCGGCTGGAGGTGGAGTCCCACTGCGTACCGTGCGCACCGGGGCGCCAGCGGCCCGTGGTGTCGACCGTGAGGCTCAGCACGTCGTCGCGCCGTCCACCTCCGCCCGGCACCGGTGCCGCCGTGCGGCCGAGCGCGGTGACGGTCAGCGCCGCAGGGACGCCGACCTGCGTGTGACCGCCGAGGATCGGGACGCCCCACGCCTCCGCCGCGCTCCGCAGGCCGCGGATCGTGCGCCGGACCACCTCGAGGTCCGGGCCGGCGACCGCGTCGAGCAGCCCGACGGGGTCGGCGCCCATCGCGGCGAGGTCGTTCACGTTGACGAGGACGCCGCACCAGCCGGCCCACTCCGGGTCGCGCTGCACCATGGCGGGCAGGATTGCGTCGCACGCGGCGATCAGGTCGGTGCCCGGCACCGGGGCGCCGTCGTCGCCCACGAACCCGGCTCCGCCGAGCGAGGCGGGCGGCGCCGCGCCCCACGCCGCGCCGAACGGGTCCAACAGATCCTCGAGCGGCGCCTTCGTGCGTTCGGCCAGCGTCCGGATGCGGTCGATGGGCCACCGCATCCGCCGGTGCGGCGCCCCGGCGAGGATCAGGGGCCCGTGGTCCGTCCAGCCGAGGCGGCCGAACATCCCCGCGTAGCGGTCCTGGACGGTGGCGTCGAAGCGGAGCACGCCCGACGCCTCCGCGACCCGGCAGGCCTCGTCGACCAGTTCGGCGCCGAGTCCTGCGGCCCCGCGGATGCGCTCGTCGACGACGAGCCGGCTGCCGCCCCACCAGCCGATGTCCCGCGCGGCGAGCGGCGCGAGCCGCACACCACCGAGCACGGCACCGCCCTCGGTGGCCGTCGCGACGAGCACGACGGCGCGCGGGTCGTCGTCGACGTCGTCCGCGTCCGAACCGGCGAAGAGGTGCTGGTCGTCGACGAACGCGGCCCGACGCAGCCGCCGGTAGGCCTCGAGCTGCGCGCCCTCGGCTCGCCGGATCGCCCACCGCGCGACCCGTCGCGGGCTGCCGGTGAGGACCGGCACGTCGAAGAGCGTCATGCCCCGGCCGTCTTCAGCACGCCGCACGCGCCGCACGCCGCACAGCCGGCCTTCTGCTCCGACCCGAGCATCCCGGCCGCGACGAGCAGCGCCGCCACCTGGCGCGAGACGGTCTCGAGGATCGTCCGGTCCGGTGCGGGCACGTGGTCCACGTCCGTCGCGAGCGTGCCGCGGAGGGGTCGGAAGGGCACCACGAACGGGTAGACGCCGAGCCCGATCAGCTCGTCCGCCCAGCGCGGGACATCGTCCGGGTCCTCGCCGAGGCCGACGAGCAGGTAGGTGGACACCTGGTTGCGGCCGAAGACGCGGACGGCCTCGGCCCACGCGGCCCGGTACTCGTCCAGCGTCACCGTGCTCTTGCCGGGCATCCAGCGGCGGCGCACGTCGTCGTCCATCGACTCGACGTGGATGCCGATCGACTCGGCTCCCGCGTCGCGGAGGTCCTGGATCGCCCGGAGGTGCCGCGGCGGCTCGATCTGGACCTGGATCGCGAGCTCGGGCACCGCGTCCTTGATCGCCTGCACGCACCGGGCGAGGTGCTTCGCGCCGCGGTCCCAGCCGTTCGAGGTGCCGGTCGTCATCACCATCTGCTCGACGCCGTCGAGGTCGACGGCCGCGCGGGCGACCTCCGCCAGCATCGCCGGGGTCTTCACCGCGATCGTCGCACCGGCCTCCAGCGAGGCCTCGATCGCGCAGAACCGGCATCGCTCGCCCTCGTCGTACCGGATGCAGGTCTGCACCACGGTCGTCGCGAGCACGTTGCGGCCGTGCAGGCGCGCGATCTGCTCGTAGGAGGTGCCATCGGCGGTCGCCAGGTCGTAGAACCGAGGTCGGCGGACCGGGGCGACGTCGATCCCGACGTCGATCGGGCCCGCGTCCGCGGTCTCGAGCAGCAGCCGCCCGTTCGAGACGAGGTACGGGCTGTCGGCCTGCACCGGGATCGCCGCCTGCTCGCCGTTCCAGAGCACGTGGCCGTCGTCGCTCGGGCCGGCGCCCGCCTCCCGGTGGACCGGAGCGGCGATGCGCAGGCCGCGCAGCGCGACGTCGACGCGGCGGGACACCGCGTCCATGGCGTGCGCCCCTGGTGCGTCGGGCTCCCGGCGCAGCAGCGGGAGCCCGAGGTTCGTGACCGGCACGGTCAGACCATGTAGGTGCTGTTGATGACCGCGCCCTTGTTGGCGAAGTAGATGAGCGCGTCCTGCACGTCGAGCGGGTGGCAGGGGATGGTGCCTTCGATGAGGTCCTCCTCGCGGAGACCGTGCAGCGACAGCCCGAAGCGGCACACGAACACGGTGCCGCCCTCCTCGATGAAGGTCGTGATCGTGTCGTTGATGTTCTGCTCGCCCGGGAACGCGGAGTCCCCGGCGGTCGGGAAGCCGCGGGTCGCGATCGCGTTCATCGCGCCCGGCCCGTAGAAGTAGAGGACCGAGTCGAAGCCCTTGCGCAGCGCGCGGAGCGCTTGGAGGCAGGCGACGAAGCTGACGCTCGACTCGTGCGCGATGCCGTGCACGAGGGTGAAGTAGGACTGCCCCGGCTCCGCCTGGATGTCCGGGAAGATCTTCGTCGAGCCGTAGATGCTGCTGCCCGCGGGCAGGGCGGGGTGCGGGATCTCGTTCCTCGAGGTCTCGATCTTCGCGAGGATCTCTTCGTCGAACAGGGCCATGTGGCGCTCCTTGGGGTTCGGTGGTGCGGGGGTCGGACGAGCGGAGGGCTCAGTACAGGGCTTCGAAGTTCGCGCGGAGGAACCGGCGCCCGAGCTCGCCGTCCTTGACCGCGTCCTGCATGCGGGCGAGCTCTCCCGCGTGGTCGCCCCATGGGATGTCGGAGGCGAAGAGGATGCGGTCGTGCCCGATGCCGCGTCGCTCGATCTCGGCGACGAGCCAGACCGCCGCGAAGCCGATCGCCCAGCTGGTGTCGCTGTAGACGCGCTTGCCGCGCTCGATCCAGTCGAAGAAGCGGCCGCCGATGAGCTTCATGTGCCCGCTCATGCCGCCGCCGAGGTGCACGAGGTGGATGCGCACGTCGTCGCCCCAGCGCTCGACGAGCTCCCCGATCCGGTCGATGTCGCTCGCACCGCCGGGCGACGTGTGGATGTGCACCGTGAGGTCGTGCTCCTTCGCCGCGGCGAACATGCGGCCCAGCTGCTCGAGGCAGCCCTCGTCGTCGGCCGCGCCCCCGAGCAGGAAGCTCGTCTTCAGCGCGGCGACCCCCTCCTCGCCGGCGAGCGCGAGCGCGGAGGTGTTCCGCTCGGCGTCGCTCGGCTTCGGGGAGATCCAGAGGCCGCAGCGCACCCGGTCGTCGGCCTGCGCAGCCTCGAGGGCCAGCGAGTTCAGCTCGAACGCGACCTCGGGGATCGGGACGCCGTAGTTCGGGAGCACGAGCACGCGCTCGGTGCCCTCGTCGTCGAGGTCGGCCATGAACGCCTTGACCGTCTGGCGGGCGGTGAGGTCCGCACGGATCGCGGGACCGCCGTAGAAGGGGTACGCGGGCAGGGCACCGATGTGCCGATGCGCGTCGTGCACCCCTGAAGCCATGCGTCAAGGGAACCGCGCAGCGGTTTCCGGATGGTTTCCCCAGGAATACCGTCCGATCACGCCGCGCCGGGCCGTGTGACCGGCAGATCACGGGAGCCTTGGGCTCCGGTGTGACCGGTCGCCCCGGGATCAGGCCAGGAGCTCGCGGACGTCCGCCGCCGTGAGCGACGCGGTGGCCGCGCTTCCGCCGCCGTCCATGACCGCGTCGAACAGGGCGCGCTTCGACTCCTTCAGCGCCATCACCTTCTCCTCGATCGTGTCCTTCGCGACGAGCCGGTAGACCATCACCTGGCGCTGCTGGCCGATGCGGTGCGCGCGGTCCACAGCCTGCGCCTCCGCCGCCGGGTTCCACCACGGGTCGAGCAGGATGCAGTAGTCCGCCTCCGCGAGGTTCAGACCGAACCCGCCCGCCTTCAGCGAGATCAGGAACACGTCCGCATCGCCCGACCGGAAGCGGTCGATCGCGTCGCCGCGCCGACGGGTGGAGCCGTCGAGGTAGGCGTACTTGATGTCGGCCTCGTCGAGCCGGTCCTTCACCCGCCCGAGCAGCCGGGTGAACTGGCTGAAGACGAGCACGCGATGGTGCTCCTCGAGAGCGTTCTGCAGCAGCTCGTCGAAGAGGTCGAGCTTGGCGGAGGGGATCCCCTCGTTCGCGGAGTCGATGAGCGCCGCGTCGAGCGCGACCTGCCGCAGGGTGGTGAGCGCCCGGAAGATGGTGAACCGGTTGCGGTCGAACTCGCCGATCAGTCCCAGCACCCGCTGCCGCTCCCGGTTCAGGTAGCGGTCGTAGACGGCGCGCTGCTTCCTGCCGAGCTCCACCTCGATGACCTGCTCGGTCTTCGGCGGCAGGTCGGAAGCGACGAGCTCCTTGGTCCTGCGGAGCAGGAGCGGTCGGATCCTCCGCTGCAGCTGTGCGAGGCGATCGCGGTCCCCCTCCTTCTCGATGGGCTTCGCGTAGTGGTCCTGGAACCCGGAGGGCGACGGGAACAGCCCCGGCGCCGCGATGGAGAGGATCGACCACAGCTCCATCAGGTCGTTCTCGAGCGGTGTGCCCGTGATCGCGAGCCGGAACGGCACGTCGATCGCGCGGATGCGCTGGTAGGTCGTGGAGTGCCGGTTCTTCGCGAACTGCGCCTCGTCGAGCAGCAGCCCGCTCCACGGGATCGCCGTGTACGACGCCGTGTCGAGCCGGATCAGTGCGTACGAGGTCACGACGATGTCGGCGTCGCCGATCGTGTCCCGCAGCGGGGTGCGGCTCTTCTTCGAGGTCTCCGTGACCGCCACGACCTCGACCCCGGGCAGGAACCGGTTCGTCTCCGCGAGCCAGTTCGGCACCACGGAGGTCGGCGCGACCACGAGGAAGCGGGGACGCTCCTCGCCCCGTTCCTCCGCGAGCTCGATCGCTCGGCCGATCATCGCCAGCGACTGCACCGTCTTGCCGAGGCCCATGTCGTCGGCGAGGACCCCGCCGAGCCGGTTGTCGTAGAGGAAGGTCAGCCAGTCGTAGCCCTCCTGCTGGTAGGGCCGCAGCTCGGCGAGGAAGCCCTTCGGCAGCGGCTGCGTCTCGAGATGGCCGTCCGCGCCGAACCCGCCGGTCACCTCGACCGCCCGCCGCCAGGTCTCGGCCTGCCGCGCGACGGTGCCGAGCGCGACGAGGTCTTCCCAGAGGGAACCCTGGAAGCGGGAGATGCGGAGGGGCGCGCGCGGGTCGTCGGTGAGCTCGCGGGCCTCGGCGATCAGCGCGCGCAGGTGCTCGAACACCGGGTCGTCGAGGGGGAACCACACGCCGCCGGGCAGCACCATCGCGTCGTCGCCCCGCGCCAGCGCGAGGAACACCTCCGCGAGCGGCGCGACCTCGCCGCCGATGCGGACCTCGATGTCGAGGTCGAACCAGTCCCGGTTCCCCTCCACCGCGCGGGTGCCGATCGCGACGACCGGCGTCTCCTCGGCGGCGCGGTACTCCACGGGATCGCCGTGCTCGATGACCTGCACGCTCGGCACCGTGCGCACGCCGGGCAGCAGGTCCTGCGCGAAGGCGACCGCGGCCATCCCGTGGACCGCGAAGGTCTCGCGCAGCTCGCCGTGCGCGCCGATCAGCTCGGGTGTGCGCACGCTGTCGACGCCCGCGCCGCGGAGCGCCGTCACGATGCGCCGCTCCTGGAGCGGGTCGCGGATCGCGTCCTCCTCACCACCCAGGGTCAGCGGCGTCGAGTCGCCCGGCAGCGAGTACCGCCACGACCAGCGACCGGTGACGCCGCCGGGGCCGTGGGCCACGGTCAGCTCGAGCGTGGCGAGGGGACGCGCGGGCGGCGCGAACGTGCCGTCCCGGCTCACGATCGGCAGCACGCTCGCGAGCCGTCGGTAGTGGTGCGCCAGGAAGTCGGGCTCCTCCTCCGCCGGCACCTCGATGGGGTCGGGGAGGCGGAGGAACGCGTGCGCGGCGGGCTGGAGGGGCTCGGCGAACGGGGCGAGCGAGATCCGCGCGTCCGCCAGCGTGTCCCCGGGCTCCCAGGTCGCGACACCGATGCCCGGGTCGCCGATGAGCGAGAACGGCGGCGCGATCGCGACGCCCGTGGCCGGGTCGCCCTGCACGAGGAGCGGAGCGAGGGCGAGGCCCGTCGTCGTGCGCACCAGGTCGGCCGCCGGTGTGACGGGCTCGCTCTCGATGATGAGCGGCGCCTGCGTCCTGCCTCCGGTGACCAGTCCGACGCCGTGGTCCTGCGCCTCCTGCAGCAGCGGCCAGAGCGCGGTGGTGCGGGACCCGCCGAGCTGCAGCCAGGTGTCCGCCGCGAACGAGGAAGGCCCCGCGGTGAGCAGCCGGTGCACCTCGCGGAGGATGCGGGCCTGGGCGTCGTCGTAGTCGTGCACGGACCACTCGTTGATGACGGTGCGCCACGAGATGCCGGTGCGCCGCCAGCGGCCGTTCGCACCGAGCAGTACCGGACGCACGCCGACGGTGACGGGCCGCTCCCGGGGAGCGGTGCGGCGGGAGCCGGTCCACGGCTGCTCGGACTGCTGCAGCTCGAAGACGAGTCCGAGCACCGCAGCCGCGTCGTCCGCGTCGAGGCCGTCCAGGATCGGATCGAGCGTCCGCCGCCAGAGGGCGTCCGCGACGGTGGCCGCGGGAGACGCGGGTGCTCCGCGCCTCCCCTCGAGCAGCACCGCACCGACGTGCTTGCAGTCCGAGCCGACCGGGCAGTCGCACCGGCCCGAGATCGGGACGGGACCGTCGGGCGTGGGGCGCAGACGCACCCGGGCGGAGTACCGGGCGTGCTCGGAGCCGCGGACCCGGCCCGTGAGCGTGGTCCGGTCGGTGCTCCAGCGCACGTCGGAGACCCGGCCCTCCCGCTGATAGCGGTCCGCCCGGGCGAACCCGGCGGGGCCGGTGATGCGTGCGACGTCGAGATCCGAGTACACGGTCGTCCCCCTCCCCCGGTGAGCGCGAACCCTCAAGTTTAGGTGGGCCCGAGGAGCCCCGGCGCACGGTCTGCCGGGACGAGCGGCCGGACGGGTCAGGCGGCAGCCAGCGCGCCCTGCTGGAGGCGCGCCGCGAGCAGCTCGATCGTGCGCTCGCGAGCGGGGACGCGGTCGATCGGGTCCGCTGCGAACGCACCGGCCGCGGGGCTCACCATGATCTCGTCGACACCGTACCGTTCGGCGAACGCGGCGAGGCGCTCAGCCACGTCGGAGGCTTCGCCGACGAACCAGCGATCCCGCATGGCGGCGATCAGCTCCTGCTGCGCGGCGGTGATCGCGGCGCTCTCCGCGTGCTCGACGGTGTCGAGGGCGGTGAGCGGGGTACCGGTGCGGAGCCGCGCCATGTGCTGCAGCTGGGGCAGCGCAAGACGATCCGCCTCCCGGGCGGTGTCGGCCGCCACCACGTTCGCGGTGAGGAAGGTGCGCGGTGCCGCGAGCTGCTCGGACGGCTCGAACCGCGAACGGTACAGGTCGAGCGCGTGCTCCGTCCCCTGGCCGGAGAAGTGGTGCGCGAACACGTACGGCAGGCCGAGCCGGGCCGCGAGCTCCGCGGAGTAGTCGGAGGAGCCGAGCAGCCACAGGTCGGGGGTCCCGGCTGCCGCGGGCGTCGCGCGCACCGTGTACTCCTCGCCGGTCGCGAGCCGGAGGCCCGCGCCCTCGCGGCTGATGAGCGCCTCGATGTCGCGGATGTGGTTCGGGAACGCGTCGACGTCGCTCGTGTGCCCCTCCGAGCGCAGCAGCGCGGTGATCACGGGATCGGACCCGGGTGCGCGGCCGATGCCGAGATCGATGCGACCTGGCGCGGCCGCCTCGAGCGCCGCGAACTGCTCGGCGATCACGAACGGGGCATGGTTCGGCAGCATCACCCCGCCGGAACCGAGGCGGATACGGCGGGTGCGCCCCGCGAGCACGCCGAGCAGCACCGGCGGGTTCGTGGAGGCCACGGACGGCATGTTGTGGTGCTCGGCGAGCCAGAAGCGGTGCAGCCCGAGCGCGTCCGCGCGCTCGGCGAGCGCGATCGTCGCCGCGACCGCATCCGCGGAGGTCTGGCCCGTTCGGACGGGGACGAGGTCGAGCACCGACAGGGAGAGTTCCGTCATGTGCGTGCCAACCCCCGCGCCGCCGACCGCATTCCGCGGTCGGGCAGAATCGGGCGATGCGCACCTTCCCGCTCTCGTCCACCGCTCGCACCCGCGAGGTCGTCCGGCACGAGCTGCGCCGGCGCCGCGTCGCGGTGGTCGGGCGCCTCGAGCTGCCCGGCTCGCTCGTGCGCATCACCCTCGGCGGCGAGGGCCTCGACGGGTTCACGAGCCTCGGACCCGAGGACCACGTGAAGCTCTTCTTCGACGGCCCGGACGGTGTCGTCGGCCGCGACTACACCCCCAGCGAGTTCAGGGCGCTCGGTGCGTCGAGCGGCCCCGAGCTGGACATCGACTTCGTGGTGCACGGCACAGACGGGCCGGCGACCGCCTGGGCGTCCGCAGCCGTGGAAGGCGACGAGCTGGAGTTCGGCGGCCCGCGCGGCTCGCGCCTCGCGCCGACCGGATTCCGCAACGCGCTGCTGATCGCCGACCCCGCAGGACTGCCCGCGCTGCGCCGGTGGGTCCGTGCGTTCGCCGGGGACCCGATCACCCACGTCGTCCTGTTCGGGGGCGCGGAGGCGGGGTTCCTCGACGAGACCGAGCTGGCGACCGTGCTGCTGCAGGTCGTCGAGGACGGCCAGGACCTCCTCCTGACCGTGGAGTCGCAGGACATCGACGACGACACCTTCGTCTGGGCTGCGGGCGAGGCCGCGGCGCTCGTGCCCGTACGACGGCATCTGAAGGCGCTCGGCCTCCCGAAGGAGAACCGGTCGCTGCACGGGTACTGGAAGCGCGGGGTCGCGGGCCTCGACCACCACGCGCCCCTGGACCCCACCGACCCCGACTGACACCGCACTGCTGCCCGGGTTCCGGACATCTGCCCAGGCGCGCGCCTGGTCCGATGTCCGGAATCCGGGCAGACTCCGGATGCGGACCGCTTCGTCAGCGGACGGAGGAGGGCTTGTCGTCGTTCGGGTTCCTGTGCTCCAGAGCGCGCATCGCGATCAGGAGCGCCGCGACCCCGAGCAGGGCGCGCACCAGCGCGAAGCCGAAGCAGGCGAGGGCCGCCGCCTCCGAGCCCACGGCGAGCAGGATGCCCCCGAAGGCCGCGATCGCCGCATCACCGAGGAACGCCGCTCGGATCCAGAACAGCAGCCGCGACGCGGGGGTCATGGCATCGCGCCGCTGTCAGAACCCGCTCGGGGCGTGGGGCACGTAGTCCGCTTCCAGCGCGTCGAGCTCGTCCTCGGTGAGCTCCAGGTCTGCTGCCGCGACCGCGTCCTCGAGATGATGCGGCTTCGTCGCCCCGATGATCGGCGCGGTCACCGCCGGCTGCGCCAGCACCCACGCGAGCGCCACCTGGGCCCGCGGCACCCCGCGCTCCGCGGCGACCCGGCCGACCGCGTCGACGATGCCGCGGTCGCCGTCCTGCCCGAAGAGCGTCTTGCCGAACTCGTCGGTCTCGCTGCGCGCGGTGGTGTCGTCCCACACGCGCGTCAGCTTCCCGCGGGCCAGCGGCGACCAGGGGATGACGCCGACGCCGGTCTCGAGGCAGTACGGGTGCATCTCCCGCTCCTCCTCGCGCTGCAGCAGCGAGTACTGGTCCTGCATCGACACGAAGCGGGTGAGGCCCTCGATGTCGGCGGTGTGCTGCATCTCCGCGAACTGCCAGGTCCACATCGACGACGCGCCGATGTAGCGGGCCTTGCCCGCCTTCACGACGTCGTGCAGGGCCGCCATCGTCTCGGCCACGGGCACCTGCGGGTCGTACCGGTGGATCTGGTAGAGGTCCACGTAGTCGGTGCCGAGCCGCTTGAGGGAGGCGTCGATCTGCGTCATGATCGCGCCCCGCGACAGGCCGGCGCCGTTCGGGCCCGGGCCCATCCGGCCGTGCACCTTGGTGGCGATCACGACCTCCTCCCGCTTCGCGAACTCGCGCAGCAGCTCGCCCGTGATCTCCTCGCTGCTGCCGTCGGAGTAGACGTTCGCGGTGTCGAACGTGGTGATGCCGTGCTCGATCGCGCTGCGGAAGAACGGGCGCGCGTCGTCGAGGGGCAGGCTCCACGCGTGGTTGCCCCGGTCGGGTGCGCCGTAGCTCATGCAGCCGAGGATCACGCGGCTCACGGTCAGCCCGGCGTCGCCGAGTCGGATGGTGTCCATGCGTCGATCCTCCGCCCTGCGGTCTGGACGAGCGGCGAGTCCCCGGGGCGGAGACCTCAGCGGGTCTCGCCCATGAGCAGGTCGACGCGCACACCCTGCCGGGTCGCGACGATGCGGACCGGGATGCGCGGCTTCCGCCCGGCCATGTCGAGCCGGCTCAGCGCCTCGTTCACGACGCCCTCGAGCCCCCGCGGGACCCGGCCCACCGGGCCGACGATGCGCCCGTCGACGAAGATCCGGACCGGCAGGGGGGCGTCGGTGCGCTCCTCCTCGTCGGTGCGCCGTGCGATCGCCGTCTCGACCGGTTCGGCCCCGACGATGTCGCGGAGCAGGTCCTGGTGCGGGTCGCTGCCGGCGAGACGGATCGCGGTCCCGCCGTTCGCGGGGAGGAGATCGAACCGGTAGTCGGCCAGCGAACCGCGACCCCGGTCCCCCTTCGGGAACTCGGGGTCACCCCCACGGCGTCGGAAGAGCACGGGCCCATTGTGCCGGTCGATCGCTCATACCGGATTCACATCTGGAAAGGGGGCGCGCTCGGGGAATGAACGGGGGCGCGTTCTACGTTGTGTAGATCATGCAGCGCAGGACCCCCAGGATCGCAGAAGAGATCGAGGACGAGTTCGGCACCGTCACCCGGTACCGCCGCCACCCCAACGGACGTGGCCTCGTCGCGACGGACGCCTCCGTCGACCCCACCGCCTTCATCGCCCCCACCGTGTACATCGAGTCGGGCGCGCGGGTCGGGCGAGCCGTCCACATCGCGGCCGGCAGCTGGGTCGACCGCGAGGCCGTCGTCGGTCCCCATGCCGAGATCGGTGCGGCCGTGCACGTCGGCGCCGCAGCCGTCGTCGGCGAGGGCGCCCGGGTCGGCAGCCACACGAAGATCGGCGCTCGCGCCTCGATCGGCGCCGGCGCGCGCGTCGCACCCGACCAGAAGATCGAGGACGACGCGGTGCTCCCGCAGCAGAGCGCGTTCGGCGCCGCCGCGTAAGCGTCCCGCGACGGCAGCAGGCCTCCCTCCGATCGGAGGGAGGCCTGCTGCCGTTGCGGCGTCGCGACTAGCGGCGCAGCCCGAGGCGCTCGATCAGCGTGCGGTAGCGCTGGATGTCCACGTCCTGCAGGTAGCCCAGCAGGCGCCGGCGCTGGCCGACCAGCAGGAGCAGGCCGCGACGGGAGTGGTGGTCGTGCTTGTGCGTCTTCAGGTGCTCGGTGAGGTCCTTGATGCGGGTCGACAGCATCGCGATCTGGACCTCGGGCGAACCGGTGTCACCCTCGTGCGTCGCGTACTCCGCGATGATCGCCTTCTTGACCTCTGCGTCCAATGCCACAGGTGACTCCTCTTCAGCTCGCTGCGCGGTGTCCGACGCGGGAGTGCGTCGACGATCTGGATCCGCGGCCGGTTCACGGCGGCAGGGAGTCTAGCAAGGACGGCGACGGCTCCTGCTCCCGGAGGGCGTGCTGAGCGGATCCTGAAGACGTCCGTCGGTCACCGGCGCCGCGGCACCGGGGTCCCGTACGGTCGGGAGCGACGAGGGGAGGGATCACATGTCGGTCTGGCTCGACATCGTGCTCGCGCTGGTGCTGCTCGGCTACCTGGTGCAGGGGTACCGGCTCGGGTTCGTGCGCAGCATCGCGGCGCTCGCCGGGATCATCGCGGGCGGGATCGCCGCCGCGCTGCTCTCCCCGCTCATCGGCTCACTCGTGCAGGACGCGACGGGCAAGGTCGTCGCGACGATCGTCGCGGCCGTGGTGCTGGTGCTGCTCGGGCACGCGATCGGCTCGGGCATCGGTGCCGCGATCGGCGGCGTGCTCCGCCGGAGCCCGCTCGGCCTGCTGGACCGGCTGCTGGGTGCCGCGGCGTCCCTCGTCGTCTGCGCACTCGCGATCTCCATGATCGCCTCACTCGCCGTCTCGCTCGGGGTCCCCTTCGTCGCGCAGCCGATCGCGTCCTCCATCGTGCTCCGCACGATCAGCGCGGCGACGCCGGCACCGGTGGACCGGGCCCTCGCGCAGCTCCGCTCGAGCGTGCTGTCGAGCGGCATCCCCCAGCTGGGCATCTCGCTCGGCACCGGCGGCGGCGACACCACCGTGCCCGGCGTCGCGCAGACGGCTGGCCTGCGCACCGCCAACGCGTCGGTCGTGAAGATCACCGGGCGGGCGCCCGCCTGCAACCAGGAGCAGTCCGGCTCCGGCTTCGTCGTCGCCGGCGATCGCATCCTCACCAACGCGCACGTCGTGTCCGGCGTCAGCCAGCCCGTCGTCCTCGCCCCCGACGGCCAGGCGCTGACCGGTCGCGTCACCTACTTCGACCCGAAGCACGACCTCGCGGTGATCGCGGTGAACGGGCTGCAGGCGAAGCCGCTCACGGTCACGGCTGCGGCCCCGGCGGGGACGACGGGGGCGATCGCCGGATACCCGTTCGGCGGTCCCTTCACGGAGGGGGGCGCGCGCGTGCTGCAGACCGGCGCGGTGACGGTGCCCGACGTCTCAGGCGGCGGCCGGACCTCGCGGCAGATCGCGGCGATCGCGGCCGACGTCGAGCAGGGGAACTCCGGCGGCCCGCTGCTGACGACGAACGGCCGCGTGATCGGCATCGTGTTCGCGAAGAGCACCAACCAGACCAACCTCGGCTACGCGATGACCCCGGCCGAGTTCGGCGGCGTCGTCGGCCGAGCCTCCTCGCTCACGTCCGCCGTGTCCACGGGAGCCTGCAGCGCGGGCTGACTCGCCGTCCGGAGGACCCTGGTGATCCGGAGGGCACGTCGCCGGGCTGAGGAGCACCACGCGTCCGGGTGCTCCGAGCCGGCGGGACGACGGACGACGCGACCGCCTCCCGGGCTCGGGCTACGGTGCGGGTTCCACCACGACCAGCCGTCTCGTCGGCCGCGTGAAGGCGACGTAGAGCGACCCGGGCCCGGCCTCCCGCGCGACGGAGTCGGGGTCGACGACCACGACGCTGTCGAACTCGAGCCCCTTCGCCGTCCACGGGTCCAGCACCGAGACGGGCGATCCGAGCCCCTCCGCGCCGTAGCCGACCCGCTCGTCGATGCCCACACGGAGCGCGTCGTGGAGCTCGGCGACGAGCCCGGCCGGTGCGATCACGGCGAGCGCACCGCCGTCGTCCCTCGCGCGGTCGGCGAGCACCGCGGCCACCGTCGCAGCGGGGACGGCCCCTCGTGCGGCGCGCACCCGGAGCGGCGGTTCGCCCTCGCGGACGGAGCGGGAGGGGGTGATCGGCAGTCCGTCGTGCAGCGCCCGCGACTCGGCCAGCGCGGCGATCTGCTGCGGCGTGCGGTAGTTGACGGACAGTCGTTCGAGCCGGAACTCGTCCGTGAGCGCCCCGAGCGCCTGCCGCCAGTCGGCGGCCGGAGGCTCGGCAGCGGACTGCGCGAGATCGCCCACGACGGTGAACGAGCGGAGCGGGCCCCGCCTGCGCAGCAGCAGCCACTGCATCGGGCTCAGCTCCTGCGCCTCGTCGACGACGATGTGCCCGTAGGTCCAGGTGCGGTCCACCGCCGCGCGCTCGGCCGTCGTGAGCCGCACGCCCTCCTCCGCGAAGCCGTCCGCGAGCGACTCGGCGGAGACCATGCCCTCGACGCCCATGTTCACGATCGCCTGCTCGGCGTTCTCGATGTCGCGCTTGCGCTGGGCGTCGCGGGCCTGCGCGCGGGCGTCGCCGGTCGTGTCCGTCTCCCCCAGCAGCTCCGCCGCCTCGTCGAGCAGCGGCACGTCGGCGACGGTGAACGGGGAGCGCCGCGGCCGGCTCAGCAGCTGCCGGTCCGCGGCGCTCAGCTCGGGCGCAGAGCGGGCGAGGTAGTCCGGACGGGAGTACAGGTCGCCGAGCAGCTTCTCGGGCGTGAGCGGGAGCCAGGCGCTGTTCAGCAGCACCTTGACGTCCTGCGCGGTGCGGATGTCCTCGCGCAGCATCCGGCGGTCCTCGTCGTCGATCGTGCTGCCGCGCGCAGCGACCTGCTCGACGAGCTGGGCGGTCAGGTCGCCGAGCGCGCTCTTGACGAACGTGACGCGCGCGACGTTGTGCGGCTTCCTGGTCTGCTGCGCGTGCCGGATGGCGCGCTGGATCAGGGCGGGCTGCACCGTCAGGACGACGCCGTTCACCTCGACGTCGATCGGCCCGGCCGGGGCGATCTGCCGGGCGTGCACGGCGTGCCGCAGCACGGTCGCCATGGCGGTGCGCCCCTTGACCGCGGCGACCGCGGGCGGGTCGACCGCTCCGGCGTCCACGCCCGGGTACAGCTGGCCGAGCGTGCGGAGCACGACCCCCGTCTCACCGAGCGAGGGCAGCACCTGCTCGATGTACTCGAGGAAGCTGCGGGACGGCCCGACGACGAGCACGCCGTTGCGGGCGAGGCGCTCCTTCTGCGCATACAGGAGGTAAGCGGCACGGTGCAGCGCGACGGCCGTCTTGCCGGTGCCGGGGCCGCCCTGCACCACCAGCACGCCGCGCGCCTCCGAACGGATGATGCGGTCCTGCTCGGCCTGGATGGTCGAGACGATGTCGTGCATGCGACCGGTCCGCTGCGCGCTGAGGGCGGCGAGCAGCGCCGTCTCGCCGTTCAGCGTCACGTCCTCGGGGATGTCGTCCGGGTCGAACACCTCATCCTCGAGCGCCGTGACGTCCCGGCCCCTGGTCGTCAGGTGGCGGCGGACGCGGACCCCCAGGGGTGTCGCGGCGGTGGCCTGGTAGAACGCGCTCGACTGCGGGGCGCGCCAGTCGAGCAGCAGCGGCCGCTGGTCGTCGTCGCGGAGGCCGATGCGGCCGATGTACCGGACGGCGCCGTCGTCCGCCTGCAGCCTCCCGAACACGAGCCGGTCGTCGACGTCCCGGAGGCGCCGGACGCGGTCCTCGAACAGCCGCGCCATCGCGTCGCGCTCGGTGCGGGCCTGATGGGTCCCGGTCGCTCCCCCGCGCCGGACGCGTTCGAGCTCTGCGACGAGCTCGGCACGCAGCACGTCGAGCCGGGAGTACAGCCCGGACACGTATCGCTGCTCGCGGGCGAGCTCCGCATCCGCGGCATCGGTCACGTGGTGCACCTCCGGTTTCGCGGCCATCCATCCTAGGACGGCGGACGGGGAGGCCCGCTCAGGCCCGGGCGCGCTCCTCGAGCAGCTCCTCGTAGCGGTCGGGCTTGCTCGGGTCCTTCCGGAACGCCCACTCCGGGAGCGCTCCCCGCTGCACCTTGGCGAGCACGATCGGCGCGATGTCCCGGTCGTCGTCCTGCTGGAGCGCCCGCGCGGCGAGGGCTGCGGCGGCGCTGCTCGCACCGCGGGCCCACTCGAGCCAGCAGAGGGCCTCGTCGAGGGCCGCGCCGGTGCGGCGGGTCTCGACGTACGTCGCGACCTCGTGCAGCGCGGCGATCGCGGCCTCGACGCGGTCCGGGTCCGGGCGGCGGAACCGGCCGCCGCCGATCGCGTCGATCATCCGCTCGATCGAGCGCTCCCGGCCGCCCGGCGCGCTCACCGCCGTCCAGACCTCCCTGCCGAAGGCCGGCCCCCAGCCGACCTGGGCCAGCAGCAGACCGATCAGGCCTTGGCGCACGACGAGGGCGAGCAGCAGCGCCCGGCACGCGCACGGTCGGTCGTGCTCGTCGTGCGGCGTGAGGATCCCCTCGACGAGGCCGACCACCGCATCGATGTCCCGACCCCATCGGTACCGGTCCATCGCGGACTCCTCGGACGGCGGCCGCAGCAGGGACGTCATCGAGGCGGGGCCGAACGCGCCGCTGGGGACGGTCTCGGCGTCGCCGAGCGCGACACCGTGCAGCACGCCGCCCGGCCCCTGCGGCTGCGACCACCAGGCGACGCAGTGCTCCGCGAACCGGTCGGCCTGCTCGTCCGTCGCCGGCTCCGCCGCGGCGAGCGGCTCCCGGCGCGGCGTGCGCGGCTCGTCCGGATCGAGCAGAGCGAGCGGCTGCCCACCGCGGGGCAGGCGGGGGTCGTCCAGGGAGCCCCACCCGTCGGCGGCGACGATGAACCGGTCGAGGACCTCGAGGCCCATCGCGCGGGCCTGCTTCGCGACCACGCGGACCTGCGCTGCCGCAGGCGGCCGACCCGTCGGCGCGAAGGTCTCGGGCGTGTAGGCCGCGACGGCGACCCCCGTCACTCCGTCGACGCGCAGCACCCGACCGAGCACGACGGCCGCCCACTCGTCGAGCTCGTCCGGGACCTCGGTGTGCCGCAGGTCGACGCGCATCGCGCCGAGGGTGCGCGACCTCGTCCCTCGGGACCGCGCGAAGAGGACGAGCACCATGCTGTCCTCGGGGTCGACCGGCAGCAGGTCCGGGACGAAGCGCAGCAGGTCCGCCGGCCCCGTGGCTCGGACGATCCGGGGTGCCCGCGCGGGACGCTGGGCGGACTGGCGACGACGGGACCTCGACTGCTTCTGCGACATGCGGGGAAGCATCGCGGGGCGATCGCGGCCGGGGAGGCGATCGGGGTCGACGATCCGGGGATCGGGTCGTGCCGGCACTGGGGAGGAGCGGATCCGGGGGACGCTCCTCTGTCAGACGAGTCGGATCGCGTGGACCCGCCGACCCTCGAGCCTTGCTCGGCCGCCGAGGTCCGCGAGCTCGAGCACGACGCCCACCCCGGCGACCACCGCGCCGGTCCGTTCGAGCAGCGCGCAGGTCGCCTCGACGGTGCCGCCGGTCGCGAGCACGTCGTCGAGCACCAGCACCCGGGTCCCGGGCGCGAGCTGGTCGGCGCGGATCTCGAGCGCGGCGACGCCGTACTCGAGCTCGTAGTGCTCGATCAGGGTCTGCGGCGGCAGTTTGCCCGCCTTGCGGACCGCGACCACGCCGGTGCCCGCCGCGTAGGCTGCGGCGGCGCCCAGCAGGAACCCTCGGGCCTCGATGCCGGCGACCAGGTCGAACCCGCCGGCGAACGCGGCCACCAGCTCGTCGGTGATCGTCCGCAGCGCCTCCGCGTCGGCGAGCGTCGGTGTCAGGTCGCGGAACAGCACCCCGGGCTCCGGGAAGTCGGGCACCACGAGGGTCAGACGGTCGACGAGGTCGGCTGCGGAGCGCACGGCGGACGAACCTACCGGTTCCCGGAGGACCGCCCCGGGGGTGCCAGGAGCACCCGTCCGCCTCGCTGCGATGGAGCCCGGGGCGGGCGAAGGCCGTCCCGGGCTCCGTCAGGAGGGGGCTGCCGGGTCAGGCCTTCAGCAGGTCGATCACGAAGACCAGCGTCCGTCCGGAGAGCCGGTGGCCGCCGCCCGCGGGTCCGTAGGCGAGCAGCGGCGGGCAGGTCAGGACGCGACGGCCGCCGACGCGCATGCCGGGGATGCCGTCCTGCCAGCCCTTGATGAGGTTCCCGAGGGGGAACGAGATCGACTGCCCCCTGCTCCAGGAGGAGTCGAACTCCTCCCCGGTCTCGTAGTCGACACCGAGGTAGTGGACGGTGACGGTGCCCCCGGGCTTGGCCTCCGGACCGTCGCCGACGACGACGTCCTCGACGACCAGCTGATCGGGGGCCGGGCCGGTCGGGGCGTCCAGCTCGGGCTTCACGGTGAGATCGGTGAGTTCGCTCATGGACGTCGAGTCAATCGCACGGCCGGTCGGCGCGGGCTGACCGCGCGGTCCGGGAGGATGGCACCGATGGACGAGGCGACCCCCCGACGACGCGGGGGCGCGCTCCTCGACCTCGAGCCGCTCCGAGCCTCCTCCGCGTTCGCCCGGCTCTGGAGCGCCAGGGCGATCGCCGGGATCGGCAGCCAGCTGACGCTGGTGGCGGTCGGGCTGAACGTGTTCGACCTGGTCCGGCCGACGGCGGGGGTCGGGCCCGCGACCGTCGCGGTGTCGTTGACCGGAGTGCTCGCGCTGGTGCCGACGGTCGTCGCGGGCCTGTACGGCGGGATGCTGGCCGACGCGTTCGACCGGCGGACGGTGATGCTGCTCTCCGGCGCCGTGTCCTGGCTCTGCACCCTCGTGCTCGCCGCGCTGTCGTGGGCGCGCGCCGAGACGGTCGCCTCCCTCTACGTGCTCACCGTGCTGTCGGCGACCGCCACGACCGTGCTCATCGCCGCGGAGTCCTCCGCCACCCCGAGGCTGCTGCCCGCCCGCCTCCTGCCCGCCGCCGGCGCCCTGATGGGCATCACCGTCGGCATCTCCGTGACCGTCGGCCCCGGACTCGCGGGCGTGCTCGTCGCGTCGGTGGGGTTCCAGTGGTGCTACTCGATCGACGCGGCGCTGTTCGTGCTGACCCTCGCAGCCGCCTTCACCCTCCCCCGGCTCCGACCGGAGGGGCGGACCGAACGGCCGGGGCTCGCGTCCCTGCTCGGCGGCATGCGGTTCCTCCGCACCTCCCCGAACATCCGGATCAGCTTCCTCGTCGACATCGTCGCGATGACGTTCGGGCAGCCCCGCGTCCTCTACCCGGCCGTCGGCACCGCCCTCCTCGGCGGCGGCGCGCTCACCGTCGGCCTGCTGTCGGCGGCGTTCGCGATCGGGGCGCTGCTGAGCAGCGTCTTCTCCGGGCGTCTCGGCGGCATCCGGAGGCAGGGCCTCGCGATCGAGCGGGCGATCGAGGCGTACGGCGTCTGCATCCTGCTGTTCGGCGGGGTGCTGGCGACCGCCGCGATCGGCGAGGCGACGAGGACGCTCCCGACGCCCGCGGGTCCGGTCTGGATCGGCCTCGCGGCAGTGCTGCTCGCCGGGGCGGGTGCCGCCGACAACGTGAGCGCGATCTTCCGGTCGACGATGCTGCAGACCGCCGCGCCCGACTCGATGCGCGGCCGCCTGCAGGGCGTCTACATCGTGGTCGTCACCGGCGGCCCGCGCGTCGGCGACCTGTACGCGGGTGTCCTCGCCGGGACCGGGCTGCTGTTCCTCCCGCCGCTCGCCGGAGGAGCCGTGATCGTCGCGCTGGTCGCGCTGCTCGTCCGCCGCCGCGGCTTCCTCGCGTACGACGCCAGGCACCCGACGCCGTGACGGACCCCGCCGGGGCGGTCGCCGAGATCTGGCGCCGCATCGTCGCGCCGTCGCCCGCGCCGGCGGCGCTCGACGTCGTCCTGATCGTCGCGGTCGTCGGCGCGCTCCTGCTGCTGCCGACCTGGCCGCGGCTCCGGCATGCGATCACGATCGTGCACGAGGCCGGGCACGGCGCCGCCGCGACGCTGACCCGGCGGCGGCTGGCCGGCATCCGGCTGCACTCCGACTCGAGCGGCCTGACCGTCAGCGTGGGGCGGCCCCGGGGCCCCGGCATGGCCGCGACGCTGCTCGCGGGCTACCCGGCACCGTCGGTCGTCGGCGTCCTCATCGCGTGGGCGGTGGCCGGCGGGCACGCGGCGGCGGCGCTCTGGGGTGCGCTCGTGCTCCTGCTGCTCGTCCTGGTGCAGATCCGGAACTGGTTCGGGCTGTGGACCGTGCTGGTCGCCGGGGTCCTCGTGGGGGCCGTCACCTGGTTCGCGGACCCGGTCTGGCAGATGCGAGCGGCGCTCGCCGTCGCCGCGCTGCTCGTGCTGGGCGGCCTGCGCGCCGCGGTCGAGCTGCCCGCCGCCCGGCGGAGGGACGGGGCGTCCGACGCCGACCAGCTCGCGAGGATCACCCGGATCCCCGTCGGTGTCTGGCTGCTGGTCTTCGTGCTGGCCGGTCTCGCGGGTGCAGCGGCAGCGGGCGCGCTGCTGATCGCACCGTTGCGCTGAGCGCTCAGGCCATGACACCGACGGGCTGCAGCCTCCGGTTCGGGAACACGCTCCGCAGCTGCCCGGCCGAGAGCCCGACCCGCTTCGACACGACCTCGCCGAGCACGTCGCGGTAGTCGTTCGTGCCGGGCACGTCGCCGAGGGAGGTGCGGTGCGCGAGGCCGTCCCACCGTCCCTGCACGCCGCCCTTGACCCCGCCGCCGATGACGAGCACCGCGCCGCCGTGGCCGTGGTCGGTGCCGCCGCTCGCGTTCTCCTCCACCCGGCGGCCGAACTCGCTCATCGTCACGATCGTGGTCCGGTCGAGCAGGGCGGAGCCGAGGTCCGCGGTGAACGCGGCGAGCGCCGAGGCGAGGTCCCCGAGCTGCTGCTTCATGTCGCCGCCGTCGACGTTGCCCATGCCGGTGTGCGTGTCCCAGCCGCCCACGTCGATGCAGGCGACGCGCACGCCCGCGCCGCCCTTGATCAGCATCGCGAGGTTCCGGAGCGCGTCCGCGAAGTTGCTGTTCGCGGGGTAGACGACCGCGGCGGTCCCCGCCGCGACAGCGGGCTGCGCCGCCTTGATCCTCGCGATCGTGCCGAGCGCGGCGATGGCGAGCGTCGTCTGCTCCGCGATCGGGTGGTCGAGCCCCGTGTAGAGCGTGTGCAGTGCGGTCGTCGTCGCCTTCACCTCGGTCCTGTCGACCCCGGAGAGCTGGATGGTGTCGAGATCGACCATGGCGATCGGGTGCGCCGTCCCCACCAGGGACGTCGGCGTCGTACCGCCGATCGCGACCGAGCGGAACGTCGTACCGGGGCCCGAGGCGACGAGCACCCGGTCGAGCCAACCCGTCGTGAGCTTGTCGTCGGATCCGCGCTCGAGGCAGTCCTGCGCCTGGAAGTGGCTGCGGGACAGGTCCGGTGTCGAGACCGCCGGCACCGCCGCCACCTTGCCCTGCGAGATCAGCGGCGCGAGCGGGGACATCGCCGGATGCAGCCCGAACCCGCGCGCGGTGTCGAACTCGAGCAGCGAGGCGGCGTGCACACCGACGCTCGGCCGCTCCCTGAGCAGGTCGGGGTCGGCGGCGGGCACGAGCATCGACAGCCCGTCCATGCCGCCGCGGAGGAAGACCACGACCAGCGTGCCTGTGCTGAGCTCGTCCGCGGCGGCGTAGGAGACGCGACTGGTCACCAGCTGCGCACCGAGCGCCGCGACGCCCACGCCGAGGCCCCCCTTCAGGAAGGTGCGGCGGTTGAACCCACCGGCCCACGCGGTGTCCCGCTCCTCCTCGGCGACGCGCTGGGCCTCCGCCATCGCTCGGATCGCCGCGTCCTGCGGGGTCGGTCCGAGCCGCTGCCAGTCCGGGCAGTCGGGATGGAGCGTGCGGAGGACGGCGTCCGTCGGTGCTGCGTGCTGCATGGGGTGTCCTGGTCCGTCAGCGGAGCTGGAAGTACGGGGAGTCGAGCAGGAGGGTGGCGATCTTGCCGCACTGCCAGTCGTCGGTCGGGGCCGGAGCGGAGACGCTGAGCCCCGCCCCGTGGATCACGGCGACGAGGTGCTTCTCGGCGGGCGTCACGCCGAGCAGCCGTCGGGCGACGGCCATCGTCCACGCGGAGGTCGACATGGTCGGCGTCCGCTTCACGAGCTTCGACGGCGCGGTCCACCCGAACGGCTTCCACCAGCCGTAGACGAAGGCGCGGTGCCGGTTGAACCGCTGCAGCATCGCCCCGGCACCGAGCCAGGCCGCCGCCACATCGGGGTACCCGTTCGGAGGGGTCCAGCCGTACGGCGTGTGCCCGGCCTCGTTCAGGCTCCAGTAGACCCCGCCGATCGTCTTCTCCATGCCCTTCACCCGCTGCACGTCGAGGGTGCGGAGCGCGCCGACCGCGTCCTCCAGGGGTCTGCGCATCCGCGCGCCGACGGCCGCCCAGAAGTCGCTCGACTTGAAGAGCGCATCGACGACGGCCCGGATGCTCGTCCCGTGCGTCAGGTACACGTGCGCGAGCCGGTTCACGAGATCGGCGGAGGGGGTGTCGGACACGAAGCGCACGGCCAGCGCCCTGGCGATGCTCCGCGCCGTCGCCGGGTGGTGGGCGAGGTACTTCAGGTAGGCGTCGCCCACGGCCTCCCCCTGGTGGATCGAGGAGTTGGCGTGCTGGAAGCCGAGCACGTGGACGTGCCCGGTCCAGTGCCACTGCGGTTCGAAGAAGTACTCGCCGGTGTCGGAGTCGAAGGTGCGGCCGGAGAGGATCTCAGCACTCGAGCGGACCATCGCCTCCGTGTACCCGGCGGTGCGTCCCACGGTGTGCAGCTCGAGCAGCTCGCGACCGAGGTTCTCGTTGACGTTCGACCGCTGCGACTGGTCGTTGTTCAGGAACGCGAGCATCGCCGGGTGCTTCATGGCGGCGATCAGCATGCTCTCGTACGTCCCGAGGGCGTGCGCGCGGATGACGTCCTTGATGTAGCTGGGGGACGTGTGCCACTGCTCGCCCGGCAGCGCGACGTGGAGGCGGTTGGCGAAGACGTCGACGACGATCTCGTAGAGCTGCCGGTCGGAGAAGATCTGCCTGGCGAGCGCACCCTGGGTCGTCGCCAGCATGGCGTCCCAGCTGTAGCGCTTGGTCCTCCTCAGGATCGTGACCGGCTTCGCGCCCTCCAGCGGGAACAGCGCCGCGGCCCGGGATCCGCGCGTGTCCGGGATCAGCGTCGGGTTGAGCTGGCGGTGCAGCCACTCGTCGATGCCGAGCCGGTGCAGATCGGCGACGTCCTTCGGGCGGGGACCGAAGGTGGCGCGGCGCAGGAGGTGCGCGTTCGGGTCGTGCGGGAAGAGGCTCGAGCGGGCGTCGCGCGCCGCCTTCGCCGCGGCCGACGCGCTCGCGTACTGCTTCCCGGGGCGCACGGCCCTCGCGGCCGTCGCCGCCTGCGCGGCGTCCGCCTCGCCGACGAGCGTCTCCCCCGCCACCGCACCCGCCGCGAGCAGCGCCCCGATCCCGAACAGCGCGCGCCGCGATGAGATGCGCGGCTGCTCCGCGGCACCCGTGTCCGAGTCCGTGTCCGTCATCGTGCCTCCGTCCGGATGGGGGCAAAGATAAGGAACTCCTGAGCGCGCATCCGAGGCCGCCGCGGAGGGTCGCGGACTCGGTCGGAGGATTCCGCTGGGCGGTCCGGTCCGGTCCGGTCCGGTCCGGGCCCGTCCGGTCCGGTCCGGGCCCGTCCGTTCCGGGCCCGTCCGTTCCGGGCCGGACCGGCGAGTCCTGCGGCGGCTCTCTCGCGGCTCAGCCGGTGAGGACGGAGCGGTCGGACGCGATCCGGGCGAGGAGCTCCTGCTCGTCCGGGGTGCGGCCGATGGTCGCGCGGCCGCGGATCAGGCGCTGCCGGGCGTGGCCGAGGCGCGTCGCGTCGCCGATGAGCCGGTTCATCGCCGCCCTCTTCCGCCGCGGATCGCGCTGCGCCCCGGCCCACCGCAGCGCCTGCCTCCGACCGCCGGGCGTGGAGATCAGCGCCACCTCCTGCGGCGTGAACCAGCCGACGGCCGCGTACTCGCCGAGGCGCGCACGGGTCACCGCGCGCTCGCGCGCCCGCACGACGAGCACGACGGCGACCGCGCCGAGGAAGATCGGGAACTCGACGAGCAGGTAGTACTCGATCACGTCGCCGGCCAGCGTGAGGCCGCCGTTCCAGAGCGCGTGCAGCAGCGCCGCCGGGATCAGCCCGAGCAGGTACGCACCGAACCCCGCACCCGCACCGCCTCCGCGCTCCGCCGCCTTGCCGATCGCGTAGCCGGTGCAGGACGTGAAGAGCACGTGTGCGAAGGGCGAGAAGATCCCGCGCACCACGAAGGTGAAGACGAACGCGGCGCCGAGCCCGTGCTCCACGAGCACCCGCCCGAAGTAGAGGATGTTCTCGCTGAACGCGAACCCCGCCGCGACGCTCGCGGCGTAGACGATGCCGTCGACCGGACCGTCGAAGTGGCGCCGGTTCACCCAGAACAGCAGCAGCACGCCGAGACCCTTCGCGGACTCCTCCACGATCGGCGCCTGCACCACGGCCTGCAGGAGGTCGGACGGCTTGCTCCCTGCTGCGCCGGACACGATCTGCACGCCCAGGTCGAAGATCAGCGCGACCGCGACGGCGACGCCCGCGCCCCAGAGCACGGCGAACAGCAGCGCGGGTCGGGGCTCGGGCTCCCAGCGGTCGATCCACCGGACCGTCAGGAGCACGAGGACGAACGGGACGAGTGCGGCGACGCCCGCGACGACGACGCCGGTGGCCCCGAGCGCCGACACGAGGTAGAGCAGCACGGCGGCCACCGCGACGACCCCGAGCGCGATGCCCAGCACGGCCGCGACAGCGCGAGCCGCATGGCCGGGGGCGTGCTGCGTGGGGCCGATCGGGGCGAGGCCGGGGGGCGCCGGGCGGATCTCGGTCACGCGCACATGCTCCCAGCGTCCACCTCGAGACCCGCCGGTGCGGTCACCAGACCTTGCCGGGGTTGAGGATGCCGAGCGGGTCGAAGGCCGCCTTCACCCGGCGGGAGAGCGCCATCACGTCCTCGCCGAGCTCCTCCGCGATCCACCGGCGCTTCAGCACGCCCACCCCGTGCTCGCCGGTCAGGGTGCCGCCGAGCGCGATCGCGGCCCGGAACAGCTCCTCCCCCGCGGCCCACACGACCTCCGGGATCTCGCCGGGCGCGTGCGGCACGGAGGGCGGGATCACGATGTTCGGATGCAGGTTCCCGTCACCGGCGTGGGCGATCGTCGGGATCGGGAGGCCGTGCCGCCGCGCGATGTCGTCGACCGCGTCGAACATGGCGGGGAGTGCGGTGCGCGGCACGCAGACGTCCTCGATCAGCACGTCGCCGAGCTTCGCGAAGGCGGGATGCGCTGCTCGGCGCAGCGCGACCAGCGCGGCGGCGGTCGCCGGATCGGCGGCGACCGCACCCTCGCCGCCCGCGGCGCGGATGAGGTCGAGCGCCGCATCCGCCTCGCGCGGCGCGGCGCCGCCATCCGTCTGGACGAGGAGGAAGGCCCCGCGGCCGCTGAGCGACGGCACGTCGCCCGCCGGCCCCTCGCCCGCGGCCACGAGCGCGTCGAGCGCGGCGCACGTCGCCGCGTCCATCAGCTCGAGCGCCGCGCAGCGGAGGCCGGAGGCCGTGATCGCCGCCGCAGCCGCAGCGGCGGCGCGGACGTCGGGGAACGTCGCCCCGATCGTCACGACCGGGTCGGAGCTCCCGCGCCGCAGCTTCAGCGTCGCCTCCACGACCACGCCGAGCGTCCCCTCCGACCCGATGAGCAGCGCCGCGAGGTCGTACCCGGTGACGCCCTTGACCGTTCCCCGGCCGAGTCGCAGCAGGGTGCCGTCCGCGAGCACCACCCGCAGACCGAGCACGCTCTCCCGGGTCACGCCGTACTTCGCGCACAGCAGTCCGCCGGCGTTCGTCGCGATGTTGCCGCCCACGGTGGAGATCGCCCGGCTCGCGGGGTCCGGAGGCCACCAGAGGCCGTGCGGTTCGAGCGCCGCCGCGAGCGCATCGGTCACGACACCGGGCTCGACCACGGCCGTCTCGTTGCCGGCGTCGATCTCGAGCACGCGGTCCATCCCGCTGACGTCGAGCACCACGCTGCCCTCGGTGGCCACCGCCCCGCCGGCGAGCCCCGTCCCGGCACCGCGCGGGACCACGGGCACCCGGTGCTCGGTCGCGAGCCGCAGCACCGCCTGCACGTCGGCGACATCGCGCGCGTGCACGACCGCGAGCGGTCGCTCGTCGGTGGTCCAGCCGCTGCGGTCCGTCCGGACGCGGTCGAGCTCGGGCCGATCGGTGCGCACCGCGGGGCCGAGCCCGGCGGCGAGCTCGTCGAGGAATGCCATGCCGCCAGCCTATGGATCGGCGCGACCCGCCCCAGAGCGTCGGCGCATGGCCGACGCACAGCCCTCCGACGCGGATCCGCACGACGGGCGGCACGAGACCGTCACCGAGCGGCTCGACCGCAACTGGAACCAGCTGCTGCAGGAGCTTCGCGTGCTGCAGACCGGCACGCAGCTGCTCACGGGCTTCCTGCTGACCCTCGCGTTCCACGTTCCAGTCGACCTTCCACGGGCTCGCCGGCTGGCAGACGGCGCTCTCCCTCCTGGACGTGTCCCTCGCGGTGCTCTCCATCGTCGTCGCGCTGATGCCCGTCGCGCTGCATCGGGCGCTGTTCCGGCGCAGGGCGATGGGCGAGCTCGTGGAGTGAACGGACCGCACGCTGCGCATCGGGCTGATATCGACGGGCGCCGCGATCGTGGGCGCCCTGGGGCTCGTGTTCAGCGTGGCGGCGGGGGTGCCCGGCACGATCGCCGCCGCCCTGCTGGGCGCCCTGCTCGTGGCCGGGGTGCGGCTCGCGCTCCCCCTGCGCCTCCAGCGCGACGCGCCCGCGCCGCACGGCGCCGCGAGCGCAGAGGCCGAGGCGTCCCGGCCTCTGCGCTCGCGGCCGGCAGGACCCCGCGGCGAACCGGAGCCCGTCGGCGCGCGCAGCAGCGGGCGTGACGACCGCGGCGCATTCCCGGTCGAACCGGACCCGGGAACGACTCCGCTCCCCCGCGCGTCCCGGGGACAGGCACGGCAGGCCGACGGCGATCACGCGCGCTTGCGCGTGCTCCCTCCCGACGGCGGCTTGGACTTCGCCCGGTTCGCCTCGACGCTGCGCTTCAACGCCTCCATGAGGTCGATCACCTCGCCGTCGCCCTCGTCCTCGGTGACACCGAAGGTGGCCTCGGTGTCGACCGACTCGCCCTGCTCGAGCTTCGCTTCGACGAGCTGCTTGAGCTGGCGCTGGTAGTCGTCCGTGTACTCGGCCGGGGTGAAGTCGCTCTCGAAGCTCTGCACGAGGCTCGTCGCCATGTCGATCTCTCGCTTCTGGATGCGCACGTCGGCGTCGAGGGACGGGAAGGACGCCTCGCGCACCTCGTCGTCCCAGAGCAGGGACTGCAGGAGCAGCACCTTGCCCTGCGCACGGAGCACGCCGAGCCGCGTCTTCTGGCGGAGCGTGAACTGGACGATCGCGACGCGCTCGG
The DNA here is from genome assembly GCA_019352055.1 of Acidobacteriota bacterium. GTDB lineage: Bacteria > Actinomycetota > Actinomycetes > Actinomycetales > Microbacteriaceae > Amnibacterium. Next base: position 68,770 of record JABBOB010000001.1, read on the forward strand.
TGTCCTCGAGCACCTTCCGCATCAGCACGTACGAGCGGGGGCTCTTGGCGTCGGGCTCGAGGTAGTAGCTGCGGTCGAGCCGGATCGTGTCCACCTGGTCGGCGGGCACGAACTCGACGACGTCGATCTCACGGCTCCGCTCCGAGGGGAGCGACTTCAGGTCGTCCGGGCTGAGGACGACCGTGCGGTCCCCCGCGTCGTAGGCCTTGTCGATGTCCTGGAACTCGACGACGCGACCGCAGACCTCGCAGCGGCGCTGGTAGCGGATCCGGCCGCCGTCGGCGTTGTGCACCTGATGCAGCGGGAGGTCGTGGTCCTCCGTCGCGGAGTACAGCTTCACTGGCACGTTGACCAGCCCGAAGGTGATCGCGCCTCGCCAGATGCTGCGCATGACCCGCCCTCCCGCGACCCGCGGATCGCCTGATGAAGCACCGAGTATGGCGCTGGGCGGCCGGATCGGCCAGCCGTGCGCATCGAACTCAGGAGGTCAGCAGACTTCCAGGAGACCCTGAGCCCGTGGTCGACGCAGCGAAGCAGGTCGTGGAGGTCGACGGACGTCGGGTGAGCCTCACGAACCTCGACAAGGTCCTCTACCCGGCCGACGGCTTCACCAAGGGCGACGTGCTCGCCTACTACGCCGCGGTGGCCTCGGCGCTGGTGCCGCTCGCAGCCGGCCGGCCCGCGACGCGCAAGCGCTGGCCCGACGGCGTGGGCACCCCGGAGGAGCCCGGGCAGACGTTCTTCGTCAAGAACCTCGAGTCCCATGCCCCCGACTGGATCCGCCGGGGGACGATCGAGCACCGGTCGGGCGAGACGACCTACCCGGTCGTCGACGACCTCGCCACGCTGGCCTGGCTCGCGCAGCAGGCGACGCTCGAGCTGCATGTGCCGCAGTGGCGATTCACGAAGGACGGGGCAGCGGGACGCCCGGACCGCCTGGTGCTCGACCTCGACCCCGGCGAGGGCACCGGCCTGCCGGAGTGCGCCCGGGTCGCGCGCCTCCTCCGCCCGCTCCTGCAGGGCATGGATCTCGAGCTGTTCCCCGTCACGAGCGGATCGAAGGGCATCCACCTGTTCGCCCACCTCGGCGGCCGCTGGACGTCGGACCAGGTCACCGACGTCGCGCACGAGCTCGCGCGGTCCCTCGAGGCGGATCACCCCGACCTCGTCGTCAGCGACATGAAGAAGGCCACCCGCCTCGGGAAGGTGCTCGTCGACTGGAGCCAGAACCGTGCGGCGAAGACGACGCTCGTGCCGTACTCCCTCCGCGGCACCGTGCACGTGCAGGCGAGCGCGCCGCGGACGTGGGAGGAGCTGGAGGCCCCGGACCTCCGGCAGCTGCGGCCCGACGAGGTCGTCCTTCGCCTCGAGCGGGACGGCGACCTGCTCGCCGGCCTGGCGCCGGCGGCCGCGCGCCGGGACGCGCTCAGCCGCTACCGGTCGATGCGCGACGCGGGTCGCACCCCGGAGCCGGTCCCGGGGGAGACGCCCGCGCGGGGGGACGACGACACCTTCGTGATCCAGGAGCACCACGCGAGCCGGCTGCACTGGGACTTCCGGCTCGAGCGGAACGGGGTGCTCGTGTCGTGGGCGCTGCCGAAGGGGGTGCCGGGGACCGGCGGGCGCGACCATCTCGCGGTGCACACCGAGGACCATCCGCTCGAGTACGCGACGTTCACGGGAGACATCCCGAAGGGCGAGTACGGGGGCGGCCACGTGGAGACGTGGGACAGCGGCCGGTACGAGACCGAGAAGTTCCGCGACGACGAGGTCATCGTCACGCTGCACGGCGCGCAGGGCGGGGGGCTCGGCGGCGAGGCCGTCAAGCTCGCGCTGATCCGCACGGAGCGCGACAGGCCGGAGGGCAGCCAGGGCGAGCAGTGGCTCATCCACCGCATGGCACTGGACGGGTCCGGGCAGCGGGACGGGCCGCGGCGCGCTCGGAGGTCGCGTGGGCGGGAGGACCACGAGCTGGCGAGCCCGTCCGCCGCGGCCCCGAAGCCGATGCTCGCCGTCGCGAACGCGCCGATCGATCCCGACGAGCACTGGTCGGTGGAGATGAAGTGGGACGGCGTGCGCTGCATCGCGCGGATCGCCGACGGCCGGGTGACCCTCACCAGCCGGAACGACCTCGATCTCACGCCCGCCTACCCGGAGCTGCAGGAGCTCGCCGGGCGGGTGCACGCCGACGGCGCTGTGCTCGACGGCGAGATCGTCGCCCTCGACGCGCGCGGACGGCCGTCGTTCTCGCGCCTGCAGCAGCGGATGGGGCTGACCAGGAAGCAGGACGTCGAGCCCGCCATGCGGCAGCAGCCGGTGCGGCTCCTGCTGTTCGACGTGCTGGAGGTGGACGGGCGGGCCACGGCCCGGGCGCCGTACCGGGACCGCCGGGACCTCCTCGAGCGCCTCGTCGACGGCGGCGGGACCGTCGACGTGCCGCCCGTCGTCGCGACGGCGACGGGCGACGCCCTCGGCCCGGCGGTCGACGAGGCCATGGCGACGAGCGCCCGACTGGGGCTCGAGGGCGTCGTCGTGAAGCGGTCCGGCGGGGCGTACCGGCTCGGCGCGCGGTCGAAGGACTGGGTGAAGCGGAAGCACGAGCGGCAGCAGGAGGTCGTCGTCGGCGGCTGGCGACCGGGCAACGGCCGGCGGGAGGGCGGCGTGGGCAGCCTGCTGGTGGGCGTCAACGAGGACGGCGCGCTGCGCTACGTCGGCCGGGTGGGCACCGGATTCAGCGATGCGGACCTCGACGCGATCGGCGCGCGACTCGCCTCGCACGGCAGGAGGACGAGCCCGTTCGCCGACGTGCCGCGCGCGGACGCGAGCGACGCCCACTGGGTGACCCCCTCCCTCGTCGCCGAGGTGCGGTTCGCGGAGTGGACCGACGACGGTCGCCTGCGACAGGCGAGCTGGCGCGGCTGGCGCCCGGACAAGCGGCCGGACGAGGTCGTCCGGGAGTCCTGAGCGGGCCGCGGCCCGTCGGCCGCCGGGGCTACCGTGGTGGCATGACGCGGCAGGGGACGCCCGAGGGCACGCCTTCGGAGGACGAGGTGGCGCACGACTTCACGATGCCCGGTGACGCGGACCTGCGCCCGGCGCCCGATGAGGACGGCGACGACGAGGACGGATCGTGAGCGGCCGGGCCGTCGGCTGGACGATCTCGCTCGGAGTGTTCATCGCCGGGGCGGTCATCGCGCTCGTCGCTTCGCGCACGAGCGAGGAGAACCGGCGCCGCGCGGCCGATTCCGCACAGCTGCTGCGCGACCGGGCGGGCGCATCGGCCGCGCATCTGCGCGAGCGGACCGTCGAGACCGCGAACGACCTCCGCAACCAGTGGACGGAGACCGCCCTCGAGGTGCGCGATCGCTGGAGCACGACCGCTGAGGAGGTGCGCGCCCGCGCGGTCGACACCGCCGAGGACTGGCGGGAGCGATCGAGTGAGGGCATCGAGCGCGCGCTCCGCCAGGCCGCGGAGGCGCGCGACGAATCGCTCGCGTCGCTGGACGACGAGGACGAGGATCCCGCACCGGACGCCCAGCGCGACCGCAGCGAGGACTGAGCGGACGCACGGAGGCCGCTCGGTAGATTCGTCCCTCATGGCCGACTCCGCGTTGATCCCCGGACGCCTGGATGCGTGGATGGCGAGCCAGCGCTGGTTCGCGAACTCGACGGGCGACGCGCTCTCGACGGTGGGCTCCCTCCCGTTGACCGCCGACGGGAACGTCGTGATCTCCTTCGTCCGCGACGCGACACCCGGAGCGGAGGCGCTGTACCAGGTGCCGATCACGACGGCGGCCGACGAGCCCGGCGGTCCGGTCCGGCAGCTGGACGGCCCGCGCACCGACGCCTTCGTGCAGGCGCTGCTGGATCTGCTCTTCAGCGGATCGGTGGCACGCGGCGGTGCCGGAGCGGCGAGCGCGCATGGCGTCCGGATCGGCTGGAGCGGCCCGGTTCCGACCCTGCGGGGCGCCCGGGTGCTGTCGGGCGAGCAGTCGAACACCTCGATCATCGTCGACGCCGAACGGGCGGACGGCTCATCGGCGGCCCTGATGGTGAAGGTGTTCCGAGCGCTCCACGACGGGGAGAACCCGGACGTCGTGCTGCAGTCCGCCATCTCCGCGGCCGGTTCCCGTCGCGTGCCCGAGACCTACGGCGCCGTCGTCGGCGCCTGGCCCGATCCCGCCGCTCCCGACGGGACGGCGCACGGCGACCTCGCAGTCGCGCAGGAGTTCCTCGCAGACACGCGCGACGCCTGGCGGGTGGCGCTGGACGCGGCCCGCGCGGGCGAGGACTTCGCCGCGCCGGCCCGCGACCTCGGCGCCGCGACGGCCGAGGTGCATCGCGTGCTCGCCTCCGCGCTGCCCACCACGCCCGCAAACGAGCGCTCGCGCATCGCCGTGCTCGGCAGCATGCGGGTCCGTGCTGCGGCGGCGACCGTGCTCGTGCCCTCCCTCGCCGCGGCCGGCGACCGCATCACCGCCGCGCTCGAGGCGGCTGCGAGCGGCGAGTGGCCGGTGCTGCAGCGGGTCCATGGGGACTACCACCTCGGCCAGGTGCTGCAGGTGCCGGACCGCGGATGGGTGCTGCTCGACTTCGAGGGCGAGCCCCTGCGACCGATGGCGGAGCGCAACGAGCCCGACCTGGCCCTGCGCGATGTGGCCGGCATGCTGCGCTCGTTCGACTACGTGGCCGGGACGATCGCCCACGAAGGCGGCGACGCACCGGCCGCCCGGGCGTGGGCGGACCAGGCGCGAAGCGCCTTCCTGGCGGGATACGAGGCCGAGCTCGGCTTGTCCCTCGCCCCGTTCTCGACGCTGCTCGCCGCGCTCGAACTCGACAAGGCGCTCTACGAGTGCGTCTACGAGGCACGCAACCGGCCGACGTGGCTCCCCATCCCCGAACTGGCCGTGCACCGGCTGCTGGAGGCCGTCGCATGACCACCGAGATCCCGCTCGCCCTGCCCGCCGTCCCCGCAGCGGAGCGACGACCGATGACCCGCACCCATCACGGGGACGCCGTCGTCGACGACTACGAGTGGCTGCGCGACCGGGACGACCCGGCCGTCATCGCCTACCTCGAGGCGGAGAACGCCTACACGGACGCGCGCCTCGCGGGGCTCGAGCCGCTGCGCGCCGCGATCTTCGGCGAGATCAAGTCGCGGACGAAGGAGACCGACCTCTCCGTGCCGTCCCGCGAGGGCGACTGGTGGTACTTCAGCCGCACCCAGGAGGGCAAGCAGTACGCACGGCACTGCCGCGCGCCGATCTCGAGCCCGGACGACTGGACGCCTCCGGTGCTCGGCGACGAGGTGCCCGGCGAGCAGGTGCTGCTCGACGACGACGTCGAGGCGGCGGACCACGAGTTCTACTCGCTCGGGAGCTTCGACGTCTCCCCCGACGGCCGGCTGCTGCTCTGGGCCGTCGACACCGTCGGCGACGAGCGGTACGTGCTGCACGTGAAGAACCTCGCCACCGGCGAGCTGCTCCCCGACGTGGTCGAGGGCACCATGCCGGGCGCGCTGTTCGACGCGGGCGGCACCGGGATCTACTACACGACCTGCGACGAGGCGTGGCGGCCGGACACCGTGTGGCGGCATGCGCTGGGCGCCACCGGGGACGACGAGGTCGTCTTCGCGGAGTCCGACGAGCGCTACTGGGTCGGCGTCGGTATGACGCGCAGTCGCCGCTACGTCGAGATCGGCGTCGGCTCGAAGGTCACGAGCGAGTCGCGCCTGCTCGACACCCGGCGTCCGGAGGCGGGTTTCCAGCTCGTCTGGCCGAGGACCGAAGGGGTCGAGTACTCGGTCGAGCACGCCGTGCTCGACGGGCGCGACCGCCTCCTGATCCTGCACAACGACGGCGCGGAGGACTTCGAGCTCGTCGCCGTGGACCCGGCCGACCCGCAGGGCGCGCGCGACGTGCTGCTGCCGTTCACGCCGGGCGTGCGGCTCGAGGAGGTGGACGCGTTCGAGCGGTTCGTCGCCGTCTCCTACCGCGAGGGGGGCCTCGCGCGCGTGGGGCTGCTCACGCCCCGGGGCATCGACGAGATCCGGTTCGAGGAGCCGCTGTTCACGGCGGGCATCGGCTCGAACCCGGAGTGGGCGCAGCCGACGCTGCGGATCGGCTTCGGCTCGATGGTGACCCCCTCCACCGTCTTCGACCTCGACACCATCACGGGCGAGCGTCGCGTGCTGAAGCAGCAGCCGGTGCTCGGCGACTACGACCCGACCGCGTACCGCCAGCACCGCGAATGGGCCACCGCGGAGGACGGCACGCTCGTGCCGATCTCGGTCGCGGGGCGCGCGGACCTGATGGACGACCGGTCGCACGCGGCACCGATGCTGCTCTACGGCTACGGCTCCTACGAGGCGAGCATCGACCCGGCGTTCTCGATCGCGCGGCTCTCGCTGCTCGACCGCGGGGTGCTCTTCGCGATCGCCCACGTGCGCGGCGGCGGCGAGATGGGCCGCCACTGGTACGAGCAGGGCAAGACGTTCACGAAGCGGAACACCTTCACGGACTTCGTCGCAGCTGCGCGCCACCTCGTCGCCCAGGACTGGACGGAGCCGTCCCGCCTCGTCGCAGAGGGGGCGAGCGCCGGCGGCCTGCTGATGGGTGCCGTCGCGAACCTGGCCCCCGACCTGTTCGCGGGCATCCACGCCGGCGTGCCGTTCGTCGACCCGCTGACCTCGATCCTCGACCCCTCGCTGCCGCTGACGGTCATCGAGTGGGACGAGTGGGGCGATCCCCTGCACGACCCCGAGGTGTACGCCTACATGAAGTCGTACTCCCCCGTGGAGAACGTGGGCGACCACCCCTACCCCCGGATCCTGGCCACGACGTCGCTGAACGACACCCGGGTGCTGTACGTCGAGCCGGCGAAGTGGGTGGCCCGGCTCCGCGAGGTCGGCGCGGACGTGCTGATGAAGACGGAGATGAGCGCCGGGCACGGCGGCGTGTCCGGCCGGTACGCCGCCTGGCACGAGCGGGCGTTCGAGCTCGCGTGGATCATCGACGTGCTCGGCCTCGCCCCCGCCGAACCCGCGAGGTAGTCCGCGCGTCGCTCGAGCCGCGGCGGGTGGCCGCGGGCCGGGTCGGCGCGGCTCCGGTCAGACGTCGAAGACGGTGCCGCACTCCGAGCAGGCGACGACCGGCGTCCACGCGTCCACCGTGAGCACGTTCATCGCACGGCACTCCGCGAGCGGGCACTCGCCGTGGACGGTCACTCCGACGGCCACACCGTCCCGCGCCTCGCTGAGCGTGTGCTTCGCTCGGCCGACCGCGTCGAGCATCGTGCCCTGCTCCCGCATGCGGCGACCCCCGTCCTCGGCACCACGCTAGGGGCCCCAGCCAGGCCTGACCAGGCCCTCCGGCGTGTCCACGAGCCGCTCCCCCGCGTGATGCGCTGGCCGTGCGACGCTCGTCGGCGGAGGCGGAGGCGGAGGCGGAGGCGGCGGCGCGCACCGTCGCCTCCGCCGCTCGCCGGCGCAGAGGGTCGACCGTGGTCATGCGACCCGGACGACTCGCGGGAGGAGCAGCTGCTGGCCCAGCGTCCACAGGGCGGAGCACGCCCAGTACCCGGTGACGCCGATCGGGAACGCGAGCCCGGTGGCCGCGGTCGCCAGTGGGAGCAGCAGGAGGAGCCGACCGCCGGGGACCGCGGGGGACGCGCCTGCGGCGAGGTGCTGCGTCAGCACCTGCGCGCCGGCGGTGACCACGAGGAACCCGATCCCGGTCAGCGCTGCAGGCACTCCGCCCGACAGCGCGGTCGCTGCCAGCGGCGCGCCGAACGCGGCCGCTGCCGCGAAGGAGGCGAGCGCGGTGGGGCCCGAGGCGTGCGCCGCGTGCTCGAGCGCCTGGACGAGCGCCAGGAACAGCGGGACCTGGATCAGCAGCGGCAGCAGACCCGCGACGGGCCGTACGCCGTGCCGCCGGTACAGCTCCCCCGTCTCGCGGGCGAGCGAAGCCCGCGCATCGGGGTCGGTGCGGCCTCGGTAGCGCTCGCGGATGCGTGCGGCCTCCGGGGCGATGGCGCGCATCCGGATCCCGGAGCGGTACTGGCGGACGGCGAGCGGGAGGAGCAGCGCGCGCACGGCGACGACGAGCAGTGCGACCGCGAGCAGCCAGGTGACGCCGGCGGCGGGGTCGAGGCCGACGGTCGCCAGCAGGTCGTGCAGCGCGGCGAGGACGCCCTCGACCGCAGCGCGGATCGGCACGAGGGGATCGGGCAGGGACATGGACATGGACATGGACGGGCACCTTCGGGGTCGACGGATCCAGGCGTCCGAGCGGACGCCGGAGTCGTCCCGGTCTCACCGGGACACGAGCGCGTGACCGATGCGGAGACGGCGCGGTGCGGCACCGCGCCTCTCGGCGCATCGGATCAGCGCAGCGTGCCCGGCGCTCTCGCCCTGCGGTGCCCGGGCGCGGCGGGGTCGCTGCACCGCAGCAGGACGCGGAGCGTCGCGAAACCGGTCGCGGCCGGCAGGAGCAGCACGCCGTTCGACGCGGCCGCCGTGCGCAGCACGACCACGACCGCCAGCGCCGCGGCGAGCAGCCCGGCCGCGAGCAGCACCTCCGCGCCCTGCGCCTCCGGGCGCACGGACAACAGCAGCGCGCTGAGCAGCCCGGCCACCATGCAGGCAGGCTATGCCCAGGAGCACGAAAGCAGGAAGCATCCACTCCGGCAGGAAGAACGACGCGTCGGGTTCCTGCTGTTGCGGATGCTTCCTGCTGACGTGCTCGAGTGTTCCTGCTGTCGTGCTCTCAGAGCTTGAGGGCGTCCCTCAGGAGCGCGATCAGGGCGTCGAGCTGGACGGAGGTCTCGCCGGTCACCTCGGTGTCGTCGCCGTCGAGGGCCCGCGCGGCGAGCGACGCCTTCGAGTCGACGAGCTCCGCGATCCTCGCGTCGATCGTGTGCGCCGCGATGATCCGCCAGGCCGTGACCGGCTCGGACTGCCCGATCCGATGCGTGCGGTCGATCGCCTGCTGCTGCTCCGCGGCGGTCCAGGACAGCTCGGCGAGCACGACGTTCGAGGCGACCTGCAGGTTGATGCCGACGCCCGCGGCGGAGAGCGAGCAGACGATCGCCTTCGTCTTCTTGTCGTGCAGGAAGGAGTCGACCGCCCGCTCACGGGCCGCGGCGGTCTGATCGCCGCGGATGGACACCGACTTGATGTCGCGCCGCGCGAACGTCGCCTCCGCCTGGTCCATCACGTCGATGTGCTTCGCGAAGAGGACGACCTTGCCGGTGGAGCGCGCGAGCTGCGTGGCGTAGTCCGCCGCGAGCGCCGCTTTCGCGGAGCCGATCTTGCGGATCATCGTGAAGATGTTCTCGCCGGTGGTCGCGCTGCGCGACTCCTCGAGCTCCTGCTGCGCGATCAGTCGCACGAGCTGCATCTTCTGCTCGAGCGTCTCCGGCTTCCGGCCCGCGGCGAGGGAGCGGTAGCGCTGCACCAGCCGCTGCTGCAGCTCGCGCTCCGCCTTCTGGATCGAACGGCCGGCCTCGTCGTCGAGCTCGACGGGCAGGTCGACGACGCGCTTGGCCGGCAGGTCGGCGGCGACGTCGATCTTGCGGCGGCGCACGAAGCCCATGTCGATGACGGCCTGGCGCGCCTCGGACAGGAACCCGGGCTCCGCGGGCGAGAGCCCCGTCTCCTCCAGCCGCGCCATCAGCTCGGGCAGCGGTTTCGTGTCGTCGATCCAGCCGAGGAACTGCCAGATGGCCTTGAAGTCCTCCGTGCTGTTGATCACCGGGGTCCCGGTGAGCGCCATCAGCAGGGGGTCGCTGCGACGCTCGCGGAGCGCGGCGGCGAGGGACAGCACGAGCTTCGAGCGCTGCGCGCCGTGATTCTTGATGAAGTGGGCCTCGTCGACGACCATGCCCTTGAAGCCGAGCGTCTTCAGCCAACCGGAGTGGCGGTCGAGGACCTCGTAGTTCACGATCACGACGTCCGCGAACGCGTCGAGGTCCGCGCCGTCGCCGTGGATCACCGTGGAGGTCCGGTTCGGGATCCACTTCTCGACCTCGCGCGCCCAGTTCATCTTCACGACGTTGGGCACGACCGCCAGCAGCGGGAACGCCTCCGCGACGGACGCTGCGATCAGGCTCTGCGCCGTCTTGCCGAGTCCGGGCTCGTCGGCGAGGAGGAAGGTGCGGTGCCCGCGGGCGACCGCCTCGATGAACTCCGCCTGGTGGTTCATCAGCGCGGTGCCGGCGGGCGCCCAGCGCGGCTTCGCGGGGGCCTCCGGCAGCACCATGCTCGTGACGCCGCCACCGCCCTGCTCGAACGCCTTGAACAGCGGGCCGAGCAGCTCCCAGTTCGCCAGCCGACGAGTGAGGTGCGGGGCGCGGCCGAGCGCGAAGTCGGGCGGCAGGAAGGGGTTCGCGAGCTGGCGGGCGCGGACCGAGACGGGGGTCACCTGGCGCTCGGCGAACGGGTCGGCGACCGCCGGCGCGGTGGGCGCCTCCTCCGCCGGCACGTCGTAGCCGGCCTCCTCCAGCATCCGGCGCCGCAGCGATCGCGCGGCGTCCGACTGCGCGTGGCCGGGCTCGAGGAGCGTGATCAGGGAGGTGTCGCGCGCGGCGGTCTTCGCCAGGATCGTCGCGACGCCGTCGAGGCGCTTGAGCGTCTCCGCCCTGGCCTCCTCACCGAGCTCCGGATCGGTCTTCGCCCGGGCGCGCTCCTCGCGGACGAGCAGCGCGATCACCTGGAACTTCGTGCGCCCGGAGGGGCCGACCGGACCGCGCGACGCAGCCGTCTCCACCTCCCGCACCGCCCGTGCGAGCACGGGGATGAGGCCGGTGTTGTCGAACGCGCCCTTGCGGGGAGAGCGGGACCGGGTGGGGGTCGCCGTGGATCGAACCAAGTGGGTCTCCAGAGATGGCCGTCCGCGCGGGCGGGAGCCGCGGCGTCGCCGCGGACGCGGAACGAAGTGGAACGGGTGCTGCCGGGGCGGGCGCGAACCGGACATGCATCGTCGGTACGGCCATGGGCCGCGGCCTGCAGCGCAGAAAGTGTACCGCGCTTGTGCTCAGCGCCTCGCCGGAGTCTCCGGCGCGCCGGGGGTCGGCATCGCACGGAGCGGGCCCCGGGCACCGCCCTCCAGCACGCTGCCGTCGACGTCGAACCGGCTGCCGCACACCGGGCAGTCCCAACTCGTCTCGAGGTCGTTCCAGACGACGACGCCGCCGGCCCGCGTGCACATCGCGGATACGCTGCGGAGCACGTCGCCGGTGAGGCTCGTGGCGACGAGCCCGTCGTCGGTGCGGTGCACCACGCCCTGCCCGACCCGGAGCAGCGGGAGGTCCGTGGGGGCGAGCCGCCGGAACCCCGAGACGAGCTCGGACGCGGCTCGGACGTCGGCTGCCAGCCCGACGCCCTGGCTGCGCACCCGGGTGAACCGCCGGCCGATCGTCGTCGCCCAGGCCGGCCGCTCGAGCCCGAGCAGGTCGCGGCTGATCCGGATGCCGGCGGCCGCGCCCTGCGTGAGGCCCCAGCCGTCGAACCCGGAGGCGAACGACACCGCGCCACCGCCGCGCGGCAGGAGGCCCACGAACCCGATCGGGTTGAACGGGCGGTAGTCCTGCCCGCTCCAGGCGTCGGTGCGCTCGAAGTCCGGCACCATCCGGCGCAGCGCCTCCTCGACACGGTCCGCCTGGTGCAGCTCCGAGCCGCCGGTGCCGACCGCGTGCGCCTGCCCGACCGCGGTGACCTGGCCCGCACCGGCCGACGACACGGTCGTGCTCCCGCCGGAACCGATCGCGGTGACGATCGGCAGTCCGGGTCCGGATGCGGTCCCGGTGACGGCGACCATTCGGAACGCCGCGGTCTTCAGCGCGTACAGCCCGCGGTCGAGGATCGGCGTGCCGGTGGCGAGGACCACGTGCCGTGCCGCGTACTCGTTCTGCCCGGTCTCGACGACGCTGACGTCGTGCGGGCGCACCCGGATGTCGACGACCCGCTCGCGCTCGACGATCCGGACCCCCGCCTCGGTGGCTGCGATCGCGAGCGCGCTGAGCAGCCGGGACGGCTCGACGAGGATCTGGTCGGACAGCACGAGCGCGCCGTGGTGCGGGAAGGGCAGCTCGGAGGAGCGCTGCAGCTTCTCGAGCCGGAGCCCGGCCCGGGACGCGGCGAGGTGCTCGTCGTCGATCCGCGCGGCGCCGTCCGGCCGGGAGGCGACGAGGTAGGCGTCGTGCCGTTCGTGGGCCGTCCCGGTCGACGTGAGCAGCTCGGCCAGCAGCGCGAAGCCGTCCGCGTTCATCGCCCGGTACGCGGCCGCGTTCTTCCGTGCCGTCTCGCTCTGCAGTCGGCGGTAGGCCGTGCCGTGCAGCTGGCTCACGACCCCCGCCGATCGGCCGGAGGAACCGCCTCCGACGGGCTCCGCGGTGACGACCACGACACGGTGGCCGCCTCTCGCGAGCAGCAGGGCCGTGGTGAGCCCGACGACGCCGGCACCCACCACCACGTCGTCGAGCACGTCCGAAGGCATGCGGCGACGCTAGCGGCGGCGGCTGCGGACCCGCCCGGACCGGGCCACGTCCGGAGCTCGGCGTCCGCCCACCGCCCGCACCGCGCGACGCCGCCACGGCGGGCCTCCTAGGGTTGGCTGATGCCTGCCGCACCGTTCGTCCTGTCCGACGAGGTCGCCGAAGCGCTGCGGACCGGGGCCCCGGTCGTCGCGCTCGAGTCGACGATCATCAGCCACGGTCTGCCCCGGCCCCGGAACCTCGAGGCGGCGCGCGGGTTCGAGGCCCTGCTCCGCGACCTCGGCGTCGTGCCCGCGACCATCGCGGTGCTCGACGGCGTGCCGCGGATCGGCCTCGACGACGACGGGGTGCGACGGATCGCGGACGAGGAGATGGCGAAGGCCAGCATCCGCGACCTCCCGATCCTCGCCGCGCTCGGCGCGAGCGCTGCGACGACGGTCGCCGCGACCACCCACCTCGCGGCGCTCGCGGGCGTGCGCGTGTTCGCGACGGGTGGGCTCGGCGGGGTGCACCGCGGGGCCGCGACCACCTTCGACGAGTCGGCTGACCTCACGGCGCTCGCTCAGCACCCGGTCGCCGTCGTGACGGCCGGGGTCAAGAGCGTGCTCGACATCGGGGCGACCCTCGAGCGCCTGGAGACGCTGTCCGTGCCGGTCGTGGGCTTCCGGACCAGCGCGTTCCCAAGCTTCTGGCTCCCCTCCTCCCCGTTCGACCTCGACTGGCGTGTCGAGAGCCCGGAGGAGGTCGCCGCGATCCTGCACGCGCAGGACGCCGCGCCGGACGACGGGCGCCCGCGACCCGGCCTCGTCGTGGCGAACCCGGTGCCGGAGGGCGAGGGGTGGGACCGTGCCGAGCACGACCGCGTCCTCGCGAAGGCGCTCGCCGCCGCGGACGCCGCGAAGGTGCGAGGCAAGGCCGTCACGCCGTTCCTGCTGTCGTTCATCGTGACCGCCTCCGAGGGCGTGTCGCTCGAGGTCAACCTCCGGCTCGCGCGGAACAACGTGCGGGTCGCCGGCGCGATCGCCTCGGCGTACGCCGCGAGCTGACGTGGCCGGGGTCCTCGCCGTCGGGGACGTGATCGACGACGTCCTCGTGCGGCCGGTCGGCCCGATCGCACCCGACACGGACACCCCGAGCGCGATCGAGCGGGTCGCGGGCGGGTCGGCAGCGAACACCGCGTGCTGGCTCGCCTCGATCGGCACGCCCGCATCCCTCGTCGCCTCCGTCGGCCGGGAGGACGTGCAGCGGCACGCGACGCTGCTCGCCGAGCGCGGGGTGATGCCCCATCTGAAGCCGAGCGCGCGGCCGACGGGCACCATCGTCGTGCTCTCGCAGGGCGAGTCGAGGTCGATGCTGACCGACCGGGGCGCGAACGAGGAGACCTGCCCTGCGGACGTCACCGATCGGCTGCTCGCCTCCCACCTGGTGCTGCACGTCACCGGGCACGTGTTCGCCGGCCGTGACCGGGACACCGCCTGGCAGGACCTGTTCGCCCGGGCGGCGCTCGCGGGTCTGACGACCTCCGTCGCGCCGGGCTCGGCCGGACACCTGCGGGCGATCGGCCCCGGCCGCTTCCGCCGCATCGTCGCCGGGGTCGACCTGCTGATCGCGAGTCGGGAGGAGGCGCAGGTGCTGACCGGCCGCCGGGATCCCGCCGCCGCCGCGCTCGAGCTCGCCGCTGCGCACCCGCTCGTCGTCGTGACCCTCGGGTCCGACGGCTCGGTGCTCGCGACGGCCGGGAGCACCGTGCACGTGCCGTCCGTCGCCGTCGAGGTCGTCGACGTCACGGGCGCCGGCGACGCCTACGCGGCGGGTCTGCTCGCCGCGCTGCTCGCCGGTGCGACCGACGCGGAGGCGGGTCGGCGCGCTGCGGCCCTCGCTGCCGAGGCGGTCGCGCGCGTGGGCGCCCGCCCCTGATCGCGTCCGCGTCCGCGTCCGCGTCCGCGTCCGCGTCCGCGAGCAGGCTCGAGCGACGATCCGTGCATTCGGCCGGGGAATCGCCGACCCGCCCGACGCGTTCACCGCGGACGGGTTCACCGCGACGACGATCGCTGTTCAGACGTCATCCATTCGGGGGGACGCGGGACGTCACCGCCTCCGAGTAACTTTTGCGGCCACTCGAGAAAGCGAGAACGCATTGTCCAGCAGAGGCGATGAGGGATCCCATACCGTCAGGACTGCGGAGCACGCACGTCCGGACCACTTCCTCCTCCACCTGAGCGACACGCACCTGCTCATCCCCGGGGGCAAGCTCTACGACGCGATCGCTCCGGAGCGCAGCCTCCAGCGGATCTTCGCGGACCTCGAGGCCTCGGGGACGCATCCGGAGGCGATCGTCTTCACCGGCGACCTCGCCGACCACGGCGACGCCGAGGCGTACCGGCTGCTGCGGTCGATCGTGGAGCCGGCCGCCGAGCGGCTCGGGGCGCAGGTCATCTGGTGCATGGGCAACCACGACGACCGAGCGACGTTCCGCCGCGAGCTGTTCGGCCAGGCGCGCAACCGCCGTCCCGTCGACCGCGTCTACGACGTCAACGGCCTCCGGGTCATCACGATGGACACGTCCGTCCCCGGTCACCACCACGGCGAGCTGACCGGCGCCCAGCTCGACTGGCTCGCGGAGGAGCTCGCCTCCCCCGCGCCCCACGGCACGATCCTCGCCCTGCACCACCCGCCGCTGCCCTGCATCCAAGACCTCGCGGTGATGGTGGAGCTGCGGGACCAGGCCGGCCTGCGCGAGGTCGTCGAGGGCACCGACGTGCGCTCCATCCTCGCCGGCCACGTCCACTTCTCGACGAGCGGCTCGTTCGCGGGCATCCCGGTGTCCGTCGCGTCGGCCACCTGCTACACGCAGGACCTGACCGGCGAGTCGCGCAGCACCCGCCCGCAGGACGGCAACCAGTCCTACAACCTGGTGCACGTCTTCGATGACATGGTGCTGCACTCGGTCGTCCCGGTCGCCGCCGGCATCCCGATGTCGACGACCTCCGCTGCCGACAGCGCCGAGATCCTCGCCCAGCACGGGGTCACGATCCCGGATCCGGTCAACGCCCACCTGCCGTCGCGGGTCTACGACCGCGTCGACGAGGAGCTCGAGCTGATGACGCAGCCGATCTCCGTCATCAAGCAGTAGGCCCCGCCGCACGGATGAGGGGACCCGGCCGTCGGCCGGGTCCCCTCATCCGTGCACGGACCGGGTCAGCCGGCCTGCGCGGGTGCCTCCTCGGCGACCTCGGGCAGCTCCCATGGGGCGGCCAGCGGGAAGTAGGTCCGCAGGAACGCCGTGACCTTCTGCGCGCGCACGTCCGGCGCCACCTCGGGGAAGCTGCCGTCGTTGAGGCAGAAGAAGTCGTAGTCGCGTCGCTTGCCGAGCCGCTTCAGCAGACCGAGCCCCTTGTGCGTCGTCGTGTCGACGTACAGCACGTTCGACGACGTGTTCGGCACGGCCCGGCCGGTCAGCAGCGCGTAGTAGTGGTACAGGCTGTTCGTGACGGAGATGTTGTCCTTCGCACGGAAGGGGCTCGAGGCCGTCGCGACGAACTCCGCCTCGAAGACCTGCTCCATCTCCAGGATCACGCTCTTCGTGAGCGGTGCCGCCGCGTGCTCGAGGTGCCGGGTGATCACCCGCCCGAACCGCTCGCGCAGCAGCGCGCGGTTCACCCGCGCGGCGTTCTCGAACCCGCTGCGGGCCGGGTCGTTGTCCCCGAGCCCGATCCGGGTGTCCGCCTCGATGAACCGGCTGACCCCACCCGGGGAGAAGAACACGTCGGGCCGGAGCGGACGCCCGATGAACATGTCGTCGTTCGAGTAGATGAAGTGCTCGGACAGGCCCTCGATGTGGTGCAGCTGGCTCTCCACCGCCTGCGAGTTGTGCGTCGGGAGGACCGACGGATCCTTGAAGAACGCCTCGCTCGGGACGATGCGCACCCGCGGGTGGTCGGCGAGCCACGCCGGCGCCTTCGAGTCCGTGGCGATGTAGATGGTGCGCACCCAGGGCAGGAAGGTGTGGACCGAGCGCAGCGCGTAGCGCAGCTCGTCGATCTGCCGGTACCGCGCCTCCGAGTCGTCGCCCTCGCCGACGACGTAGGAGGCCATGCGGCGCGCCCGAGCGCGCTGCCACTCCTTGTCCGTGCCGTCGACCCAGGAGAACACCATGTCGATCGGGAACGTCACGTCGGACACGAGGTCCGTGAACATGTCGTGGATCGTGGACCACGTCCGGCCGTAGCGCTCCGTCGTGCCCGGCAGCATCTCGGCGGTGATGAAGCGCCGGCGCGTGAGCGCGTTCGGGGCCGGCACGCGCACCTCGGCGCCCTGCCGCACCCAGAACTCGAACCGGACACCGCCGGACGGGTCGGCGTGCAGCACGCCGGCGTCGTCCACGCGGGGTCGGTAGAGGGAGAGGAGGCGGTCGACGCGGGCGGGGGCCACGTCACCGTCCGCGATCAGCACCGTCTCCTCCCGCGGCTGGAGGTTGCGCTTCACCGCGACGGAGAGGAACGGCTCGTCGGCGCACGCGGCGACGAGGGCGCGGGTGACCGCGAGGCGTTCGAGCTCGTCGACGACGAGGATGGGGCGGTGTGCGTCGTCGCGGACGAGCAGGTACTCGATGTCCGCCGCGTCCATCGCCTCGGCCAGGAACAGGAGGTCGGCGATGCGCGCCTCGGTCGGCGTCTCACGACGGCCCGTGAGAGCGAGCACGCCGTCGACGTCGACGACGTCCGGGCGGGACCGGATCCGCGAAGCGGGACTCTGCAGGGGGCGCAGCTTGGAGCGCACGGGCATGGCGGGGTCCCCCCTCGAGGTCGTGGAGCTTCGCTGACGGTCCTCCTGCCGCTCGTCCTGTGGTCGACAGGGTCGGCGTCGTCTGGCGGCGCCCCGGAGGGGGCGGTGCTGAGGGCGATGCTACCGGCCGCCCGATCCGGTCGAACACCTGGTCGGCTGCGAGATCGCCGCGACTCGCGGGTCGCTCAGCCGAGCAGTCGCCGGAGCTCCTCGGCCCAGGTGTCGTACCCGGCCTCGGTCAGGTGGAGACGGTCGGTCGTCAGGTCTGCTCGCAGCTCCCCGTCCTCCTCCGCGAACATGGGCCACAGGTCGAGGAACTCCGCCTTGACCGTGCCGGCGAACTGCCGCACGTGGATGTTCACCTCGCGGATCCAGTCGGCCCGCTCCCGCTCGCGCGGCAGCACCGAGCACACGACGAGCCGGGCGTCGGGCAGCTCGTGCCGCAGCTGGAACATGATCTCCTCGAGCCCGCGGACGACCTGCTCGACGGTGGCCCGCCGGGACTCGTTCGTGCCCGCCATCACGACGACCGTCGCGGGCCGTGCGGCGATGACGTCGTCCAGGCGTGCGGCGATGTCGGCCGTCGTGTCACCGGCGACGCCGGCGTTGACGACCTCCAGGTCGGGGAACGCCCGATCCCACGGGCCCGCCTGCGTGAGGCTGTCACCGAGCAGGACGAGCGGTCCTCCAGGCGCGGCGTCGGGCGGGAGTGCTTCGGAGTCGCTCACCCGGCCAGGCTAGGGCGCCGTCCTGAGCGGGCCAAACGTCGGCGCGTAGGCTGGCCCGCCGTGCCCGCCCAGGAGACCCCCACCGTCGAATCCATCGCCGCGCTCATCGACCACGCGATCCTGAAGCCGGAGCTGACGGACGCCGAGGTCGCCGCCGACCTCGACGTCGCGGCCCGCTGGGCCGTGTTCAGCGTCTGCGTGCGCCCCTCCGACGTCGCCCGATCCGTCGCCCGCCTCGCCGGCACGCCGGTCGCGACCGGCACGGTCATCGGCTTCCCGCACGGGTCGACGTCCACCGCAGCCAAGACGGCGGAGAGCCGCAGGGCCCTCGACGACGGCGCGTCCGAGCTCGACATGGTGCTGCACATCGGCCGCCTGCGCAGCGGCGACATCGCCGCGGTCACGGACGACATCGCCGCCGTCGTCGCGGTCGCGGAGGGCCGCGTCGTCAAGGTCATCCTCGAGACCGCGTTCCTCAGCGACGACGCCGTGGTGGCGGGATCGAAGGCCGCCGAGGCGGCCGGTGCCTCCTTCGTGAAGACGTCGACCGGGTTCGCGGGCGGGGGCGCGACGCTGCACCACCTCCGCCTGATGCGGGGCGCGGTCTCCCTCGCCGTCCGGGTGAAGGCGTCGGGCGGCGTTCGAGGGCTCGACACCCTCCTCGAGATGCGCGCGATCGGCGTCGACCGGTTCGGCACCAGCGCGACCGACACGATCCTCCGCGACGTGCAGCGCCTCGTCACCACGGGCAGCACCTCCGGGGCGACGGACGGCTCCTCCTACTGATCCCCCGTCCGGGCGGATCAGTGCTGCAGCGCGCGGACCTGATCCACGTCGACCGCGATCTGCGCGATCAGCGGGTCGATGCCCTCGTAGGCGACCTGGCCCCGGATGCGGTGGGTGAACTCGACGTCCACGACGTGCCCGTACAGGTCGAGCGTCTCGTCGAGCACGTGCGCCTCCACCTGCTTCGGCGGGACGCCGTCGAACGTCGGGTTGCTGCCCACCGAGATCGCCGCCGCGTAGACGGCGGGCGGGTCGATCGCGCGGTCGACGAGCCGGCCGGCGTACACGCCGTCCGCTGGGATCATGCCGTCGGACTGCTGCGCGAGGTTCGCGGTCGGGAAGCCGAGCTCGCGACCGCGGTGCGCGCCGTGGACCACCTCGCCGCGGACCGCGGGCGGGCGCCCGAGCAGCTCGGCCGCCTCCTCGATGGCGCCGGCACCGAGCAGCTCGCGGATCCAGGTCGACGAGACGCGCCGCGACTGCCTCGTCACCTGCCGCTGCACCCGGACCGCGAAGCCGTGCTCGGCGCCCATCCGCTCGAGCAGGGCCACGTCGCCGCGGCCGTGGTGGCCGAACCGGAAGTCGTCGCCGACGAGCAGCCGGCGCATGCCGAGCGGACCGAGCAGCAGGTCCAGGACGAACGCCTCGGGCTCGATCGCCGCGAGCGCCTCGTCGAAGCGGAGCACCACGGTCGCGGCGACACCGACCGACTCGAGCAGCTCGAGCTTCTGATCCAGGCCGACGAGGGGCGCAGGGCAGCGGTCGGGGCGGAGCACCTCGAGCGGGTTCCGGTCGAAGGTGACCACCACCGGCGCCAGGTCGTCGCCCGCGAGGTCGAGCAGGTCGTCGATGACGACGCGGTGACCGGTGTGCAGGCCGTCGAACTTGCCGATCGTCACCGCGGACGGGCCGAACCCGGCAGGGACCGACTCGATCCCGGTGAAGCGCTGCACCCTCACGCCTCCCGCGCGAACACGGCGCGCTGGCTGCGGAGGAAGAGCAGGCCGAGGATCGGGAGGGCGAGCGGGATCAGCAGGTACTCGAGCCCGAAGTACGCCCACACCGTGCTGCGATCGCCGGAGAACGGGAACAGCGAGAGGTCGATCACGGAGATCGCGCCGACGACGAGGACGCCGACCAGCTCGATCGTGATGGTCACCTGGGCGACCCGGAATGCGGTGCGCCCCGGGGTGATCAGCGCGATCGTGGCGATCAGGTACACGATCCCGGCGAACAGGGACAGGAGGTACGCGAGGGGCGCCACATCGAAGTGGACGACGATCTCGTAGACGCTGCGGGCGATCGCGGCGATCCACATGACGAAGTAGAAGACGATCAGGGTTCGGCCGGCACCGCTGGTCCTCGGACGGGCGGGCTTCGTCTCGGTCATCGCCCTGGGATTCTTGCAGTTCCCGGCCGGACGGGTGGTCGGATCATGCGCCCTGCACCGTCCAGATGATCTGCATCCGCACGAACATCACGGCCACCGCGAAGCAGGCGATGCCCACGACGACCACGGACCACCGGGTCCGTTCGGTCAACGCCCAGAAGATCGCGGCCGGCGGGATGACGAGCGCCGAGATCAGGTACGCGTAGAACTCGGCGATGCTGCCGGTGGGCGGGTTGCCGACGAAGGGCGCCACGATCGCGATCACGAGCTGGGCGAGCAGCGTCAGCTCGACGACCGCCGGCCCTGCGAGCGACACGTCGGAGGGCTTGCGGCCGGCGAGCCCGAGCCCGAGCCCCAGCAGGGCGGCCACACCGGCGATGATCGCTGCGACGGTCGTGAAGCCGAGGATCACGCCGCGGTCCCCTCGGTCGCCAGGTTCATGAGCACCCGGGAGCGGCCTCCCTGGATCTCCACGAGACCGATGAGCGCGCCGTCGCCGCCGACCGCCGCCACGACCGGCGCGTCCGCGAGCCCGGTGGGGAGGCGCTTGCCCTGCCGGAGCGCGATGCGCTCCGCCTCGTCGAGCACGAGCACGGGGAAGAGCCTCGCCGCGACGTCCGCCGGGCTGCGGAGCGGCAGCGGGTCCTCGAGCGCACCGGCGTCGGCGACGTCGAACGGGCCGACGCGGGTGCGCCGCAGCGCGGTGAGGTGCCCTCCCACCCCGAGACGGGCGCCCAGGTCCCTGGCGAGCGCGCGGATGTAGGTGCCGGAGCTGCACTCGACGACCGCGTCGAGCTCGTCGTCGCGGGTCGCGAGCACTTCGAACCGCCGGATCGTGATACGTCGGGACGGCAGGTCGACGGTCTCCCCCGCGCGGACGCGCTCGTGCGCGCGCCGCCCGTCCACGTGGACCGCGCTCACGGACGACGGCACCTGGTCGATCTCCCCGCTCAGGGCAGCGACCTCCTCCGGGATCCGCGCCCGGATCGCGTCGGTGAGGGGCGCGGGATCGCCGAGCGGCGCTCCCTCCGCATCGTCCGTGGTCGTCGCGGATCCGAGCCGGATCGTGGCCGTGTAGGTCTTGTCCAGGCCGACGAGGTACGTGAGCAGCCGCGTCGCGCCGTCGACCCCGAGGATCATCAGCCCGCTCGCCGCCGGATCGAGGGTGCCTGCGTGGCCCACGCGACGAGTGCCGGCGAGCCGGCGCGTCCGCTGCACGAGATCGTGCGAGGTGGGGCCGACGGGCTTGTCCAGGAGGAGGAGGCCGGCGGTCACCGGACCATCGTCCCATCCGGCACTGCCTACGCTCGTCACGTGCGGATCGGCATCATCGGCGCGGGTGCGCTCGGCGGCACGTTCGCGGCACTGCTGGACCGCGCTGGCCACGAGGTCGTCGTCACCGCGCGGGGCGAGCAGCTCGACGCGATCCGCGCGCGCGGGCTGCGCCTGGAGGGCGCCTACGGCGATACGGTCGCGCATGTCGCCGCTGGGCCGGCGCTGGCCGACGCGCCCGAGTTGGCGCTGCTCGCCGTCAAGGCGCAGGACGCCCCGGCCGCGGCGGCGCAGAACGCCTCGGTGCTCGCCGGGGTGCCGGTCGTCGTCGTCCAGAACGGGCTGCGTGGGCCGCAGTCGCTCGCGCGCGCCCTGCCGACCTCGCCGCTCATCGGGGCCTCCTCGATGATCGCGGCCTCCTTCCTCACCCCCGGTGTCGTGACCGTGACGGCCGCCGGGGTGACCGTGCTGGCGCCCGGCTCGGCGACCCTCCTCGACCTCGGCCGGGCGGCGGCGGTGCTCGGCGCCGTCGCCGAGGTGCGCACCGCACGGGACCTCGCGGGGCTGCAGTGGTCGAAGCTCGTCGTGAACCAGCTGAACGCGGCGCCCGCGATCACCGGGCTCGGGCTGCAGGAGGCGCTCGGCTCGGGCCCGCTGACCGTCGCGCTCGCTGCGGCGATGCGCGAGACGATCCGGGTCGCCCGGGCGGACGGGGTCCGGCTGGAAGGGCTGCCGGCGCTGTCGCCGGCGCTGATCCGTACGCTCGACCTGCTGCCGCTCCCCCTCGCCGGCCGGGTGCTGCGCCGCGGGGTGCTCCAGCGGATGGGGGCCGTGCCGAACCCCGGCAGCACGCTGCAGAGCATCCGCCGCGGCCGCCCGACGGAGATCGACCACCTGTCTGGAGCGGTCGTGGAGGCCGGGGCGCGGCTCCGCGTGCCGACACCCGTCAACGGACGTCTCGTCGACCTCGTGCACCGCACCTCGTCGAGCGGGACGTTCCTGCCGCCGGACGAAGCCGGCCGGCTCCTGCTGGGCTAGCGGACCCGGTCAGCAGGCGTCCTCGAAGCGGCGCCGCGGGTGCTCGGCGTCGGTGAGGTCGAAGCTGGCGTTGGCGAGCTTGCGTGCGTCGAGGCGACGGAACGCCAGGTCGACGAGCGCCGCCCACGGTGCGGGGTCCCCGCCGGGGAGGCGGGCCCCATCGTGCTCCGCTGCGGCCTCGCGCGGCAGCTGCAACCAGGCGCTCGTGTGCCAGATCCCGGCGAGGTCGCCGAGGTGGAGGAATGGTCCCGACACGACCAGCACCGCGCGCTCCGCGGATGCGCCGTCGAGCCGGCCGCTCCGGAACGGCGTCAGCACCTCCGCACGGAACGCGGTCTCGTCGAAGAACCGGTCGGGCGACGCCGCCCGGGGCCGGACCGCGAACCGGCCCATCGGCAGGGCGACCGCCGGCACGCCTTCCGCGGCGAACGCGGCGGCGAGGTCGGCGCCGAAGCGCTCCCTGGCCGAGACCGGGTCGCCTTCCGGATCCTCGACGCCGTCGAGGCCGACCACGATGCGGCCGCGCGGATGCACCTGCAGGACCTCGCGCGCGTACTCGGCGATCACGTCCGCACGGGCGGGCTGCCATCGGGCCATGCTCCCGACGGTAGCCGCCTACGCTCGATGCCGATGACGACCACCCGCGTGCAGCAGGCCAGGGAGGCCGATGTGGCCGAGATCGAGCGGCTGGTCGAGCGCTCGGGGCCGCGTGCCGCGCGGCTCGACTGGTCGACGGTGATCTCCGCACTGGGGGCGTTCGTCGCGGTCGCCGACGACCGGATCGCCGGGGTGATGGTGCTGTGGCCCCACCCGGATCACGTCCGCATCGAGGCCTTCACGATCGACCCCGCCGAGCGGGGCGGCGGGGTGGGCGGAGCCCTGCTCGACCACGCCGAGCGGCTCGCAGCCGGGACGGGCGGGCTCCGCCTCCTCGCCGAGGCCGTCACGCCCGGCGTGCTCGCGTTCGCTGCCGGGCGCGGCTTCGTCGAGCGCGACGGGGTGCTCGAGAAGCGGCTGGCGTGACCGCGCTGGACCCCCGGCTCGTCACCGACTGGTTCGCCGAGCACGCGCGCGACCTGCCGTGGCGACGACCGGGGTTCAGCGCCTGGGGCACGCTGGTGTCGGAGTTCATGCTGCAGCAGACCCAGGTGGCCCGGGTCGTGCCGATCCTCGAGCAGTGGCTGCGTCGCTGGCCGAACCCGGCCGACCTGGCCGCGGCACCTCCGGCCGAGGTGCTGCGTGCCTGGGGGCGCCTCGGCTACCCCCGGCGGGCGCTGCGGCTGCGGGAGGCGGCGGTG